>JBPCVV010000236.1:0-26408 GCA_051010195.1 Anderseniella sp. | reverse complement strand
GCGCCGCTTTATGTATAAGCCCGCAATCGGTTGCCGGGCTCGTTCACCCCTGGAGGAGATCTTCGGTCGGATACCGGTTGGCGCATCAATGGTTGACGCGCCTTAGTTTTACCACTTGCACGACAGCAGGAGACAGACGATGGCACAGACCGCCACACTGAACGCTTCGGTGCGCGAACGGGCCGGCAAGGGGGCCGCCCGTGCAGTCCGCCGCGAAGGCCGCGTACCCGCCGTAATCTACGGCGACAAGAAAGAACCCCAGACAATTTCCATGGACTACCGTGAATTGATGAAACAGGTGCAGACGGGTCGTTTCCTGTCGACACTGGTTGACATCGATGTTGACGGTACCAAGGTCCGCACCATTCCGCGTGATGTGCAGTTTGACCCGGTTCGCGACTTCGTCGTGCACGTTGACTTTCTGCGGCTCGGCAAGGGCGCGCGTATCGCCGTTGAAGTGGCGATCAACTTCCTCGGTGATGAAGACAGCCCCGGCCTCAAGCGCGGCGGTGTGTTGAACGTTGTTCGTCACACTGTTGAGATCATGTGTCCGGCAGATGCGATCCCGGAAAGCTTCGACATGGATGTTTCCGAACTGGATATCGGCGATGGCCTGCATGCATCGGATCTGACATTGCCGGAAGGCATGAACTTCACCATCACTGATCGTGACTTCACCATTGCGACCATCTCCGCCCCGTCCGGTGGCGCCGAAGATGAGGAGGATGAAGTTGAAGGCGAAGAGGGTGTTGAAGGCGAAGAAGGTGCAGAAGGCGAAGAAGGAGCCGAAGGCGGCGAAGAAGCCGCTGGCGAGAGCGGCGAAGAGTAATCTCTTCGCCGGGCTTTTCCGGTCCGATTTTGCAACAAGCGAAATGAGGCAGTCATGCTGATTATCGCAGGGCTTGGAAATCCAGGCAGGAAATATGCCGGGCACCGGCACAATATCGGTTTCATGGCGGCGGACGAGATTGTTCGCCGCCATGGCTTTTCTGCATGGCGCAAGAAATTCCAGTCGGAAATCTCCGAAGGCCTGCTGGACGGTGAAACAGTCCTGGTCATGAAACCGCAGACCTACATGAACGAATCCGGTCGTGCCGTGGGCGAGGCCATGCGGTTTTACAACCTGGGGCCGGAAGACCTTGTGGTGTTTTATGATGAGCTTGACCTGGTGCCGGGCAAGGTGCGGGTGAAAACCGGAGGCGGCGCAGGCGGTCACAACGGTATCCGCTCGATCGATGCCCATTGCGGCAAGGAGTACCGCCGGGTGCGCCTCGGCATCGGCCATCCGGGATCAAAGGACAGGGTAACGGGCCATGTTCTTGGTGATTTCGCCAAGGCGGACCGGGACTGGCTGGAGCCATTGCTGGACGAGGTGGCACGCAGTGCAGGGTTGCTGGTGAAGGGCGATGATGCCGGGTTCATGAACAAGGTGGCGCTGGGCGTGCGTTCGGACGGAAACGCCAAGCAAGTGCCAGAAACACCATCCAAAACATCGGGGAAGCAGCAAAGCCATATACAGCAGGCACGCGCCGCAACCCGCAAGCCTGCGCTGTCGAAATCCGGCCCCATGGCCGAAATGCTGAACAGACTGCTGGGCAAGAAGGATAAGGAATAAATGGGTTTCAAGTGCGGTATCGTCGGGCTGCCCAATGTGGGCAAGTCGACCCTGTTCAACGCGTTGACGCAGACAGCGGCGGCACAGGCCGCCAACTATCCGTTTTGCACCATTGAACCGAATGTCGGGGACGTGGCCGTGCCGGACGAGCGCCTGGTGCAGCTGGCAGCCATCGCAAAATCTGCCCAGACCATTCCGACAAGGCTGACGTTTGTCGACATTGCCGGCCTGGTCAAGGGCGCCTCGAAAGGTGAAGGCCTCGGCAACCAGTTCCTGGCCAATATCCGTGAGGTTGATGCCATTGCCCATGTGGTCCGCTGTTTTGAGGACGGCGACGTTACCCACGTGGAAGGCCGTATCGACCCGATCGCCGATATCGAAACCATTGAAACCGAATTGATGCTGGCGGACATGGAAAGCCTGGAAAAACGCATTGCCGGGGTGGAGAAGAAGGCCAAGTCGGGAGAAAAGGCGGCAAAGGCAGAATATGATTTCATGATGCGGCCGCTGGAACTGTTGCGTGAAGGCAAACCGGCGCGTGAACTCGACATCGCAGATGACGAACAAAAAGCGTTCCGCATGCTGGGTCTGCTGACATCAAAGCCAGTGCTGTATGTCTGCAATGTCGAAGAAACATCGGCAGATGCAGGTAACGGCTTTTCAGACACTGTGAAGGCCTATGCGGCAGAGCAGGGGGCGCAGGCGGTTGTGGTGTCTGCCAAGATCGAAAGCGAAATTGCCGTGCTGGACGATGATGAGCAGCGCGAATACCTGGATGCCATCGGACTGGCGGAGCCGGGCCTCAACCGGGTTATCCGCGCCGGATACAAATTGCTGAAGCTTTTGACCTATTTCACCGTCGGCCCGAAAGAGGCGCGTGCCTGGACGGTGACCAACGGCACCAAGGCACCTGCCGCCGCGGGGGCGATCCATACCGATTTCGAGAAGGGGTTCATCCGCGCTGAAACTATTGCCTATGACGACTTTGTCAGGTTGTCGGGTGAAGCCGGTGCCCGCGATGCCGGCAAGATGCGGCTCGAGGGCAAGGAATACATCGTCTCGGACGGTGACGTACTGCATTTCAGGTTCAACACCTGATCAATCCCGCCTGATGAACTATCCTGCCCCTTGACCACAGCCCATGCAGCCTTGAAAACAACATCCATGTCAGGGGAATTGCTGCATTACGAGGACTTCAAGGTTGGTGACACGCAAACCTGCGGTACATTCGCCATGTCCGTGGATTTGATACGCGAATATGCGCACGAATGGGATCCGCAGCCGTTTCACCTCGATGAAGACCTGGCCAATGCTTCGGTGCTTGGAGGCCTGTGCGCATCGGGCTGGCAGGTATGTTCGATCATGAACCGGCTGATGGTGCTGGGCTATGCAAACCGGGCAGCCGGCATGGGTTCGTTCGGCGTCGAGCAGGTGAAATGGATGAAGCCGGTCTATGCCGACGATGTCCTGTCGCTGCGCTATAGCGTACTGGAAAAGCGGGTTTCATCCAAACGACCTGAAATGGGCATTGTGCGCATGCGCTGGGAAGCCCTAGACCAGACCGGAGACCCCAAGACTGAAATGACCGGCACCAACCTGTTTCGCGTTCGCGCGGCAAGAGAGGGCTAGGTGATGAGTGGATACACCTCGATCTGGCTGGAAGACTTTGAGACAGGCCAGCAGGCTGTCTACGGCGACTATCATTTTACCCGTGAAGCGGTGATTGACTATGCCAACAAGTATGACCCGCAGGCGTTTCACCTGAATGACGAGGCAGCAGCCAACACCTATTTCGGCAGACTGGCCGCGTCCGGATGGCATACGGCATCTGCCTGCATGAAGCTGCTGGCGCGCTATCATTTTTCATTGCGTGATGCCGCGGCAGCAAGGGGTGACCCGCTGCCAGCGCTGGGTCCTTCGCCAGGCTTTCAGAACCTGCAATGGAACAGACCGGTCTATCCAGGAGACACGGTAACCTATGGCGGTACCATTACAGGTGCCCGCAAGATGAAGTCGCGGCCCGGCTGGGGGCTTGTCACACTGACGCCGCATGGCCACAACCAGCATGGCGACAAGGTGTTTTCATACGATTCAACGGTGATGTTTGCCTGTCGCGGCAACACCGGAACATAAAGGACAGATCATATGAGCAAGGGGTTTGCACTGGTTACCGGCGCAGGATCGGGCATTGGCAGGGCGTGCGCCATCGCACTGGCGGCTGATGGCTGGACAGTGGTGTTGACGGGCCGGCGCGAAAGCGCCCTGAAGGACACAATTTCAGAAGCAGGCGAAGCTGGCGCAAATATGCAGGCCATCTCCTGTGACGTCACCGACCCCGCGTCTGTCGAGGCATTGTATGCCGGCATCGAAAAAGCTCATGGTCGGATCGACGTGGTGTTCAACAATGCTGGAACAAACGTGCCGCCGCTCAACCTGGCAGAGCTGACCTATGAGCAGTGGCGTCAGGTTATAGGGGTCAATCTCGATGGCGCGTTCCTGATCGCAAAAGGTGCCTTCACCATGATGCGGGACCAGAGCCCCCAGGGCGGCCGCATCATAAACAACGGTTCGATTTCCGCACATGTGCCCAGGCCGGGCTCGGCGCCCTATACGTCCTCGAAGCACGCCATTACCGGGCTGACGAGGTGTATTTCGCTGGACGGCAGGCCGTTCAACATCGCCTGTTCGCAGATCGATATCGGCAATGCCGCATCGGCGATGACCGACCGCATGAAGAAGGGCGTGCCGCAGGCTGACGGCAGTATGAAGCCGGAGCCGGTGATGGATGTCTCCCACGTGGCGTCTTCGGTGGTCTACATGGCCGGGCTGCCACCTGAGGCCAATGTGCAGTTCATGACCGTGATGGCGACCAACATGCCGTTCATCGGGCGCGGCTGAGCCAAACAGGCTCTAGGCCTGTTTGCCGTAGCTTTTGAACTTGTCGATCACACGGCCCATTTCTTCTTCGTCGAGAACATGACCGCCACCGAGGCTGAGCACATCGATGTACTGGCGGGCGAGTGTTTCCACCTCGCTGGCCAGTTCCAGCGCCTTGCCAAGGTTGCCGGCGAAGGCGATCTGGCCATGGTTTGCCAGCAGGCAGGCCTTGTAACCGCCTGACAGGGCGGCCACTGCACTTGCCGCCAGCTCATCTGTTCCGAAGGTTGCATACTCCGCCAGTGGTATCTTCGTGCCGCCGGCGACTGCCACCATGTAGTGAAACGCCGGGATTTCCATGCGTGCACATGCCAGTGCCGTAGCGGCCATTGAATGGCAGTGCACGATGGCCCTGGCAGTGGGAAAGGCATCGTAGATCGCAAGGTGAAACGGTGCCTCGGACGATGGCTTATTCTGATCGTCGGCAATGGTGCCATCCATGGACATCTTCACCATGTCGGCGGGCTGGTAGTCGGCGTAGGGCAGGCCGGTCGGCGTGACCAGGAAGCCTTCAGCAATGCGCACGGACACGTTGCCGGAGCGCTGCGGTGACAGGCCTTTCGCACTCATGGCCTGGGCAGTTTCCAGCACTTCCCAGCGAAGGGATGTTTCATCACTCATGTCTTGCGCTCCGGATACAGGGACAACAGGCCTTCAGTGGATGCCTCGCAGACACCACGTTCGGTAATCAGGCCGGTGACAAGGCGGGCCGGTGTGACATCAAATGCCGGATTGCCGGCGCCCGAACCGGGAGCTGATATCTGTACCTTGACGATGGAGCCGTCCCCGGCCAGCCCGCTCAAATGGGTCACCTCGTCGCCGTCGCGCTCCTCGATGGGAATGTCGGCCACACCGTCGGTCACCGACCAGTCGATGGTCGAGTGGGGCAGGGCAACATAAAACGGGATGTTATTGTCCTTCGCCGCCAGGGCTTTAAGATAAGTGCCGATCTTGTTGCAGACATCGCCGTTGCCGGCGGTGCGGTCGGTGCCGGTGATGACCAGGTCCACCTGGCCCTTCTGCATCAGGTGTCCGCCGGCATTGTCGACCACGATGGTATGCGGCACGCCGTGACTGCCGAGTTCCCATGCGGTCAGCGCGGCACCCTGGTTGCGCGGCCGGGTTTCATCTGCCCACACATGCACCGGGATGGCCTTGTCATGGGCCATGTAAATCGGGGACAGCGCCGTGCCCCAGTCGACGGTCGCGATCCAGCCAGCATTGCAATGGGTCAGGATGTTGACGGTTTCTCCGGGCTTGCCGGCTGCAATGTCCTCAATCAGTTCAAGGCCGTAGCGGCCGATGGCGGCGTTGGTTTCCACATCGGCGTCGCAGAGTTCGCCGGCGCGCTTGTAGGCGGCGGCGAGCCGGTCATCGCGCGGCAGATTGCGCACGGCGGCCAGCATTTCATCTAGCGCCCACATCAGGTTGATGGCGGTGGGCCGGGTGCGGCGCAGGCGAGCGTCAGCGGCTTCCAATGCCTCGTCGGAAGCATCGTGGCGCAGGGCCAGGCAGATGCCATAGGCGGCCGTTGCGCCAATCAGCGGGGCACCGCGCACCTGCATGATCTCGATGGCACGCGCGGCATCTTCAACCGTTTGCAATGTCACGATCTCAAACTCGTGCGGCAGCCGTGTCTGGTCGATGATATCGACCCGCCAGCCATCTTCGTTGAGCCAGATCGAACGGTAGTGCTTGCCTGCTACTTTCATCCCACTCTACTTTCCGCTGCCTTCCAGGCCGAGGCGCAGACCCAGGCCCGCCAGAATTGAACCGCCTATCCAGCGGGCAATGCGCTGGCCGCGCAGGCTCTGCTTGACCCGTCCCACAATCCGGTGGGCCAGAGAAACGGCAACCAGGTCGGCAGACGAAAACGCCAGGTTTACAATCGTACCGAGGATCAGGAATTGCAGCCATGCCGGCAGGCCCGCTGCGGGATCGACAAATTGCGGCAGGAACGCGATGAAGAATATTGCGGTCTTCGGATTCAGCACTTCAACAAGAATACTCTGGGCAAAGGTTCGGCGCGGGCGCGATGCTGCAGCTTGGGAAGTGCCCGCTTCAACACGCTGGGTGATCATCCGAAACCCCAGCCACACCAGATAGGCGGCACCGGCCAGTTTGACGATCAGATAGGCGGTTGGAACCTCGGACAGCAGAAAGCCGAGGCCAAGTGCAGCCGCGATGACATGCACATAGCCTCCCAGGTGAATGCCCAGTGCTGCCATCAGCCCGCCCTTGCGGCCGCGTGCTATGGTTTGCGCCGTGGCGTACAGCAGCGCCGGGCCCGGCATGTAGGCAAAAATCATGGTGGCGACCATGAAAGCGGCAAGCGTGTCCAGATCAGCCAAGTCTAATCTCCTTCATAGTCCACCAGCCGGTGCACCTTGATGTTCTTGTCGATGAGCTTTTGTGCGCCGCCCAGGTCCGGCAGGTTGACAACGAAGGCAGCCGCAACCACCTCGCCGCCTGAGTCCTGGATCAGGTCAATCGCGGCTTCCGCCGTGCCGCCGGTTGCGATCAGGTCATCTATCAGCAGGATCTTGTCGCCTGCTGAAATGGCATCTGCATGGATTTCTATGGTGTCGACGCCGTATTCCAGCTGGTAGTCGCGGCCGATAACCTTGCCCGGCAGCTTGCCTTTCTTGCGGATCGGCAGGAAACCGAGACCAAGCTCGTGGGCAATGGCACCGCCCAGGATAAACCCGCGTGCCTCGATGCCGACGACATAGTCCACTCCGGCGGACAGGAATGGCCACATCAATTCATCGACAGCGGCCCGGAAGGCATGCTTGTTGGCCAGCAGGGTTGTGATGTCGCGAAACTGGATGCCCGGTTTGGGGTAGTCGTGGATGGTGCGGATATGGCGGCGGATGTCAAAGCCGTTGCGAAGGTCCATCTGGCAGATCCTTGTTGCTCTCAATACGTCTGGTGGGCCTCGACCCTAGTGGGCTTTATCGACGAATTCATCGAAGTGAGCAACAGCGGCGCGCTTGTCGGCCTCGTTCATGAACGAACCGATGAAGCTGTTGCGTGCCAATTGCACGATCTCTGCATGGGTGAGGTCCAGGGCGTCGGCGACAGCGAGGTAGTTGTCGTTCACGTAGCCGCCGAAATAGGAAGGGTCATCGGAATTTACGGTGGCGCAGATACCGGCCTCAAGCATGCGCCTGAGCGGATGGTCCTTCAGGTCGGGCACAACCTGGAGCCGCTTGTTGGACAGCGGGCAGACGGTCATGGCCATGCCACTGTCGGCGATGCGACGGACAAGGGCTGAATCCTCCAGCGCCCGGTTGCCGTGATCGATGCGCTCGATATGCAGCTCATCGAGCGCTTCGGTGACATAGGCCGGCGGGCCTTCTTCACCGGCATGGGCCACGGGCGTGAAGCCCTGCTCGCGGGCTTCGGCGAAGACGCGCGTGAATTTCGAGGGCGGATGGCCGTTCTCGGTACTGTCGAGGCCAACGCCGTGGATATGATCCTTGCAGGCACAGGCGTGCTCAAGTGTGTCAAATGCCTGGTCTTCGTCGAGATGTCGCAGAAAACACATGATCAGTTTCGAAGTTATGCCGAAATCGCGCCTGGCCTTGTCAAATGCATCGGTTAGGCCTGAAAGCACGGTATCGAAGCTGACGCCGCGGGCGGTGTGGCCCTGCGGATCAAAAAAGACTTCCACATGGGTGACATTCTGTGCCGCCATCTTTTCCAGATAGGCCCAGGCGAGATCGAAAAAATCTTCCCGCTTGAGCAGCACCGACATGCCCAGATAATAGACATCAAGAAAGTCCTGCAGGCAGTTGAACTCGTAGGCCCGGCGGATTTCTTCCACCGAGGTGTAGGGCAGCGTGACCTGGTTGCGTTCGGCCAGGCTCATCATGAGTTCCGGTTCCAGCGTGCCTTCTATGTGCAGATGCAGTTCTGCCTTGGGCATCTCGGCGATGAAGCGGTCAAGGTTCATTTTTCACCAGTGTCCTGGAGTTGGTTTCTACCTGTTCAATACCCGGCCAGCAACGGCATCGAGTTTTGCCACCAGGGCCGCGTCGCGCTTGTCAGGCGCTGTCATGACCGCAAACTCCAGTGCCGTATCCGAATGGACGGGGCAGGACTGGTGCTCGGCGGGCAGGTCATGGGCAAGCCGGGTGACCAGTTTGATGGCATTGGAGGCATTGGCGCGCATGACCTCAAGGATCGAGGTGATATCCACAGCGCCATGATCGGGGTGCCAGGAGTCGAAGTCGGTGACCATGGCGGCGGTGGCGTAACAGATCTCCGCTTCCCGGGCCAGCTTGGCTTCCGGCATGTTGGTCATGCCGATGACATCACAGTCCCACTGTCGGTACAGCTTGCTTTCGGCAACGCTGGAGAATTGCGGACCCTCCATGCACAGATAGGTGCCGCCGCGGGCGTGGGGTATGCCTTCTGCCTTTGCAGCTGCCTCCAGGGCGTCAGCCAGCAGTGGCGAGATCGGATCGGCGACCGAGACATGAGCGACACAGCCCTTACCAAAGAAACTTTTTTCGCGGGCAAAGGTGCGGTCGATGAACTGATCAATGATCACGAAGGTGCCCGGCGGCAGCTCTTCGCGGAAGGACCCGCAAGCCGATACCGATACCAAATCCGTGACGCCCGCTCGTTTCAGCACATCGATATTGGCCCGGTAATTGATGCCGCCGGGCGGTATTCTGTGACCGCGGCCATGACGGGGCAGAAACACCACCGGCAGACCACCAATCTCGCCGCGGCGAACTTCATCCGACGGTTCACCCCAGGGACTTTCGATACTCTCCCAGCGGGCGTCATCCATCTCGATGTCGTAGACGCCCGATCCGCCGACAATGCCGAGAACTGATCTGGTCATGTTCTATGCTCCGGATTGAAAAAGCCCGGACGTTTCCATCCGGGCTCATTGTTCAAATGGTTCCCAATCCCGACGGGGATCAGTGCGGTTCGCGGCCCCAGACACGTTTCTTGGTCAGGAACAACAGTATGGACAGGATGATCAGATAGAGCACAACCTGGAAGCCCATGGACTTGCGCTGTTCCATTTTCGGTTCTCCTGCCCAGGCCAGGAAAGCCGCCACATCGGTAGACATCTGTTCAACGCTGGCCTTGGTGCCGTCGGCATACTCAACTGCGTCTTCTGACAATGGCTCAGCCATGGAAATCCACGGACCGGCGGAGAAGTAAGGGTTGTAAGCCTTGCCTTCCGGCGCATCCTTGGCGGCTTCCGCCGGTGGTTCCTGATAGCCCATCAGCACGGAACGCACATATTCCGGCCCGCCATTGCCTTTCACCAGCTTGATGAACGGCGATACATACCACGGGAAGTGGAAGCCTTCGCGCTTCTTGGTGATCAGCGACAAGTCAACCGGATAGGCACCGCCATTGGCCGCCATGGCCGCTTGCCGGTTTGCGAACGGGCTGGCAAATGTGTCTGACGGCAGTCCTGGGCGTTCAAACATTTCGCCTTCATCATTGGGGCCGTCCGTGATGGTTGATTCGGCTGCAATCGCCCTGACCTGCTCTGCCGACAGTTCAGGTCCGCCCGGCTGGCTCAGATTGCGATAGGACATCTGGCTGAGCGCGTGACACGCGGCGCATACTTCCTTGTACACCAGAAAACCACGCTGCAATTGTGCCCGGTCAAAATGGCCGAAGACGCCTTCAAAAGAGAAGCTGATGTCTTCGGCGTTTTTCTGTTTCCCCGCCGCGATAGCAGCCGTGCCGCCCAGAACCAGCGAGGTTCCAAGAGCGATGGCAGCAAGGAGTGTTTTGGTCGTCTTCATTGAATTGTCTCCTGGATGCTGCTGTTACTCGGCCGGTTGGGCTGCGGGCTGCTTGTCGACATTCTTCGCCAGCACCGCATCCGATATGGACGATGGCAGCGGTTTGGGCGTTTCGAGCAATCCGACGAGCGGCAACAGAATGAGGAAGTGGGCGAAATAGTAGACAGTCGCGATCTGGCCGACGGTGATCCACCAGCCTTCTGGCGGGTTGGCGCCGACTACCCCTAAGATGAAGAAGTCGATCATCAACAGCCAGAACAGCTGCTTGAAGATCGGCCGGTAGGCGGCGGAGCGCACTTTCGACGTGTCGAGCCAGGGCAGGATGAACCACACCAGGATCGAGCCAAACATGGCTACAACACCCAGAAGCTTGTCCGGTACCGCCCGCAGGATCGCGTAGAACGGCAGGTAATACCATTCTGGAACGATGTGCTCAGGCGTGACCAGCGGATTGGCCTCTTCATAGTTGATCGAGTGGCCGAGATAGTCTGGTGCGAAGAACACAAAGGCTGTGAACACGATGAAGAACACCGACAACGCGAATGCATCCTTGACGGTTGCGAACGGCGTGAACGCCAACGTGTCCTGACCGGACTTCACTTCAACGCCGGTCGGATTACCCTGGCCGGTGACGTGCAGTGCCCATACGTGCAGGATGACAACGCCGACCAGAACGAACGGCAACAGATAGTGCAGTGAGAAGAAGCGCTGCAGAGTGGCGTTGTCTACCGAAAACCCACCCCAAAGCCAGGTCACGATTGCCTCACCGAAAAACGGCACGGCTGAGAACAGATTGGTAATGACCTTGGCGCCCCAGAAGCTCATCTGGCCCCACGGCAACACATAGCCCATGAACCCGGTTGCCATCATGACAAGGAAAATGGCCACGCCAAGCATCCACAGGATTTCACGTGGTGCCTTGTAGGAGCCGTAGTACATGCCGCGGGCAATATGGATGTAGACCGCGATAAAGAAGAATGATGCGCCGACGGCATGCCATTTCTGCAGAATGTTGCCAAAATTCACGTTACGACGAATGTGCTCGACAGAATCAAAAGCCATGTCAACGTGAGGCGTATAGTGCATGACGAGCACGATGCCGGTGATGATCTGTGAGACCATCATAATCATCAGGATACCGCCGAACGTGTACCAATAGTTCAGATTGCGCGGCACCGGATAGCTGACAAAGCTGTCATACATGAGCCGCGGCAACGGCAACCGGTCGTCGAGCCACTTCATTACGGGGTTGGTCGGATTGTAGGTGGAATGTCCGCTCATGATGTGTTCCCTCAGCCGATCTGGATCTTCGCGTCGCTCAAGTACTTGTACTCGGGAACGGGAAGGTTTTCTGGAGCGGGGCCTTTGCGGATGCGGCCTGCGGTATCGTAGTGCGAGCCATGGCACGGGCAGAACCAGCCGTCATACTCGCCTTCATCTCCGATCGGGACGCAGCCAAGGTGAGTACAAACGCCCATCTGGACGAGGTACTGTTCCTTGCCGTCGACGACACGGTTTGCATCGGTTGCCTCACTGCCGTCTGCCACGTTGGCGTTGCGCGCGAGCGGGTCCGGCAGGTCTGCTATGGGGACCGCCTTGGCTTCTTCGATTTCCTTGGCGGTACGGTGCCGGATGATGACCGGATTGCCACGCCATTTCACGGTGATGGACTGGCCTTCCTCGATCGGCGACAAATCCACTGCGATGGACGCCAGTGCCAGCACCGAAGCTGACGGGTTCATCTGATCTATCAATGGAATGGCCAGTGCGGCTGCGCCGACGGCGCCGACCGCGCCGGTGGCTATATAGAGAAAATCTCGACGGTCTTCGTCTGGTGCTTCAGCAGTTGACACGGGCTTACCCCTCGCTCGGCTAACCTCATTAAAAACTCTATCCGCTCAAGATCGACACAATTGTGCCACGACACTGAACAGATTGGATCGGGTTGTGGCATTCGTGCGGTTGAAAGTCCAGATATGAAGTGTCGCACGTCCACGGTTTTTGCATTCGAGTAAATCACGGTTTCAGGGGGTGGCAAACGACAATTTTCACGCGTGTTTTCGCACATGATCGTCGTCTCCATGATATTTCAGTTACACTGCGACAATCGCACCCGGCTCATTGCCCCAGTTGTTGCTAAATGATGGTTCCAGGGTGAAAGTTTCCAAGGCGGCTGCATGATCGAAATCGCACTGTATCAACCGGACATTGCCCAGAACGCCGCTACAAGCGTGCGGCTTGCTGCGTGCCTGGGGATGACCATCCACATCATCGAACCGGCCGGGTTTGTCTGGAACGCCCGGGACTTCCGGCGTGCCGGCATGGATTACATCGATCAGGCCAATATCGTGCGCCAGCCGGACTGGGCAACCTTCCTGGCCACAATGTCGGACAGGCGCATTGTGCTGGCCACCACACATGCAAGGACCACGTACACCGCGTTTGATTTTCAGGCCGATGACATCTTGCTTGTGGGCCGGGAGAGTGCCGGCGTACCCGACCATGTGCGAGACAGTGTCGGCCAACATATCTGTATTCCCATGCAGGAAGGCACAAGGTCGTTAAATGTGGCCGTGGCCACGGCAATGATCACCGGTGAGGCAATGCGGCAGACCGTGTGGCATCCAGGCTGACCATCTGCTATGCAGCCGCCGCACTTCCCAAACCGTTCGAAGCCGGACTATTGTCGCGCCCATGACTGACACATCGAGCAACATTCATACCGGTCTTGAACCCAGCAAAGCCAAGGCAAGGCAGTGGTTTGAAAGTCTGCGTGACCGGATTTGCGCAAGCTTTGAAGCCATCGAGGATGAACTTTCCTCGGGCCCTCTCGCAGCAGAGCCTGCCGGCCGGTTTGAGCGCACATCCTGGAGCCGGGACAATGACGGCGGTGGCGGTGTGATGGGGATCATGAAGGGCCGCGTTTTTGAAAAGGTGGGCGTTCACTGTTCAACCGTGCATGGCGAATTTTCCGAGGAGTTCCGCAAGCAGATACCCGGTGCTGATAAGGACCCGCGGTTCTGGGCGTCCGGCATTTCGCTGATCGCGCATCCGTGGAACCCGCATGTGCCGACAGCGCACATGAACACCCGGTTCGTGGTAACATCGAAGTCCTGGTTCGGCGGCGGCGGTGATCTGACACCGGTGCTGGTGCGCCGGCGCAACCAGGAAGACCCTGATTCACGAGCCTTTCATGCAGCGTTCAAGGCGGCCTGCGACGCACACGAGGTGGCCGACTACAAGCGCTACAAGGAATGGTGCGATGAGTATTTCTGGCTCAAGCACCGTAATGAGCCGCGTGGCATCGGCGGCATTTTTTTCGACTATCTCGACAGCGGCGACTGGGATGCGGACCTGGCGTTCACCAAAGACGTGGGCCTCGCTTTCGACAAGACCTATTGCGACATCGTGCGGGCCAATGTGGACACGCCGTGGACCGATGAGGATCGCGAAGAACAAATGGTGCGGCGCGGCCGCTATGTCGAGTTCAATCTGTTATATGACCGCGGTACGCTGTTTGGATTGAAAACCGGCGGCAACGTCGATTCGATCCTGTCGTCCATGCCCCCGTCCGTGAAATGGCCCTGAACGAACAGATCCAGGCGAGTGCCAGGAGCCCCGCTGCCAGACGCAATGTAATCGGTGCAATTACGCTTGTGTTCGGCGCTGATGTTGCCATGGGGCTGACCTACCCGTTGCTCAACCTGCTGCTGGAGGCGCGTGGTGTTGACGAGCGGATCATCGGGCTGAACGCGGCCATGTCACCGCTGGGTATCATCGTCATGGGGGTGATCCTGCCTCATCTTGTGGCCAGGAGATCCAGCGCGCCGATTGCCTGGATCGCCATGGCCAGCCTCGCAGCCTCAATACTGGCCATGGGACTGTTCACCAGTCTGACCGCCTGGTTTGTTATCCGGTTTGTGCTGGGTGCGGCGGCCGGTGCCCTGTTCACGCTGTCGGAAGCCTGGCTGATGCATTTTACCGCGGATGAAAACAGGGGACGTACGACGGCCATCTACACCACCGTGATGGCGACTGGATTTGGCGCTGGTACCTTTATCCTGCCATTTACCGGTACCGAAGGCATGCTGCCGTTTGTGATGGGTGCCGCGTTCATCGCACTGGGGTCGCTGCCGCTGTTTCTGATCCGCCTGGACGGCTCTGAATTCAAGGCCGACGGGAGCGGCGAAAAGACCGGGATGACTGTGTTCGCCTGGGCAGCACCTTTGTTGCTGCTGGGTGTGCTGACCATGACCCTGTTCGATTCAATTATGCTGTCGTTTTTCCCGATCTATGCGGTGCGCGTCTCTCTGGAATTATCGACCGCGGCCTGGTTGCTCGGCTCAGCCGTGGCCGGTGCTGCCCTGTTCCAGTTGCCCATCGGTTGGCTGGCAGACCGCTGGTCGCGGCGCGGGGTGATCTGGTTGGCCACGCTCGGCACCTGTGCGCTGGCGTTGTCCATGCCTCTCGTCATCAAGACCTGGCTGGCCTGGCCGATGGCCATCGCCCTGGGCAGCTGCGCCTATGCGCTGTACTCACTGGCCCTGGTGGCCATGGGCGACCGGTTCAAAGGCCCGATGCTGGTGGCAGGTTCGGCTGCGGTGGCGGCCATGTGGGGCGTAGGCGGGATTGTCGGGCCACCGGTGACCGGCTGGGTGTTCAAGGTGGCAGGCCATGAATCGCTGCCCTATGTACTGGCGGCGCCCTATGTGGTGTTTGCGGTATGCCTGGTGATATCCGGTGGTCATCTGGTGCGGCAGAGTTGGCGCAAACAGCCGTGACATCGGGGCATGTCAGCATTGACCTGGCCGTGGCTTGACCCCGAAGAGGGCCTCGTGTCCAGTCAGCTCATGACTGCAATTGCAGACATCCACCCGGCCGTTCGGCGGCGTAACCTGCTTGCGGCGTGTGCCGCCATCATCGTGTTCGGCTTTGCCATGGGGCTGACTTATCCCCTGTTGTCGCTGTTGCTTGAACGGCGCGGGGTACCGGAAACCGTGATCGGCATGAACGCGGCCATGTCGCCGCTCGGCATCCTGCTGTTTTCGGTCTTCATTCCGGTGCTGGCGCGGCGCTTCGGAGCGCGAACAGTCACCATCACGTCGGCGCTTGTGGCCGGGCTCATTTTGTTGGGGTACAAGCTGTTTCCCTCACTTGAAGCCTGGTTTGTGCTGCGCCTGGTTCACGGCATGGTGGTGTCGACACTGTTCGTCCTGTCGGAAAGCTGGGTGGTGAAATATGCCGATCCGGGCTCGCGCGGCAAAGTGGTGGCCATCTATGGCGCCGCACTGGCGGCAAGTTTCGGGGCGGGACCGGCGCTGATTTCGCTGATCGGCATTGATGGCTGGCTGCCGTTTTTGATCGGGGCAGGCGTCCTGGTGGCAGCAACCTTGCCGATAGCGCTGATCCGGGAGGAACGCCTTGAGGCGGAAGCCCATGCCGGGTGGGGCGACATTCTGGCCTTCATGCCCAAGGCCCCGATCCTGCTGGCTGCAGTGTTCATCTTCGCGGTGTTTGACGCCGCGACCCTCAGCCTGATCCCGGTTTATGGGGTCCGGCTGGGCTACGACCTGTCAGCATCATCCAACATGCTGACCGTACTGATTGTCGGCAACGTGATATTGCTATTGCCCATCGGCTGGCTCATCGACCACAGGGACCGGCGCTCGGTCCTGGCGGGGCTGGGGGCGGCGACCCTCGCCTTGCTGCTGGTATTGCCGCTGGTGGCGGGGACCTGGATACAATGGCCGGTGCTGTTCATGGTTGGAGCCACCGGCTACGGCATTTACACCTGCGCACTAGCTATTCTTGGAGACCGGTACACCGGTCACCAGTTGATCGCCGGGTCTTCGTCGTTCGCGACCATGTGGGGGTCAGGCGCGCTGGCAGGTTCGTTGATTGCCGGTGGCGCCATGCAGGCAATGGGCCCCCATGGCCTTCCGCTGTCGCTTGCAGTGTGCTTCGGTATCTTTCTGTTTGGCATGTGGCTGCGCCGGACGCAGCAGCGAGCGTAGAAGAGGGCACAGAACAGATGACGATGAACAAGACCGTACGGCTGGCGCGCAGGCCTCACGGGGAGGTGCAGCGCGAGGATTTCACAATTGCCGAAGAAGCACTGAGTGACCCGGCAGACGGCCAGTTCAGGGTCAAGTCAGCCTATGTGTCGCTTGATCCTGCCATGCGCGGCTGGATGAATGAGTCCAAGTCCTATGTGCCGCCGGTGGGCATTGGCGAGGTCATGCGCGGTTTCGTGTCTGGCACGGTGGATGCATCGCGGCATCCGGAATTCAAGGAAGGCGACACGGTCTCCGGCCTGCTCGGGGTGCAGTCCCACGCCATTACCGACGGCCAGGGCGTAGCCAAGGCAGATACCTCGCTGGCACCACTGCAAACGTGGGTGGGCGGCCTGGGCATGCCGGGCCTGACCGCCTATTGCGGCCTGACCTTTGTCGGCAAGCCCAAGGAAGGTGAAACCGTGGTGGTGTCGGCGGCATCCGGCGCCGTTGGCCAGGTTGTCGGCCAGATCGCCAACATCTATGGCTGCCGGACGGTCGGTATTGCCGGCGGCCCGGACAAGTGCGCGGCCCTGATCGACGAGTTCGGCTTCGATGCCGCGGTTGACTACAAGAAGGGCTGGCTGGCGGATGACCTGAAAGCCGCCTGTCCTGACGGCATTGACGTGAACTTTGAAAACGTCGGCGGTGATATACTGGATGCCGTGCTGCCGCTGATGAATTTCAAGGGCCGCGTCGCGATCTGCGGCCTGATCTCCGCCTACAACGCCACCGCGCCGGTGCCGGGGCCGTACAATTTCCGCGCCGTACTGGTGAACCGCCTGCGGGTGCAGGGGCTTATCGTGTTTGACTTCATCGACAAGTACCCGGAAGCCTATAAACAGCTCGGCACCTGGTACAAGGAAGGCAAGTTGAAATTCAAGGAGGACGTGCGCGACGGCGGGCTCGATGCATTTCCCGATGTGCTCAAGCTGCTTTATACTGGTGGCAATTTCGGCAAGCTGATTCTGAAGGTCTGACATGTCCGGAACAAAAATATCAGCCGTGATGTAGCGGCGCAGCGGAGCCGGGGAGGCACTATTGGAATATGATCCGGGGCGGGAGGCCTGCCCGTTGCCCTATTCGCCGTTCAAGAGCTGTACCGTGCCCAGGCCGATCGGATGGCTGTCGACAATCAGCGATCAAGGCGTCGCGAACCTGGCGCCGTACAGCCAGTGGCAGAATCTGACTTTTGATCCACCGATGGTCATGTTCGCGGCAAACCGGTATCCCGACGGCCGGGTCAAGGACACGGTGGCGAACGCGCAGGCGACCGGCTGGTTTGTGTGGAACATGGCGACCTGGGACTTGCGTGACGCCGTCAACATTTCCGCCATGGCGCTTGCCGCAGACGAAGACGAGTTCGCCCATGCCGGCGTGACCAAGGGCGACAGTGTTCACTGCGCCGCGCCGCGAGTTGCGGAAGCGCCGGCTCACTACGAGTGCCGCTATCTGTCCACCCATACCCTGGACGGCAATTCACCGGTCGGTACGGTGGACGTGGTATTTGCCAGGGTCGAGCGAATTCACGTAGCCGACGATTACGTGGATGCGGGCGGCAAGCTGGACATCGCGAAGCTGCAGCCCATCGCCCGCATGGGGTATTATGACTACACGGTCGTGCGCGACGTGTTCGAAATGCAGATACCGGGTGCCGGTGATGAGGCAACTGCCGGACTTGAAGGCAAGGTCGTGCGATGACGGCGATGGCCGGGCCATCGCACATGGCGGCAAGACTCATCGTTATCCTGGTGCGCGTCTGGTGTTACCTGGCCTATCCCCGCCAGATGCTGAATTTCTGGCGTGCGCTCGACTATTGGCCCGATCCGGCCCTGCCACGCACATCCAATGAGAAATACACCTGGCGGAAAATCTTTGACCACAATCCGCTGTTCACGGTTGCCAGTGACAAGCTGCTGGCCAAGGACCTGGCGCAGCAGCTATGCCCGGAAGTGCTCGTGCCGAAGACATTATGGACCGGTGAGCGGGGCGAGGACATTCCCGATGAACTGCTGAACGGCAGTGTGGTGGTAAAAGCCAACCACGGATCGGGATGGAACTATTTCGTACACGAAGGCAAACATGACCGGCAGGATCTGAACCGCGAAGTCAACAGCTGGATGGACAGACGCTTTGGTCGGCACCATGCAGAATGGGGATATTACCAGGTTGAAGCGAAACTGTTTGTGGAAGAAATGCTGCTGGAACCGGACGGTCAGCCACTGGTCAACGAATACAAGACCTACCTCGGCGGCGACGGCCGTATCGCGTTGACCTTCTGCCGGCAGTTGGACGATGCCGGGCAGAGAATTGATGCGGTTATCGACCACACAGGTTGTGTGCGGACCGGGCATTCGGAAACCAATGTGCTGTCGGACAAGGCGGTTGTGCCGGAGCAATACGCCAACATATGCCGGGTCTCGCGCAAACTGTCCGAGCCGTTCGATTTCGTTCGGTGCGACTTGTACGTTCACAACGACCGGCTGTATTTTTCCGAATTCACGCTGTACTCGTATGGCGGTTATCCGACGATGAGCGATCCAGCGATCATGCGACGCCTTTCGGATGTCTGGGACATTGGTGCTTCCTGGTTTCTGACAACACCGCAGACCGGCTGGCGCCGGCATTATGCGGCCTGCCTAGGCAGGTTGCTTGCGGGCTCTTAGGGCTATCCAGGGTTCGACGTCGCCCGCCAGACCCATGATTTCTCCGGTTGACGCGTCTTCGACGGCAAACCCGGCCCGGGTCAGATGATCCGACAATGCCGACTGCGAATAATAGCTGTAGTGCCGTCCCAGTTTGTCGCGGGCCGAGCCCGTGCCCAGTTTCATCGCGATGTGGAAACAGCCGCCCGGTTTGAGCGCTCGATACAGTGCGGCCAGATGGCGGGGAAAGGCCTCGGCCGGCGCATGCAGGAGGCTGAAGTTTGCCCATATTCCGTCATAGGCAGCGGTTTCGTCTATGTCGTCGAAGCTCGCTACACGCGCACCGATATTGTGCGTCTGGTTGGCCAGCCTGACCATTTCGGGCGAAGCGTCGACCGCATCAATGCTGAAGTTTCGGCTGCGCAATTCGGCAGCCTCGTTTGCCGGCCCGCATCCAAGGTCGAGTACATGCCCGCCCGGCTTCACCTGTGCAGCAAATGCCACAAGAAGAGGGTCCGGCGAACCTGAGCCGGTCAGCTCAGCATAGGCGTCAACCTGATTGTTATAGGCGGCGATGGTTTCGTCATCGATCATAGTGCTTGTGTCCCGGAAAGACTTTTCCGCTCAGCATGTGAGGATTTCAACCTGACCGGTATAACCTTTGAGCGTTTCGTTTGCCACAACCGTTGCGGTTTCTCCCGTGTGCTCGGCAAACTCGCGCGAAAATAGCAGGGGTTGTTCAAATCGGCCGCAACATCCTTCAATACGGGCGGCGATGTTTACCGCCTGGCCGAGGACCGTAAAGTCGATCCGGGTTGATGAACCGATGTTGCCGTACAGGACTTCGCCGAAATGCAAGCCGATGCCGAAGTGCAGGTCGGCAGACCGGTGTGACGACTGCAGGGCCTGCCGGGCGGCGGACAGCGCATTCTTACAAGCATCCCGGGATGACTTGTGCAATTCATCCAGTGGAAAGATGGCCAACACGCCGTCGCCGATGAGCTTGAGGATTTCCCCGCCATTTGCCTCAACCGCCTGTCCAATGGTCTCAAAGTACTCATTGGCCAGTGTCAGTGCGTCTTCGGCGGCCATGCGGCTGCTCAGCCCGGTCCAGTCGCGGATATCGCTGACCATGATAGCCGCATCGATACTATCGATATGACCCCTGGTAATCTGCCCGTCCAGCACCCGTCGGCCGGTTCGGGATCCCAGATAAGCTTCGGCAACAGCCAGCGCGATTCGTTTGGTGCTGAATACCTCTGCGACCGGTGCCAGCACAGCCGCGATTTCCGCGAACTTTTCGATGTCGGCGTCGGTGAAGCCGCAGGCAACATCAGTTGTGAAAACGATGTTCGCCGTGGTGCCGCTGGAATACCGGATCGGCAGGCCAAAATAGTCCGTAGCGCCGCGCGCTTTGAGGTCGTGCAGCACCTCGTGATCTGATGGTTCAAGGTCGCCGTCAAGCCGCTTCCTGAAGGCGGTTCCGGTGCGGTTGATGATTTCCAGGGGGCTGCCGAGATAGCCGGAGCGGTCTTCAAGCCCGTGTGGCGTTTCAATCCTTTCGGTGCGCCTGGCATCTCTTTCCCATACGGAGCTGAACGCGGTGATCAGCGGGTGGAGGGTTCGCATGGACAGGCGCAGCCGCCACACAGGCGCCCCCGAGGCCAGCAGTTTCTGGCCGAGCTGGCTGACGGTGTCGTCCACATTCGGCAGCAGCCGGCCCTCAGCCAGCAACCATTCGATGATCGGGCCGGACTGCCAGAAGGCAGGTTCTAGGGCAGGGTCAGCTTCAGACATTGCTCATTGTGACAGATAACCGTCGAATGCATCAATGCAGGGATGGCATGCGCCGTTTGTCAGGTTACCGGCCAGCCTGTCACACCTGTTTTCCATCACGCCGCCACAATTCTCCGATGACTGGGTGCCCATGAAAATTCGAGTAACAGCAGCTCTTGCATTGGGCATGGTTGCGGCGGTGTGTATGCCGGCCCATGCCCAGGATGCGCCGGTGGGCAAGATCGTCTGGCAGGTTGAAGACCGGTTTCGGTTCTTCTCTGATGAAGCGTTTTTTGCCCCACACCTGAAAGCCGGCGCCGCGTTTGCCGCTGTTGACGCGCCGCGTGACGAGTTTGGCCGCAAGAAGATCAATGGTGAATGGGTCGGGCCGATTCTGTTTGCAGAACGTGAACTGGCCGCGAGTGCCATCAGGGACGGCCATGATGGTTGGGCCGCACAGGTCTACACTACCAGCAAGGAAGCCTTTACCTGCTGGGATATCGGCAGGCGGCGGGTGCGCGGCGGATGCCTGAAGTCCGATGGGTCGAAAGGGTCTCGGCTGTTCCCGAAACAGGTCACTATTTCCGCGTCGCTCGACAGCACGGCTGCTGCGGTTTTTGCCGGTAAACAGTGCGAATGGTTCATTCACACCGGTACCAACAAGGACTGGCGCACCGTCACCCAGGTTGACTGTGCCAGGCCTGCGCAACTGATCGCGCCGGTCAATGAACAGTTTTCTATGCTGGCGCGGGTGCTGGATCCGGCCAGTGCAAACGGCATGCTGACCCAGGTGACCGCTGTGTACCAGCAGGTCGAGGGCCGCCTGGTGGTCGGGTTGGGCGACAGTTACGGCTCGGGCGAAGGCAATCCCGACTATCCGGCGAACTATTCCAGGTCCGTCACGCTGGCCGATACCGCGCGGCCCCAGCCCAGCACCTTGCCGCGCTGGCTTGACCCGGCGTGCCATCGTTCGGTGTATTCACACCAGCAACGCATCGCCATGCAGTTGGCGGTTGAGAACCGTCGATCGGTGGTGAGCTTTATCGGCTATGCCTGCTCCGGCTCGTCCATTGCAAACGTGATGAGGTCGATCGATACGCACAGTGATCACATGGAACCGGTTACCAAGAAGACCCTGCGCGACAACCGGGTCAAGAAGGGTATTGCCACGACGGTCGCCCAGTCCGACTGGTCGCAGCTCGATCATGCCGTCCGGGACCTGTGCGCAGATGAAGGTGCTGCCGGTTCGCAAAAACCCATCAAGGGGTGCAGTTCGTGGCACGGCAGGCCGGACCTGGTGCTGCTGAGTGTCGGCGGCAATGACATCGGGTTTGCCAATGTAGTGAAGTGGGCGGTCGCGGGAACGGCGGTCGGCCAGGTCCGGTTTCTGTCCGGCGGCGAAAAACCCGGCAACATGTTACGACGCGCCCGTGGCAAGAAAGACCTGGCGGACTGCTCAGATGATGAGGCCGGCCTGCAATGCCGACTGGCGATGCGCTATGCATCGTTGGCTGTTGCGATTGAAAACCGGCTTGGACTAATCGACCGCAAGAAGATCGTGACCGGACCCTATCCCGGACCCATGGGAGATGAGGCAGGCCGGGTGTGTTCGGCCGAGACGGTCAATGAGGGCGCCGACTCGGAACATTTCATTGCCACCTCCGACGACCGGTTGCGCAAGCTGCACAACAAGCTGTTTGCGCAGAAGCAGCTCACCAATGCGATGAAGCAGGCGGTCTCCGGGATTGGCTGGACCTGGGTGGACGCGTTGGCCTGGTCGGGCGCGTTTGACCGGCATGGCGTATGCGCACGCGGCGAGCGCAAGTCCGATACCTTCAAGTCACTGCAACTGATAAGCGGCGGATGGGAGCCAGTGAGCCCGGCCGACATGCTGGCCTATGCCACCCGCCAGCGCTGGTTCAGGACTTTCAATGACAGCGTGCTGATGCAGTTCTATGTCAGCCGGATCGAGCAACTGACGCGCAATCCCCGCCAGCCCATCGACTATCATTTTCAAGCCGGTGTATCGGGATTCTTCCACCCGACCGCCGAAGGCCAGGCGGCGATGGCGGACATACTGCTCAATGCGTCGCGCTGCAGGTTGTTCGGTACCGGTGCCGGTTGCTAGGGCGGAGACATGATCTGACTTCTGTGTGACGGGCCGCACATGCGGACACGGCGTTGGTCGCTGCACGGATTGCTATAAATCGTGTGGATGGAGCAATTCATCATGGGCTTTTACAACCGCCACATAATGCCGAATCTTATCAGTTATTTGTGCGGGATATCCGAGGTAACCGATCAACGCCGCAAGCTGGTGCCGCAGCCGAAGGCCTGGTGGTCATCTTGAATGGTCGAACAACCTGTCCTCGCTTCGCTCGGGTCGTTCTCCGACCCCGAACAACCGTTTTGCCGAACAGCTTTACTCAGCACTGCGTGCTTCGCGCCGTTGTCTACCAGCCCTGTGTCGTCATGAACCTGTCGAACAGGGTGCGGGTCAGCGAAGTGAGTTGCGGCTGGGCATCCTCGACATGACCGACAAAGTTGGCGTAGCCGTTGTCAGATTTGACGGTCTTGTTCATCTCTGACTGCCAAGACGGCGCCCAGCCGCGCACAGCGGCGGCATCCCATTCATGGTGGAACTGGGTCGAGTAGGCATGCGTACCGACCGTCATCATCTGGATGGCGCACAGGTCTGACGAGCCGTGGACGATGGCTGCATCGGGCGCGCGTTTTACTTCTGCAGAATGCCACTGGGTAACCGTCTGCTGGCCCCTTACCGGTGATGTCTCATCGAAACCCACCGTACACACGCCAACCTCTGTGGTGCCGCCGTGGCCCACTTCGCCGCCCAGTGAGGTGGCCAGCAACTGATGCCCCAGGCACAGGCCGATAAACGGTTTGGCCCTGGTCTCCACCCAATCCCGGATCACTGTCTTTTCCGTTGCCAGCCAGGCGTGTTCGTCTTCCTCCCAGACCTGTTGTGCGCCACCCAGCACGACAACCAGGTCGACACCGGACATGTTGCCGGGTGTTTGACCATCGTGCCAGTCGAGGAACGAGACATCAAAACCGCGTTCACGCAACAGGTGCGGGAAACAGCCGCCGGTATCGTCACCCATGTGACGGAAGACAAGTGCAGTGCGGGTCATTCAGCGATGGTCTTGGCGAGCTTTTTCTGTGGATTTGACTGCGGCAGCGGCTGCAGCTTGGCCTGCGGGCAGAAATCCGCAATCTGCTTCCACGACGTATTGTTCAGGTTCATTTCACAGCGGCGGAGATTGCCGCGAATGCACAAAGTGGTGCCGAGTTCGTAGTACTCGCCATACAGGCGGCAGCGGCAATTGGGATCGGCACTGGCTGCCGGCGCGGCCAGCAGGAAAAGGCTTGAAATGAGCAAATACGCCATCGTTTTCATGGCGTAATCATAGCGTAGTTGCGATTTTTGCGCCAGAGCAACAAACATTCACCGTAGTTAGGGACGGCAAAACTGCGGTTTCTCCACATGATGAGGTGTTTGGAATCAAGCGGTTACAGTTGACCGGAACAAGCGGTAAAACTTACAGAAGCTGCAGTTCCGTGGCCTGCTGGCCGCGCCCGCGCTTGTCGTCCTGCAATTCATACGAAAGCTTGGTGCCGTCGGCCAGGTCCGGAATGCCGGCGGCCTGAACCGCGGTAATATGCACGAATACGTCCTTTGGTCCGTCTTCAGGGGTGATGAACCCGTATCCCTTGGTTGTGTTGAAGAATTTCACCGTACCGTTGTGCCGCATGATCCAGACCCTGTGTTCATTGTGCTGTCGAATTTGCTTCCTTGGGTATCTTGCCAACCTGCTACGGGCAGATGGCGATTTGTTGACACCGCGTGAGCAACCATACCTGCATTTTCGTGTTGTCCATTACGTAATCCCCGGTTAGCTTTCGTGCCATGACTAAACGCTTGTACTCCGGATTCCTGGCCGCCTGCATCGGCATTGCCTTCCTGATCACCGGTCCCGTGGCGGATGCGCGGCCCAAGGTGAAAACCAAAACCCAGCATTACCGCGTCGACGGATCCGATGCCGCGGCCATTGTGTCCTCGATGATGAAGCGGCACCGGCTGCTGGGCGGCCATGGTCGGGTCGGCCGCACCAAGATGAAGCGCCGCATCGAATGGGAGTTTTCGGAAACCAAGAAATCGTGCCGCGTCAAAAGCCATACCATCCGGCTCGATTTTACCACCCAGTTGCCCCGTCACCGCTCGGAAAAGCGGCTGCGCCGCAGCCTGCGCAAGGATTGGCGCGCCTTTGCCAAGCATGTGAAATGGCATGAGAGCCAGCACCGCAAGATCTGGTTGAGTTGCGCGCGCCGGGCTGAAAAGAAGGTCAACCGGGCCCGCGCCAGGAGCTGCGGACAATTGCTGAAGAAGCTGGAACGAATCTACAAGCGGTCCAATGCGGCCTGCGACAAGCGCCATGCCCGGTTCGATGCCAAGGAAACCCGCAGGCTCGGCCGGCATCCGCTGATCCGCCGCGCGAACCTGCGCAAATGAGGCCGCCTGCCATGAAAAGACTGTTGATGATGGCGCTGCTGCCTGCGCTGGTTAGTATTCCGGCCAGCGCCGAACAGCAGTCCCGCGTCATGCCGCTTGAGCAGGTGAAAAGCATCCTCGAAGCGACCAAGGATAGCTGGGTGGTCTATCGCATATATGAAGGCCGGCAGTACTATTACGTCACCCATCTTTTGTCGTGGCGCTGCGGCATCAAGCAGGTGCGCTATTCGGAAAACTCCGACGCGCTCGACCAGACCTGGCCGCTGCCTGAATGCAACAAGCTGATCCCCAACACTATTCCCAACGATGCCAAGATCCACGCCGTGCCGGGCAAGCTCGGCAGCATCAAGACCGTTGCCATCCAGCTGGAGTTCGACGACGGCACAACCACACCGGTACGCATCTACGAACCGTGCGAAGGCGTCGGTGAGGCGACCTGCGGGTATCTGAAAGAAGAGCGTTAGAAGTTTCCATGACAGACACACCTGACATGCCGCTGCGTGCAGCGATACTTCCCGTCACGCCACTGCAACAGAACTGCACCATCTTGTGGTGCACGAAAACCATGGATGGCGTCGTCATAGACCCCGGCGGCGATGTGGAAAACATCCTGCGCGGCGTCAAGGAAACCGGGATCAATCCGGTCGGCATCTGGCTGACCCATGGCCATTTCGACCATGCCGGCGGGGCGGCGGAACTGAAGGAGGCGCTCGATGTGCCGATCACAGGACCGCATATCGACGACAAGTTCCTGCTCGATGACCTGGCAAACTCGGGTCAGCAATATGGTGTACCGGGCAGGGCGGTGACGCCGGACACCTGGCTTGACGAGGGCGACACGGTGACGGTCGGCGAGGTGTCGTTCGCGGTGCGCCATTGCCCGGGGCATTCACCGGGCCATGTGGTCATGCTCAACGAGGCAATCAGGTTCGGCCATGTGGGCGACGTGCTGTTCCAGGGTTCCATCGGGCGCACCGACTTTCCCTACGGTGATCACGATGCGCTGATTTCCGCGATCAAGGAGAAGCTGCTGCCGCTGCCGGACGATTTCACCTTCATCTGCGG
>JBPCVV010000235.1:0-5982 GCA_051010195.1 Anderseniella sp. | reverse complement strand
GCATAACAGCAATTATTGCAATAAATAGGCCAAGGTTGAGAAATGAACGATCGGTAAGTTCGGTAAGCCATTCGACACGCAAACTGGCGTAGTCGGGAATTTTCGCCGACTGAGTTTCCTGCCCTGCGGTGAAGGAAGACTGAATGGTATAGTGCGTGATCCAGAGCGCGATAAAATTCATCATAATGGTGGAGACGACTTCATGAACATTAAATTTTGCCTTGAGAAAACCCGGAACAAAGCCCCAGAGCGCACCTCCCGCAGTAGCCGCGAGAAACATAATGACCAGCAGTACCGGCTTCGGCAAATTGAGGCTTAAGGCGAGAACGGTGGTAATGAGACCGCCGGCCAGCATCTGCCCTGAGGCGCCAATGTTAAAGAGCCCCGTTCGGAAGGCGAAGGCCACGGAAAGACCGGTAAGAATGAGGGTTGTTGCGTTCGCGAGCGTGTTGGAAAAACGCTTGAGGCTCATAAACCCGCCGCGGATAAGCGCCCAGTAGGCAGCGATGGGGTTATTGCCGGTAATGATAATGAGAACCGCGCTGATAACAAGCCCGAAGAGAATTGCCATGAGCGAAAGTTTGAGTTGCATCGGAATGCGTAGTTTCAGCCCGGCGCCCCGTTTCAGCTCATCGCGCGTTTTCAACCCGCTGTCCCGCATGTCACTATCTTTATTATCCGGCATTTTCAATTCCCGCCATCATGAGACCAACCTCATTTTCATCAGTTTCCCGAGCAAGAACTTCTCCGACCTTGCTGCCGCTATTAATGACAATAATACGGTCTGAGAGATCAAGCACCTCATCAAGTTCAAGACTCACCAGAAGAACTGCCTTTCTGCTATCCCTCTGTTCAACGAGACGTTTGTGAATGTACTCAATAGAACCGACATCAAGCCCTCTGGTGGGCTGCACGGCAATAAGCACCTCGGGATCGTGACTCACTTCCCTCCCGACAATTGCCTTCTGCTGGTTTCCCCCTGAAAGCTTGCGCGCCAGAGAAACAGCGCCCTCGCCCGAGCGCACATCAAAGTCCTTTATGAGCTTCTTTGCGTGCCTGCGAATTGCATCAAACTTCAGAAAGCCGCGCGATGAAAAAGCTGCGCCCGCATGATTTTCAAGAATGAAATTTTCTTCAATAGTGTAGTTGAGAATAAGACCGCGTTTTTGCCGGTCGGCGGGAATGTGAGCAATTCCCGCATCAAAACGTTCCTTAATTGAGAAATTTGCAATGTTTCTGCCCTTCAGCCGGATTGAGCCCGATTCCAGATTCCGCAGACCCGTAATAGCTTCCACAAGTTCCTGCTGTCCGTTTCCATCGACTCCGGCAATTCCCAGAATTTCACCGGAGCGGAGGTCAAAATTGAAACTTTTTACTGCCTCTTCGCCGCGGTTGCCCTTTACCACAAGATCTTCAACAGAGAGAACAACATCGCCAAAGGCATCATTACCCTTTTCTACATGAAAGGAGACTTCACGCCCAACCATCATTTCAGCCATTTCTTTTTCACTTGTTTTTGCGACATCGACAGTGCCAATGAGTTTGCCGCGGCGGATAATACTGCAGCGGTCGGCAGCTTCCTTGATCTCCTTGAGCTTGTGGGTAATGAGGATGATGGATTTTCCTTCATTGAGGAGATTCCGCATAATCTTCATGAGCTCATGAATCTCCTGGGGCGTGAGAACTGCGGTCGGCTCATCGAAAATGAGAATGTCGGCATTGCGGTAAAGCATTTTCAGAATTTCCACCCGCTGCTGCATACCGACCGAGATATCTTCAATTTTTTCTTCCGGATTAACATTCAGACCATAATGAGACGACAGGGCTTCAATTTTTTTTGCAGCGCCCCTGCGGTCCACGACAGCCTTCGCCATAGGTTCCATGCCGAGAATGATATTTTCCGTTACCGTAAAATTATGAACAAGTTTGAAATGTTGATGCACCATGCCAATGCCGAGATGGCTTGCCTGAGTGGGGTTCTGTATTTTAACTTCCTGACCGCGTATAAAAATGCTGCCGCCGTCGGGCTGATAAAGACCGAAGAGGATATTCATAAGTGTGGACTTACCCGCTCCGTTCTCCCCGAGAAGAGCAAGAACCTCTCCCTCATGCACCGAAATGGAGACATTGTCATTGGCGACAATTCCCGGAAACTCTTTACGAATGTTACGCATCTCAATAGTCGGACCCACAGAACCTCGCTCAAAATTTCAATATATTCGAAACTTTTGCATTGGAAAATTGTGCTTGCACAATTTCCAGTAGCCAAAGTTTCCGATCTGGAATGCTTTCTTTGTGCTTAGCATTCTCCTATTTTATACAAAGTTTTGCATTTTGCAAAACTTTCTATTCAATTATTCCCTCATTGACCGCTATTTGTCAATGAGAAAGTGAGATATACATTGAGATTTTCATAATATGAGACGAGTCCGCCGGATACTTGGGCAGCCGCATGGCGAGCAGGACGCATGGCGACCAGGCCTGCAACGCCGACCAGCCGTCTTATCGAAAAAAGGCAGGCGCGGATTTTTTTCCGCGCCTGCCTGAGTTGAATTGCCACTTTTCAATAGCCGCTGGGGGCATTAGCAAAAAGAGACAACAGTGCTCTCAGACAGTATTATCTGCTATTACTGACTGAAAATGTATGCGCTGCCGGAATTAGTGGTATCAGCACGTGCTCCGATAATCGCGGTATCTCCATCCACTGCAACACTGCTTCCAAATCTATCACCTGCGGATTCGTCAGATGCCTCCAGTTTTACATACTGTGTCCAGCTCGTGCCATTCCGGGTGAAAACATACGCACTGCCGGCATTAGAATTAGTGCCAACAGCATCCTGAAGCGCTCCGACAATCACGGTATTTCCATCCACTGCAACACTGTTTCCAAATCTATCATTGAAATCTCCGTCTGAAGTGCCGTCAACTTTCAATGGCAGCAGTTTTACCTGCTGGCTCCAGCTGCTGCCGTTTCGAATAAAAACATACGCACTGCCGGAATTATTGCCATTATCATCATTATTATGCGCTCCGACAATCGCGGTATCTCCATCCACTGCAACACTATGTCCAAAATAATCACTTGCAGTTCCGTCTGAAGTGCCGTCAGCTTTCAATGGCAGCAGTTTTACCTGCTGGCTCCAGCTGCTGCCGTTCCGAATAAAAACATACGCGCTGCCGGAATTATTGCCATTATCATCATTATTATGCGCTCCGACAATCGCAGTATCTCCATCCACTGCAACATTGTGTCCAAAATTATCATTTGCTGCTCCGCCAGATGCCTTCAGGTTTGCCTGCTGGCTCCAGCTGCTGCCGTTCCGAATAAAAACATACGCACTGCCGGAATTAGTGCCATTATCATTATTCTGATGCGCTCCGACAATCGCAGTATTTCCATCCACTGCAACAGTATATCCAAAATAATCATTTGCAGCTCCGTCAGATGCAGTCAGTTTTGCCTGCTGGCTCCAGTTACCGCTGTTGTCCCGAATAAAAACATACGCGCTGCCGGAATTACTGCCATTATCATCATCATTATACGCTCCGACAATCACGGTATTTCCACTTAGAGCAACACTATGACCAAAACTATCATTTGCTGCTCCGTCAGATGCCTTCAGTTTTACCTGCTGGCTCCAGTTACCGCTGTTGTCCCGAATAAAAACATACGCGCTGCCGGAGTCGCTGCCATTATCATCATCCCGATACGCTCCGACAATCGCGGTATCTCCATCCACTGCAACCCTGATTCCAAACTTATCATTGGCAGCTTTGTCAGATGCCAGGATTTTGCGCTCGTTTGGAAACAAAGGTGGAGAAGCGGTGGAGCTATTCGACCATTCACCATCGCCCAGCGCATTAACTGCGCGCATCTGTACATCGTAGCTTTGACCGTTTGTCAAGTCGGCGATGATGTGGCTTGTGGCCTGTGCGGCGACATCAATAATATTCGACCAGCTGCTCCCGCCGTCCGCGCTATGGCGAAGGTTATACTCGGTAATGGCGCTGCCGCCGTCATCGGGCGCAGTCCATGTCGCGGTGAGCCGGGAGTTTCCGGGTGTGAGTGTTGGAACGTCCATCTTGTCAGGAACGACAACAGGGGTTGCTGTTGCGGATATAGACCATGCACCATCGCCCAGAGCGTTAACTGCGCGCACCTGTACATCGTAGGTGGTACCGTTTGTCAAATTGGTGATGATGTGGCTTGCGGCTGGTGCGGCAACATCAATAATATCCGACCAGCTGCTCCCGCTGTCCGCGCTATGGCGAAGGTTATACTCGGTAATGGTGCTGCCGCCGTCATTGGGTGCTGTCCATGTTACAGTGAGATTGTTGTCTCCGATTGTGAGCATGGGGACGTTCATCGTGTCAGGAACGGCAACAGGGGTTGCGATAGCAGGAGACGACCAGCCGCCATCGCCCTGCGCGTTGGCAGCGCGCACCCGTACTTGGTAGGAGGTACCGTTTGTCAGGTTCGGGATGGTGTAGCTCATGGCAGCAGCGTTATTAATAGCGGCGATGTTATCTGTATCAGTCGTTGACCAGACGCCGGCGGCACTTATTCTGTGCTGCACATGGTACGCGGTAATGGGGCTGCCGCCGTCATTGGGTGCTGTCCATGTTGCGGTGAGCTGGGTACTTCCGGATGTGAGCGTGGGAGCTGTCAGAGCGGCAGGAGGCCCAATAGGGGTTGCGGTGTCAGTCGCTGAGTTACCAATGCGCCTGTCCATATCACCGTCCATTACTGTGCCAACGGCGTATACCTGCACCTCGTACTCACTGCCGTTTGTCAGGGATGTGATGAGATGGGTGTAGGTGTGGTTGGGGTCGGCATTCACAGCAATAGAAACAGCATCTTCCCATTGAACTGCTCCGATTTCGCGATATTGCAACTCATAATCGGCAATTCCAGTAACACTGGGGTCGGTCGGGGCAGTCCATGTTGCAGTAATTTGCGCATCGTCCGCTGTGAGCATAAAATTATTCGGAGCCGTGGGAACTGTTGAAATCGGGGTTGCTCCCTCGCTTGATCCCGACCATTCGCCTGCACCCGCGCTGTTCCGTGCGCGCACCTGTACGACGTATTCGGTGTCGTTTTCCAGGTCCGTGATGGCAGTGCCTGTGCGCGGCGCAGGGATTTCGATAATCTCCGACCAGCTGCTCCCGCCGTCATCGCTATGGCGAAGTTCATACGCGGTAATTGCGCTGCCGTTATCTTCCGGCGGAGTCCAGTTAGCCGTTAGTTGAGTATTCCCCGCTTCAAGGGTTGGGGCATCCGGCGCGTCAGGAACAGTGGGAGGGGGAGTTTCAGCGGCAGATTCCGACCAGTCACCAGCGCCGATTGCATTGACGGCACGCGCCTGTACGTGGTACTCGGCGGCGTTTGCCAGTCCCGTAATGGTGTGGCTTGTGTTTGTGCCGATGCCGGAGCTAATTTCCGTCCATGCTTCATCGCCTGTGCGATATTGCAGCTCATACCCGATAATGGGGCTGCCGCCATCATCCGGCGCAGTCCATGTCGCAATGAGTTCCCCATTTCCCACTTCAAGGGTTGGCGCAGCCATTGTGCCCGGCACGGTTGGCTCGGGTTCCGATTCCGGCATTGGACATCCCGTAATCAATACAATAAAAATTGAGCAGAAAACGAAAAGGGTTGGGGGGGGGGGGGGGGAGAAGGGGGGGGGGGGGGGGGGGGGGGGGGGGGGGGGGGGGGGGGGGGGGGGGGGGGGGGGGGGGGTTGGGGGGGGGGGGGGGGGGGGGGCGGGGGGTGTGGGGGGGGGGGGGGGGGGGGGGGGGGGGGGGCCACGGAACCCCCTGACTGCTCCGATTGGCTGCCCCTTATAGCCTGTTTCTGCCCTGGTCCGGATCAATCCCTGCCTGTCGCTGCGGGGCGGCTACCAGGTGCTTCTGACCGACGGAGTGGGACAGGCGATTGACGCCGTATTCGCCCCTGGGCTCAATTCGGACACCGTACTCTAT
>JBPCVV010000234.1:0-32460 GCA_051010195.1 Anderseniella sp. | reverse complement strand
TTTCCACGCTGCCCTCGAAGGTTGGCGACCCGGACAGGAACGGGTCGATCAGGATAACTGTGTCATCGAACTCGACCCGGAAGGCCGAATGTCCAAACCATGTGATTTTCATATGAGTTCCCCTTTTCGCATGGCAGATGTGCACTGAACCGTTTGCACGCGCCTGTCTCAACGCTTAAGCAGACAAAATGACAAGCATTCTGTCCAGCCCTGATGAGTTGCGAGAGGTAGTGACCGGCCCGGCCAGTCTGATCGGGCTGGACCTGGGCAGCAAGACCATTGGCGTGGCTGTATCTGACAGGCTGAGAACCATTGCGTCTCCGCGCCTGACGATAAAGCGGACAAAGTTTCAGGCCGACGCCGCCCGGCTTCTGGATATCGCTGCGGAAGAACAAGCCGCCGGGTTTGTTCTGGGACTGCCAGTCAACATGGATGGCAGCCATGGACCCAGGGTCCAGGCCACCCACGCCTTTGCGCGCAATCTGGCGAAACTTACCGACATACCGATCGCCCTGTGGGATGAAAGGTTATCCACCGCAGCGGTAGAGCGGATGCTGATTGAGGCGGACAGGTCGCGGGCAAGGCGGGCGCAATTGGTGGACAAGCTGGCAGCAGCCTGGATATTGCAGGGCGCGCTGGACCGGCTGGCAAGCCCGGCCCCCGGTTCGCCCGAGACCTGACAGTCATGGACGTTTTCTACAGCATCCTGCCGATTTTTATGCTTGTTGTCGTGGGTAACCTGATCCGGCGCACCGGCATCGTGCCGCTGGAGGACTGGAAGGGCGTCAATCTGATCTGTTTCTGGCTGTTCTTCCCGGCCATCCTGTGTTTAACGCTGGCGACCGTGGATCTGAAAAGCCTGCCCCTGGGTTCGCTGAGCATTACCGTTTTGGCGGTAACAGCCATCATGTGGATTATCCTGTTCGCGCTCAAGCCTGTGTTGCAGTCCAGAAACGCAATGACCAATGCCGAGTTCACATCGGTTTTTCAGGCAGGTTCCAGGTTCCACGGCTTCATCGCGCTTGCTATCGTTCTGAAATTGTACGGTGAAACCGGTGCCGCCTATGTAGCGATTATCATGGCGGTACTGGTGCCGCCGATCAACGTGGTGAACATCGTCGTGCTGGCCGCATTTGGTAAAGGTCAGACACCCAGTCTCGGCAATATCATGCGGGTGGTCATCCGAAATCCAATCATCTGGGGTGCCGTGATCGGCCTGAGCATCAATTTTTCCGGTCGCGGGCTGTGGGATCCTGCTCAGACTACTCTTGACCTGCTGGGCAGTGCTGCGCTTGGTGCAGGCTTGCTGTCGATAGGTGCCGGGCTGCGAATTAAAGCTGCCCTGAAACCAAGCCTACTGGTGTGGACCGGCGTGGTTTCCAGGCTGGTTGTCACACCCTTGCTCGTCGTCCTGCTGGCCTGGGCAACGGGTCTCAAGGGCGAGGCATTCGAGGCAGCCATGATCTGCGCTGCCGTGCCCACGGCAATGAACGGTTATGTGCTGGCCCGCACCATGGGCGGCGATGCGGAATTGTACGCGGCGACGGCGACCGTCCAGACCGTGCTGTCTTTCGGTTCGATTCCGCTTGTCATCTGGCTAGCGCGCCATCTGCAGTGGCTGGGATAGATGCGCTATTCCCGTATTCGGCCGAGTAAGCTGTGCACATGCTAACCACCTTGCATCATTCCTGCTTGCGCTTGGTTTAAAGCCTGCCTATAGACACACCTTTAATGGCCAAGACTTCCTCAGCACCCCGCCCCTTTATCAAGAGCGACAACCTGCTCAGTATCGGTGATCTCTCGCCAACCGAGATCGGTGCTCTGCTCGACCTTGCCGACAAGTATGCAGATGACACCCGCAAGGGCAGCAAGCATAGCAAGGTTCTCAAGGGCCTCACCCAGATAAACCTGTTCTTTGAAAACTCGACCCGGACGCAAAGTTCTTTCGAGCTTGCCGGCAAGCGGCTGGGAGCGGATGTGCTGAACATGGCGGTCAGTGCTTCCTCACTGTCCAAGGGGGAGACCGTGCTGGACACGGCCATGACACTCAATGCCATGCGCCCTCACCTGCTGATTGTGCGCCACCAGTCTTCCGGCGCCGTAGAGCTTTTGGCGCAAAAGGTCTCCTGCGCCGTGATAAACGCAGGCGACGGCCAGCACGAGCACCCGACCCAGGCACTGCTTGATGCACTCACCATCCGGCGCCGTCTGAAGCGCCTGGAAGGTCTGACGGTTGCCATATGCGGTGATGTCGCACATTCGCGTGTCGCCCGCTCCAATATTGCCTTGCTGTCAAAAATGAATGTTCGCCTGAGGCTGATTGCCCCGCCGACCCTATTGCCGTCGGGCGCAGAAAATCTTGGTGCCGAGATTTTCACGGACATGCGCGAGGGCCTGAAAGGCGCAGATGTCGTCATGATGTTGCGGCTTCAGCTTGAGCGCATGAACGGCAGTTTTATTCCGTCGGCCCGAGAGTACTACCGGTTCTTCGGCCTGGATCAGGAAAAACTGGCGATTGCCAACGAGAATGCGCTGGTCATGCATCCGGGCCCGATGAACCGTGGCGTGGAGATAGATTCGATCGTGGCCGACGGTGTCCAGTCGGTCATTCGCGAACAGGTCGAGATGGGCGTTGCTGCTCGCATGGCCGTGCTTGATGGCCTGTCGCGAGATCTGGACACCTCCAGCAAGGCAGGTGCGTGATGGCCACGACCCCGTCCAACACGTCTGAACGGCGCGCCTATGTCAATGCCCGGCTGTTTGATCCGGCCAGGCAGCTGGATGAAACCGGCGGCGTCCTGATCGAAGACGGCGTCATAAAGTGGATGGGCGCGGCCGTGACCCGCGCCAGCCTGCCGGAAGGCACGAACATCACGGATGTAAAAGGCGCACTTCTTGTGCCGGGCCTCATCGACATGCGGGTGTTCACTGGCGAGCCCGGATCAGAACATCGTGAAACCCTGCAGACCGCTTCGCGTGCCGCTGCCGCCGGCGGCGTCACGTCGATCGTCATTCAACCGAATACCCAACCGGTGATGGATGATGCGTCGATCATCGATTTCGTCCGGCGCCGGGCGCAGGACACCGCGGATGTCAGGATCTATCCGATGGCGGCCATCACCCAGGATCTGGCCGGCGAGAAAATGACTGAATTCGGCCTGCTCAAGGAAGCCGGTGCAGTCGCGGTAACCGATGCCGTGCACTCCGTGCGCAATTCCAAGGTGCTGAGCCGGGCCATGAAATATGCCGGCAATTTTGACCTGCTGCTGGTCCAGCATATTGAAGATTCGGACCTGGCCGGCGGCGTCATGCATTCAGGCGAGTCGGCTACCAGGCTGGGATTGCCGGGCATACCGGCTGCGGCCGAACTGATCGCCCTTGAACGCGATATCCGGCTGGTCGAGATGACCGGCGCGCCCTACCATGCAGCGCAGATTTCCTGTGCAGCATCGCTTGACGTCATCCGACAGGCCAAGGACCGGGGTTTGCCGGTCTCGTGCGGCGTGTCCATCAATCACCTGACACTCAACGAACATGACATTGGCGCCTACCGCACATTCTTCAAACTGTCCCCGCCCTTAAGACGCGAGGACGACCGCACGGCACTCGTTGCCGGCGTAGCGGACGGCACCATAGACGTTATCGTTTCCAGCCACGATCCGCAGGATGCCGATACCAAACGGGTGCCGTTTTCAGAAGCGGCCTTCGGGGCAATCGGGTTGGAGACGCTGCTGTCGGCAGGATTATCGCTGGTGCACTCCGATCAATTGCCGTTGGCGCGCCTGATCGAGGCCATGACAGATGCGCCGGCCCGTCTGCTCGATATCCAGGGCGGGCGGCTGGAACAGGGCGGCAATGCCGATCTGGCAATTGTCAATATGACAGCTCCTTGGGTGGTCGACGCGGATCTTCTCAAATCCGCGTCACGCAACACCACGTTTGAGACCCGGGCTTTTGAAGGCCGGGTCACGGAAACCATTGTCGGCGGCCACAGTGTGTATAAACTGTCTGATCACTGACAGGCGCTGTGTATTAAATGCTGGAGCTTTCGGCGAATGGATTCAGTTTTTGGAATGAACCCGCAATGGCTGGGCCTGATTTCGCTCTGGTTCGGCCTGGGGTACCTGTGTGGCTCAGTTCCTTTCGGCCTGCTGATAGCCAGGGTGTTTGGCCTGGGGAACCTCCGCGAGATCGGGTCTGGCAATATCGGGGCCACAAATGTGCTGCGTACCGGCAGCAAACCTGCTGCAGCCGCGACCTTGCTCATGGATGCCTTGAAAGGAACCCTGCCGGTGGCTGCTGCGAGCCAGTTGGCAAACACTGACATGGCAATCGCTGCCGGGTTCGGTGCCTTTATCGGACATATTTTGCCGATCTGGCTGAGGTTCAGGGGTGGCAAAGGTGTTGCGACCTATGTCGGCGTGTTGCTGGGCCTCGGCTGGCCGTTGCTAGTCGTGTTCGCGGTTATCTGGCTGACGCTGGCCGCCGCATCGCGCTATTCGTCACTCGCAGCGCTGGTGGCGTCGATTGCTGTGCCGGCCTACGCATTTTATGCCGGCAATATGAAACTGGCACTGGCGCTGCTTGTCATGACAATGATTGTTTACCTGACCCATCGGCAAAACATTGCCCGACTGTTGAAGGGTGAAGAGACGCGGATTGGCTCCAAGCCCAGCCCGTCATGAGCGGGCACGCGACACAATCCGATGTTTCAGATGAAGAGCGGTTATGCCGGCTGCAACTGGCTCAAAGTGACAATATCGGGCCGGCGACATACCACCAGCTACTGGAGATATACGGTTCCGCTGCAGAGGCCATAACCGCCCTGCCCGACCTGGCCTCGGGCGCCACCCGGGGACGCCGTGTCCGGCTGTATTCGCGTGAGCGGGCCGTGCAGGATACACAAAGGACACAGGCCTGTGGCGGGCGTATCATAACTCATGGAGAGCCTCGCTTTCCGCGACTGCTGGCTGAAACCATCAATCCGCCTCCGGTATTGTTTGTTGCCGGCAATGCCAATCTGCTGCGGCAACCAACATGCGCCATTGTCGGATCGCGCAACTCGTCTGCCAATGGAAAACGCTTTGCCCGCGATGTTGCGAAGGGCCTTGGCCAGAGCGGCTGGAAAATCGCATCGGGCCTGGCTCGCGGCATCGATACTGGCGCACACGAAGCGTCTCTGGAGCAAGGCACGATTGCCGTTATTGCAACCGGTTTGGACGTGGTCTACCCGCCGGAAAACGCCGGACTTCATGAGCAGATTGCCGCAGTTGGGTGTGTTGTTACGGAGATGGCGCCTGGCACCCAGCCGCGGGCAGACCTGTTTCCACGGCGAAACCGGATCATTGCCGGGCTGGCAGCCGGTGTCGTCGTGATTGAAGCCGCCGTCCGATCCGGGTCCCTGATCACGGCCCGCCTGGCAAACGAGATTGGGCGCGACGTGTTTGCCGTGCCCGGCTCGCCCTTCGATCCACGATCTGCCGGTACCAACAAGCTCATTCAGGACGGGGCGATGCTGGTGACTTCTGCCCGCGATGTCCTTGATGTGCTGGAACGTGGTCATTTATATACAGCTGAGACCAGCCGTGATGTAAAACCGAAGAACCCGGCCGTGTCCGGGGAAACCGACCAGCAAAGCGAAAATACCGCAGCCGCAGATCCGGCGCCCCAAAGTGGGCGGACGGTGGAAGACGCACATCGCAGGACAGTACTGGAGCTTCTGGGCGCAGATCCGGTGGAAGTGGATGTTGTCGTGCGGGAATCTCGGCTGCCGTCCCGGCTTGTGCAGATGGTCATCATGGAACTCGACCTGACCGGACGACTGGAGAGACATCCCGGTCACAGAGTATCCCTTGTCGGCTAGCGCAGGTATTGAGGCATCAAACACACTCATCCGGGCGATTTCGGACAAGTTACCCGATTATCATTTGCCAAGGTTCTTGCGCGAAGCGGTGCTTTGGCCCTATGACGCTTGACCTGAAACAACCCCGGCACCATGTGCAGGGTTCGCTTTAAGCACAGGATTATCCGCCTCATCATGAATATCGTTGTCGTAGAATCGCCCGCAAAAGCAAAGACCATCAACAAGTATCTGGGTAACGACTATCACGTCCTGGCCTCTTACGGGCATATTCGCGACCTGCCCGCGAAGGATGGCTCGGTCAAGCCTGATGATGACTTCTCGATGCTCTGGGAAATGGATTCCAAATCATCCAAGCGGCTGGGTGATATCGCAACAGCCCTGAAATCGGCCGACAAGCTGATACTGGCCACTGACCCCGATCGCGAGGGAGAAGCAATTTCCTGGCACGTACTGGAAGTGCTCAATCGCAAGGGAGCCATCAAAGACAAGGGCGTCGAGCGGGTGGTGTTCAATGCCATCACCAAGGCTGCCGTTCTCGATGCCATGAAAAATCCGCGCGAAATTGATGATGCGCTGGTTGAAGCCTATCTTGCCCGGCGGGCGCTCGACTACCTGGTTGGTTTCAACCTGTCACCGGTACTGTGGCGCAAACTTCCGGGCGCTCGCTCCGCCGGCCGGGTCCAGTCGGTTGCCCTGCGCCTGATCTGCGAACGCGAACTGGAAATCGAAGCGTTCATCAAGGATGAGTACTGGACCATAGAAGCCGCCATGAAGACCGGTGCCGGACAGGCGTTCGCGGCCCGCCTGCAGGCGATAGATGGCAATAAACTCAACAAGCTCGACATTGGAGATGAAACCGCCGCCCGGGCCATTGAAGCAGCATTGAAAGATGCCAGGTTCAGCGTCGGCTCGGTGGAAACCAAGCCGGCAAAGCGCCACCCGTCGCCACCGTTCACCACGTCCACCCTGCAACAGGAAGCCTCGCGCAAGCTTGGGTTTTCCTCGCAACGCACCATGCAGGTCGCTCAGAAACTGTACGAAGGCGTCGCGCTCAATGGCGAGGTCACGGGCCTCATCACCTATATGCGTACGGACGGCGTCCAGATGGCGAATGAGGCAATTGCGGCGGCGCGCAATGTCATCCAGTCAACCTATGGCGAACCGTACCTGCCATCGGCTCCCAGAGTATACAAATCCAAGGCCAAGAACGCTCAGGAGGCCCATGAGGCAATTCGGCCGACGGAACTGTCGCGGTCTCCCGAGGAAGTCCGCAGCGTGCTGGATGCAGACCAGTATGCGCTTTATGTGCTGGTGTGGAAACGCACAATGGCCAGCCAGATGGAAAGCGCTGACTTTGAACGCACCAGCGCCGATATCGCCACGACCGGCAATGATGGCAAGCCGTATACCTTGCGCGCCAACGGATCAGTCCTGAAGTTCGATGGCTTCCTGAAAGTCTACGAGGAAGGCAAGGACGACACCGAGGATGAAGACGACAAGCGGTTGCCCCAGCTGACCAAAGGCGATGTCGTGGGGGCGGAGAAAATCGAGCCGGTGCAACATTTCACCGAACCGCCGCCACGGTATTCGGAAGCCTCTCTCATCAAGCGGATGGAAGAACTGGGTATCGGGCGTCCTTCGACCTATACCGCCATTCTGACGGTGCTGAAAGACCGCGGTTATGTGAGCATGGATGCCAAGCGGCTGATCCCGGAAGACAAGGGGCGGCTGGTCACGGCCTTCCTTGAATCGTTCTTCAGGCGCTATGTGCAGTACGAGTTTACCGCGGATCTGGAAGAGCAACTGGACCTGGTGTCTGCCGGAAACAAGAACTGGAAACAGCTTCTGAGCGATTTCTGGCGGGATTTCTCCAACCAGATCGATGGCACCAAGGATTTGCGGGTAACCCACGTTCTCGATGCCCTGAACGATCTTCTTGAAAACCACGTGTTCCCGGAGCGCGAGGACGGCACTCACCGCAGGGCATGTCCGTCCTGTGAAGACGGACAGCTGTCGTTGAAGCTGGGCAAGTTCGGTGCCTTCGTCGGGTGTTCCAACTATCCCGAATGCCGGTTCACCAAACAGCTCGGAGCAGCGGGAGACGGTGACGCGTCCCTGGTGCCTGCCGATGGTATCGTTCTGGGCCAGGACCCGGAAACCGGGCGACAGGTGACCCGTCATGACGGGCGTTTTGGTCCGTACGTGCAGCTGGGCAAGGCTGAAGATGGTGAAAAGCCGCCCCGCTCTTCCATTCCGAAAACCGTCAAGCCTGATGAAATCGACCTTGAGTTTGCGTTGCGGCTGTTGTCGCTTCCCCGCGAAGTTGGCATGCACCCGGAAAGCGGCAAACCCATAGCGGCAGGTTTGGGCCGGTACGGCCCGTTTGTGCTGCACGAGGGTGTCTACGCCAATCTCAGTGATTTTGAGGAAATCTTCAATGTCGGTCTCAACCGGGCGGTCGACCTGATCGCAGAAAAGGTCGCCAGCCGCGGCAAGCGTGGCCAGCAAAGCGCCCTGAAGGATCTCGGTGCGCACCCGGATGGCGGAGGCAATGTTCTGGTGATGGATGGTCGCTATGGCCCGTACGTCAAATTCGGCAAGATCAATGCGACGCTGCCGAAAGACGTCACGCCTGAAGAGGTCACCATGGACCAGGCCGTGGAGTTGATTACGGCCAAGGGCGGCGCCAAGGCAAAAAAGAAGGCGGCCAAGAAAAAGCCTGCGAAGAAGGCTGCCAAGAAGAAAGCCGCCAAAAAGACTGCGACGAAAGCTGAAGGCTGAAATGGCACGTAGCCGCGGCCTGCCGTCGTCCGACCAGATCGTCGAGTTTCTCAAGACGGCAGATTCCAAGGTGGGCAAACGGGAAATCGCGCGCGCATTCGGGGTCAAGGGCGCTGACCGGATTGAGCTGAAGAAAATCCTGCGCAAGATGGCCGATGACGGCCTGATTGCAACCCGGCGCAAGCGCATGTCCGATGCCTCGGGTCTGCCGCCGGTCACGGTGGTACGGGTTACAGGTGTCGATGCCGATGGTGAACTTGTCGGCGAGCCGGCCGAGTGGGCCCGAGAAGGTGAAGACGTTCCCAAGATCATCATTCTGGCCAGCACAGGACGCAAGCGTTCTTCGTCTGCAAAGCCGCCAGGTGCCGGTGATCAGTTGCTGTGCCGTATCTCGCGCACCGATGACGCCACCTATCCCTACGAGGCGCGCATAATACGCAAGTTGCAAGGTTCAAAGGGTCACGTAGTTGGCGTGTATCAGCCTTCATCGCGAGGCGGCGGCCGGGTGGTTTCGGCAAACCGAAAGGACCGGCTGGAATTCGAGGTGCCCCGCGATGACAACGGCGGCGCAGCAAAAGGCGAACTGGTTCGTGCGGAAATCACCCGCGAACGGAGACGCGGCTTCGCGCAGGTTCGTGTAGTCGAACGGTTGGGAGATGCCGCGGATCAACGCAACATTTCACTGATCGCCATCCACCAGCACGGTATCCCGGACCAGTTTCCGCAGGAGCTTGAAACGGCCGCGAAACAACTCAAGGAACTCAAGACGCCCAAAGGCCGCAAGGACTTGCGGCATGTTCCGCTGGTCACCATAGACCCGCCGGATGCCCGCGATCATGACGACGCAGTTTGGGCGGCACCGGACGATGACGCTGGCAACAAGGGCGGTTTCCAGGTGATTGTCGCCATCGCCGATGTCGCTGCCTACGTGCGCAGCGGCAGTGTCATCGACAAGGAAGCCAGGGTTCGGGGAAATTCGGTGTACTTCCCCGACCGGGTCGTTCCGATGTTGCCGGAACGGCTGTCCACGGACCTGTGTTCGTTGCGCGGGCTGGAAGACCGGCCCGCCTTTGCCTGCTTCATGACGTTCGACAAGGCCGGTCGTAAACTGGATCACCGTTTTGACCGCGTCTGGATGAAGTCAGCCGCCAAGCTGTCCTACGCCCAGGCGCAGGCCGCTATTGATGGCCGCAGCGATGATGTAACAGGGCCGCTGCTCAAACCGGTATTGAAACCGTTGTGGCGAGCCTACCAGGCGCTGAAGAAGGCTCGCGACACACGCCAGCCGCTGGAACTGGACCTGCCGGAACGCAAACTGGTGCTGGACTCTGATGGTCGGATTGAACGTGTGACAACACCCGAACGGCTTGACGCGCACAAGCTCATCGAGGAGTTCATGATCCAGGCCAACGTGGCGGCCGCAGAAGTGCTGGAAAAGCACCGCACGCCTTTGGTGTTCAGGGTGCATGAGGCACCGGCGCCTGAAAAAATCGATGCCCTGTCAAAGTTCCTGACGACGCTGGGCCAGTCTGCCCCGAAGGGCGTGGTCATGAAACCGCAGCACTTCAACCGGATTCTCGAGACTGCCCGGGGCGGGCCAAATGAGCACCTGGTTTCACAGACCGTGCTGCGGTCTCAGGCCCAAGCCGTATACACGCCCGACAATCAGGGGCATTTTGGCCTCAACCTGCGCCGCTACGCCCACTTTACATCACCGATCCGGCGCTATGCCGACCTGATCGTGCATCGTGCGCTGATCAGTGCGTTGAACCTTGGCGATGACGGCCTGAGCAACGAAGATATGGCGTCGCTGGAAGAACTGGCCGGCATCCTGTCCATGACGGAACGCCGGGCCATGCTGGCCGAACGCGAAACGACCGATCGGCTGATCGCCCACTACCTGTCCGGCAACGTAGGCGCTGATTTCAAGGCGCGTATCTCCGGCATGGTCAAGGCAGGCCTGTTCGTGACCCTGACCGAGAGCGGTGCGGACGGTTTCATCCCCGCCTCCACACTTGGCCAGGATTACTTTGTTCATGATGAGCAGGCCATGGCCATGGTAGGGGAACGCACCGGTGAAACTTTCCGCATGGGGGATCTGGTGGACGTGCGCCTGCTGGAAGTGACCCCGCTGGCCGGAGGGCTTCGGTTTGAGATGCTGTCGGACGGGGCCGCCGGCAAGCCCGCCGGCAGAAGGCAACCTAGTCACAAGGGGCGACGGCCAGGCAGCAAGGTGAAGAAGTCCGGTTCTCGACAGCGCAGGCCGGTTCGCAGACGCTGAAATGAGGCAGGTCCAGGGAACCGGCAGGTCAGGAATGTGGCATCCTGACGCGCGGCGGAAGGCGGGCTGTGCGAAGCTTGCGAACCGGACAACTATCGTCGCAGATAAACCCTTGCTGAAATGATTGCGTCTGCGATGGCTTACGAACTCGATCACAAGTTCACGACAAAGGCTGTTGATCCCGCCTCGGCAGGTACCGGTCGGTCGGTCCGGAAAGCCATGTGGAAAGGCTTCAGGTCCCGGTGTCCACGGTGTGACAGGGGCAAGCTGTTTTCGAGTTACCTGAAAGTGACGCAGGAATGTGCATCATGCGGCCAGGCCCTGCACCATCATCGTGCCGATGACGCACCGCCCTACTTCACCATGTTCATTGTCGGTCATCTTCTGGTGCCGCCGGTGTTCTGGGTCGAGCGCGTATGGAAACCTGATCTCAGTATCCATGCCGCGCTTTGGCTGCCGTCTGCGCTTCTTTTGACGCTGTGGCTGTTGCCGATGGTCAAGGGAGCCATCGTCGGGTTGCAGTGGGCAATCGGCATGCATGGCTTTGGGCTGTCGGATGAAGAGTCTTCACTGGTCGACCCCGATGCTCTTGAGCAGGACGCGGCCAGGTTCAAATAACTCGCATCCGGCTGTCTGCCAGCAGCTTGTACATGGAACCGGGCGCGCATAACGTGGTGCAATGCAGGATATAGCCGACAAACCACATCCCAGCACTATTCGCCCGCGTGATGCAGCAACCCTGATTCTGGTCAGGCGCGATGGGGCTGTTGCACAGGTTCTGATGGGCAAGCGGCATGAAGCGCACAAGTTCATGCCTGGTAAATTCGTGTTTCCTGGCGGACGTGTCGACGCCGGAGATCATCGGATTGTCACTCAACACCCGCTTCCCGCCGATGTTTCGACGAAGCTGACGCAGGCCATGAAAGGCAAGCCGTCAGATGCCCGAGCTACTGGCATTGCACTGGCTGCAGTGCGCGAAACCTTTGAAGAAGTTGGATTGATTGTCGGCCAGCCCGGGCCCGCCCCGCGAACCCGAAACTCCGCGTGGCGCCAGTTCTTTGCAAGTGGCTATGTTCCTGATCTTCGGGGGTTGCGGATGCTGGCCAGGGCCATCACGCCGCCCGGGCGGCCGCGCCGCTTTGACACCCGGTTTTTCATGGCTGACGCCTCCTCCCTGGCCAACCTGGATACACCGATCGTACCCGAAACCGATGAACTCCTGACACCGCACTGGGTCAGTATTGATGAGGCATTGCAACTGGACCTTCCGTGGATAACCGGGCAGATCCTAGATCGTCTCAAATCGGCACTCGATCACCCGGACCCTTTTGGCGTGCAGCGGCCGATTGTATATCAGTACAAACGCGGCAAGGATTGGAAATACGAGACCCTGTAGGCGGCATCTTGGCGACTTGACAATGCGCAGCGCTTGAGCGATACCGCGCCCCAAGGGTTTCATCGTTTCACGCAAATCACGTGCGCTCGGCCTGACAGGCATGAGCGCAACCAGAAAGGTCCGGCAATGGCCAAGGCAACCACCATCAAGATCAAGCTGCTTTCAACTGCAGATACGGGCTTCTTTTACACGGCCAAGAAGAATTCACGTACCCAGACAGAGAAGCTGTCCTTCCGCAAATATGATCCTGTTGCGAAGAAGCACGTTGAATTCAAGGAAGCGAAAATCAAATAAACCGAAATGTGCACCATTGGAACAGGTGCATGTCTCGATATGATACAAGGCGCTGCCCACACCCGGGCGGCGTTTTTTCTGTTGGTTGGCAGTTATATGGGAAAATAGGGTGACCGGCCCGGCAACAAGTTCGAGGAGGCCTCTCAAACAAGGCCGGACCGGTCAGACCCCGTGGTTTTCAGGAGATGCGGCGGACCTGAAGAGCCTCGGGGCAAACTGTCTGATGCAAATTCGGGGCCAATCGGCGAATGCGGACTTGCCCTGTGCACCATTCAGTAAAATTTCCTGTTCAGGCCGGGCTGTTTCAACGACATATCGAGTTCACCCAAGTTCCCTGAACAAGGGCTTTAAATTACTGGATCTGGAGATGAATTCCCATGTCGAGCGAGCCCGCTCAGGGCAAATTCTCGTTTTATCGTATATTGTTATGGTAAACGACTAAAGCCGCCGCGAGCGGGATCGGCACCTGAAAGGAACCGGGAGAATGGTCAGGCGGCGTCTGAAACGACGCGATTGCGCCCTGCCCTTTTGGCCTTGTACAAGGCATCATCAGCGCGCTTCAGAATTGCCTGTGACGTGTCGCCACGTGTTTCGTAGCTGGCCACTCCTATTGACACGGTGATGGCCAGCGGTCCTGAACTGGCGCCTACGTCAAACGGCATCGCCGATATTGTCCGCCGCAGACGCTCGGCCACGGTAAACCCGACTTGCATCTGCGTGCCGGGAAGCAGAATGAGAAACTCTTCGCCACCGGTGCGGCAGCACAAGTCTATCGCGCGCACCTGCTCCTTGAGACGCCTGGCCAGTTCCGTCAACACCTTGTCACCAACATCATGGCCATGGGTGTCATTTATCGGTTTGAAGAAATCCACGTCCAGGGTGAGAATGCACAGCGGACTGCCACGTGCATCAGCATTCGCCAGCTGGATCTCCAACTGGTTGTCCATGTGGCGCCGGTTGTACAGACCGGTAAGCGGGTCGGTCACGGCCATTTCCATCGACTTGGCGACATTGGTCCGCAACCTGTCAGTGTAGCGCTTGCGCTTGATCTGAGTGTTGACGCGGGCCCGCAATTCCATCCTGTCGATGGGGCGATGCAAGTAATCATTCACCCCCATGTCCAGGGCGCGCATCAGCCGGGCACTGTCTTCCGGGTCTACAACGATGAGCAACGGAATCTGCCGGGTTTTCTCGAATGACCGCAGTTGTGAACACAGCCGAAGCCCGTCGTAGTCGAGCAGGTCAAGGCTGACGATTACAAGATCGAAATCAATATCGAGATTCCGGTTTACCGCTTCTTCCGGTTCCTTGAGGGTTACCAAATTGTGCAGCTTGGACAGCGATTCATCGATTCTCTCGGCCACGATGCCGCGATTGTCGACAATCAGGATATTGGCGTTTTCCTCGACCGCAGCCAGATTCACAGTGTTCTGCTTGCCATTCACGGCAGTTTGCGTGTCCCGGCCGCGCAACTCGTCAATCAGCATCTTGAGGCGGACCAGGCTCTTCAACCTGCAGAACAGCGCTGCATCATTGACCGGCTTGGTTATGAAATCATCTGCTCCGGCTTCCAGGCCCTGAACACGGTCTTCGGGCTGATCCAGCGCGGTTACCATGATCACCGGGATATGCTGCGTCTCGGAGTTGGACTTGATGCGCCGGCACACTTCGAAACCATCGATACCGGGCATCATCACGTCCAGCAAGACAATGTCCGGGTGGAAGCTGTCGATGGCCGCGAGTGCATCAAGGCCATTCGAGGCCGTCTCGACCTCGAAGTATTCGCTCGTCAGCTTAGCTTCCAGCAAGCGGACATTGGCGAGGATATCATCCACGACCAATACGCGGGCTGTCATGACGGGGCCTCGAAAAAGCCATTGATGGTGGACAGGAACGAAGCAACCGAAATCGGTTTGGAGATATAGGCTTCGCATCCGCCTTCACGGATCTTCTGCTCATCGCCCTTCATGGCGAACGCGGTCACGGCCACGACCGGAATTGAGCGCAGATCATCGTCTTCCTTGAGCCACTTGGTGACTTCGATACCCGATACTTCAGGAAGCTGAATATCCATCAGAATCAGATCAGGCTTGTGCTCGCGCGCGATATCAAGCGCCGACAATCCCTCGCGGGTTTGCAGGACACGATATCCGTGCGCCTCAAGCAGGTCATTGAACAGCTTCATGTTCAGTTCGTTGTCTTCGACAATCAGAACCGTTTTGACCGCGGTGGCGTCTGGTTGTTCAGATGTTTGAGCCATTGCTCATCCGGCCTTCTCAAGTCTTTTTGCCTGGTAGCCGTCCCAACACGCGATTGCAGTAAATTAGGTCGCGCGCCAACATTCCACCAGTGCTATATGTCTAGGCTCACCAATGTGTCGGAAGAAAGTTACACAGTACTTAAATTTTGGAAGGCGAAAGATTCTGGCGACACGCTGGTTAAAGCCGTTTGGAGCAATTCGGTAGACTTCTATGTACACCCCGGAACAGGCAGAAATACTGGCAATTCAGGCGCTTGGTTACATTGCAGGCACCGAAGAAGAGCTACAGCGCCTGATGATGACGACGGGTATGGACAGCGAAGCATTAAGACAAAGTGCGCAATCGCGCAGCGGCCTGGCGGGGATTCTGGACTATATCTGCCAGGACGAATCGATTCTGCTCGGGTTTTGTGAAACGGCCAAAATTCAGCCCGAGGAACCCATGCGGGCGCTTCAAGCCCTGCAAAAGACACCTGATACAGGAGCGGCCTGACCCAGCATGACACTCACCGCCACCACTCTGGAACAGATTTCCGCATTACGGCTCGACAGGGCACGGCCATTGCTGTTGTGCGACGTCGACGAGGTGGTCGTGCACTTCCTCAAGGGATTTGAAGAGTGGCTGGACAGAAACGGACTTTGGCTCGATCCGGCCAGTTTTGCCTTGAACGGGAATATCAGGCACAAGCATGACAACCAACCGCTCGATGAGGAAAAAGTCGGGCCGGCGATCATGAGTTTCTTTGAAGAACTCACACAATCGCTGGAAGTGATCGAGGGAGCGGTCCCTGCCCTTCAGGCCCTGTCGGAACACGGTGATGTTGTCATGCTCAGCAACGTCCCTCCACAGTTCAAGCAGCAGCGCATCGAGAATCTGGCCGGCCACGGGCTTGATTTTCCGGTTGTGACCAATTCCGGACCGAAAGGCCCTGCCATTGCAACCATCGCAGGCGAACACACCGGGCCGGTGGTGTTCATCGACGATCATACCGGATACCTCAAATCCGCGTCGGAACACCTGCCGGCCGCCACCCTGGTTCATTTCATGCAGGATGAACGGTTTGGCCGGCATGTTGCGCATAAGCCGTTCATTCATCACCGGACCGACAACTGGACAGATGCCCACCGCCATATTGACGCTGTGTTTTCCGGGGTCGGAGCGAGAGGCTGATGCGTATCGGCATCGATCTCGGCGGCACGAAAATCGCCGGTATTGCCATTGCCGCCGAAGACGAGGTGCTGGCTTGCGCCAGGGCGGCAACACCGCGTGACGACTATGATGCAACCATCACCGCAATAACCGGCATGGTCAGCGAACTGGCGGCGCATGCCATATCAGAAGACATCAGCGTCGGCATCGGGATGCCCGGGTCCATATCACCGCTGACCGGCAAGGTTCAAAATGCCAATTCCACCTGGCTCAATGGCCGGGCTTTCCACAGCGATGTTGAAGACGCCCTGAAGCGCGAAGTACGGGTGGCCAACGATGCCAATTGCCTGGCCGTGTCGGAGGCTCATGACGGCGCCGCAAAAGATGCAAGGTCGGTGTTCGGTGTTATCCTCGGGACCGGTTGCGGTGGTGGCCTGGCCATAGATGGATGTGCTGTTTCCGGCCGCCATAGCATTGGCGGCGAATGGGGTCACAATCCGCTGCCATGGGCCAAGCCAACAGAACTGCCCGGACCGGCATGCTGGTGCGGGCGCAAAGGCTGCCTGGAGACCTGGTTGTCCGGGCCAGGCCTGTCCAGTGACCATCATGCGCACTCGGGTACAAGACTTTCAGCTGAGGAAATAGGATCGGCTGCGGATGCCGGTGACAGGGATGCCATGGCTACCATCGACCGACATCTCGACAGGTGTGGACGCGGCCTGGCACATGTCATCAATATTATCGATCCTGACATGATTGTAATCGGTGGTGGCCTTTCCGGCCTGGGCGGACTGGTTGCCGCTTTGCCGGATGCGATTGCGCCTTACGTCTTTGCAGATGCGGTCAATATTCGTGTAGAAACAGCAATGCATGGTCCGGAATCCGGCGTGCGCGGCGCAGCCGGTCTGTGGCCGCAATGAGTTAAGCTTGGAGCACTAGGTGACAGGATTTTCGCACGTCCAGGATTCCCGACTGCTGGGTCACTTGTTTTCGACAACGGCCATGAAAGATGCGTTTTCCGACGCGGCGACCTTGCGATGCTGGCTCGAGATAGAAGCCGCGCTGGCAAGGGTGCAGGCCGATCTGAACCTGATACCTGAGGACGCCGCGAAAGCCATCGCCACGGCCTGCATGCCGGACAAGTATGACCTCGAACAGTTAGGCACCCGGATCGCCGCGGCGACACACCCGCTGACACCCGTCATTGCCGCCATTGAAACCAATGCTGGAGATCATGGTCAGCATGTCCATTTCGGCGCAACAACACAGGACATAATCGACAGTGGCATGGTGCTGCAAATGCGGGCCGGCCTGGCCTTGCTGATTGAAGCGCACCGGCATCTGCTGGCTGCATGTGTGTCGCAGGCGAAAACCTGGCGCGACCTCCCCATGGCAGGCCGCACCCACGGCCAGCACGCGGTTCCGATTACACTTGGTCTGAAATTTGCTGTGCTGGCCAGAGAAATCAAACGCCATCTGGATCGGCTGGACGAGTTGGCTGCCATGCTGCCGATTCAATTTGCAGGAGCAGCTGGAACACTTGCGACACTCGGGCCGGATGGCGGACGGGTCCGTGCAGCGTTGGCAGGTTCACTAGGACTCGTTGATCCCGAACTGAGCTGGCACACGGCCAGAGACGTAGTTGTCCACATTGTCAGCCAATTGGCAATTTCAGCTGCGACGTGCGGAAAGGTGGCGAATGAAATCGTCAACCTGCAGCGAACTGAGATCGGAGAACTGGCAGAAGGTGCACCGGACAGTGCCGGCGGCTCATCCACCATGCCACAAAAGCGCAACCCGATGATGGCTCAGAACATTGTCGCACTGTCCCGCCTGCTTGCCGTGCGCCCTGCTCTTGTTCTGGATGCGATGATGCATGAACACGAGCGCGACATGGCGGCATGGACGGTTGAGTGGGCCGTGGTGCCTGAAAGCTTTATTTATGCCCATGCGGCTGTTGAACAGTGCGCTCAGCTGGTGGCGAACCTGCAGGTAGACGAGCCCCGGATTGCCCGCAACCTCGCTTCCACCGGCGGATTGATCTGCTCAGAATCCGTGATGATGGACCTGGCCGATGACATGGGACGCTCACAGGCACACCACGTCATAGCCGAACTGATTTCACAAGCCCGCAGGACCGGTGTAAGTTTTTCCGACGCCCTGAATGGCGATGCCAGGATCAGCTCACTGCGTTCACCGGACCAAATTGCTAGGCTGCTGGATCCGGCGAATTACACAGGTGACGCCATTCAAACCGTGGACCGGATCGTACACGAACTGGAATGACCGGATGCAGACCATATGCCGTGACTGCCTGTCGAGTGTTGCAGAGGCGGAGACGCGCTGCCCGCAATGCCATGGACCGAGGCTGATCCGCCACCGCCGCCTGCACGAACTGTCCATTGCACATCTGGACTGCGATTCGTTCTACGCCGCTGTTGAAAAACGCGACAACCCCGAACTGGCCGATAAGCCTGTGATCATCGGCGGCGGCACCCGCGGGGTGGTGTCCACGGCCTGCTATGTGGCTCGCATCCATGGTGTGCGATCAGCCATGCCGATGTTCAAGGCCTTGAAAGCATGTCCGAAGGCGGTCGTGATCAAGCCGGACATGGCCAAGTATGCCGCGGTAGGCAAGCAGATCAGGGACCTGATGAAGCAGCTCACGCCGCTGGTGGAGCCGATCTCGATCGACGAAGCGTTCATGGACCTGACCGGCACTGAAAGGCTGCACGGCAAAAGCCCGGTCCAGGCCCTGTGCGAACTCGCTTTGAAGATCGAAGACGAAATCGGCATCACGGTTTCCATCGGGTTGTCACACACCAAGTACCTGGCAAAACTGGCATCGGACATGGACAAGCCCAGGGGAATGTTCGTGATCGGGCCGGACGAGTGTGTCGAGTTCCTGCGTGACCGACCGGTCAGTTTCATCTGGGGCGTGGGTGCTGCCATGCAGAAGAAACTGCACAAGGATGGCATACGTCTGATCGGCCAGTTGCAGCGCATGGAGAAAAACGACCTGATGCGGCAATACGGGTCTCTGGGATCGCGGCTGTATCATCTGTCGCGCGGAGAAGACGCCAGGTCCGTCCAGGGTCGCAGTGCGTCGAAGAGCATCTCGGCCGAAACCACCTTCAACACCGATATCAGCGACTACCAGGAGCTTGAACGGAGATTGTGGAGGTTGTCTGAAAAGGTGTCCCGGCGGGCCAAAAAGGAACATATGGCCGGCACCACGGTGGTGTTGAAGCTGAAGACCGATAACTTCAAGACCAGAACACGAAACACATCGCTGTCTGACCCGACGGCGCTGGCGACGCGTATTTTCGATGCCGCGAACCCCATGCTGGAACGGGAAGTGGACGGCAAGACGGCTTTCCGGTTACTGGGCGTCGGCATTAGCGGCTTGAGTCAACTGGACACCGAAGATGAAACCGGCGGACTTGACCTGCGCGCCGATGCCCATGCAAGGGTCGAACTGGCCATGGACAAGCTGCGAGACAAGTTTGGCACCGATGCGGTTGAAAAGGGCCGCGGACTGAAAGGCAACAACGGATGAAACCTTGCACAATCAAATGCCGGCACAATCGGAGTTTCGCGGCCAAACCGGAATCCACTGCCTTTCTGGCAATCGACATGCAGCGAGATTTCCTGCTGGACAAAGACGGTCAGCCAAACGAGATGGCGCGGATCATTCCAACGTTTTCCAGGCTGACCGGTGCCTTGCGTGACTGGGGATGTCTGATCGTGCACACTCGTGAGTCTTACGCGGAAGACTTATCCGACGTGACAGCCCACAAGGCGAGCCAGGGATATGTCGGCAGGCCGGGCGCTTTTGGCAGGTACCTGGTACGCGGTCAGCCCGGCTGTGATTTCGTAGAAGAACTCAGACCGCAGCCGGATGAACCGGTCTTTGACCAGCCCGGTTTCGGCAAATTGCACGGCAGCGGCCTTCAAGACGTCTTGCGCACAAACAGCATCACGCATCTGATTCTGGCCGGTGTCACGACACAATGCTGCGTCCACTCGACATTACGCGAGGCCGTCGATGCCGGATACTGGTGCCTTACTGTTGCCGACTGCTGCGCGTCACCGCAGCAGACGTGGCACGAGGCAGCGCTGGAACTCATCGCCTCGGAAAATCACCTGTTCGGATCCATATGCGACCTGCAGGACCTGGAAACGGGCCTGAAATCCAGACCCTAGTTACAGGCGGCCATATCTAGCAGTTTAATATTTGTCAGCTTGGCTTCCAGAACGAAATCCCCGTAATTCAAGCTCATGTCACCGGAAACACCGTTTTCATACAGCACCATGCTGACCTGGTATTCCGGTGTTTCCTTGTCCTGATTGTCCGGCTTGAAATAGGAGATCGAGACCGGCCAGCCCGACAAGCCGTTGACATCCTTCATCTTGGCATCCGTCTGGTCTTCACCAGCATCCCTTTTGTTGCCGATGAAGGTAATGGCGATGGCCGGATTGGAACCGTCGGATCCATCATACAGCAGGGTCTCGTCCCGCGACTGGCCTGCTTCGGCCGCCGTGACGATCTTCAATTGATGGTCAACCGGAAAAGTGACGCCCTCCGGCAGGGAGAAGATCTCTTCTTTTGGTTTGGTGATGGCACCGGATCCGCCGGTCTTACCTTCTGCAAGCTTGGCCCGCAGTTCTTTTTCTTCCTGTAGCTTGCTGTCGACGAACTGTCGCTGGACATAACGCATCTGATCACTTTCACCGGACTCCCACATGGATGACCGACTATCCAGCACACGGGACTTGCCTCCCGACAGGAAAAACTGGTTGATCATGCGAAAATTCACTGTCCAGCCTTCGCAGCCGCTGCCGCTGAATTCTATGACCATGCGCCCCTTGGCGCCGGAAATACCAGTCCTGTCTTCGGCGAATTTCAAGGAAATGTCGTAAACGGCACGATGCGCGGCCAACGGCGACGCGGCAATTGCGGGCAGTGTGAAACACATGCCGGACGCAGCGATGACCGCCGCACTCAGAAAACCGGATAATTTGCTCACGTTGTTTCTCCGTCTGTTTTGTAGAGATATTGCAAATCGGCGCTCAAGTTACCAGATTTTTTGCTTGCCCCTCGAAAAAGGCATTTACATGGTCAACGGTCTGGCGCCAGCACTCCGTCTGGGCCTCGAAACTCGCCCAGGCAACATGCGGCGTGATGATGACATTGGCTCGATCTGCAACTTTCATCAGCGGGTGATCGGGCGCCGGCGGTTCGGTTGTCAGGACATCGAAGCCAATACCGCCCACGAGACCCTCGTCCAGGGCCGTTACAAGGTCGTCTTCGTCCACCAGGCCGCCGCGCGCGGTATTGATGATCAGCGGCTGGCGCTTCATTTTTTTGAACTCCGCGCTGGCCAGCATGTTTCTTGTGCCAGGCATCAGCGGGCAATGCAGGGTGATGATGTCTGATCTCTCCAGCACTTCGTCAAACGGGGTGTAAAGCGGCCCAAGTCCGTCCACTCCCTTGTGGGCGGCGAACAACACGGTCATGCCAAGCGCGCGGGCAATATCCGCAACCGACTGTCCAAGATTGCCTTCCCCGAAGATGCCCAGAGTCGAACCTCGCAGGTCCCTGATCGCATGGGTGTGAAAGCAGAACTGACCGGCTTCCTGCCACTTGCCGTCAACAACATCGCGGGCGTAGCCGGCGATGGCACGGCGCAACGCGAAGATCAAAGCGAAGGTGTGTTCCGGCACGGTGTTGACGGCATAGCCGCGTACATTCGAAACCACAACGCCGTGTTCACGGCACGCCGGCACGTCGATGACATCGAAGCCGGTTGCGGCCACGGACACCATTTTCAACTCGGGCAACTGCGCCAGGGTTTCAGCGCGGATTGGCACCTTGTTGGTGATGGCAACCGTCGCCCCCTGCAAACGCTCGACGATCTTGTCGGCCGGCGTTGAGGCATGTTCGACCCAGTCATGGTCGATGTCAGGCCGCACCAGGTCAATTCCCGGCGCAAACGTACCCCGGTCCAGAAACACAATCTTTGTCATCCAATCGAACCCCTGATTTCGGTAGCAGGCACGCTAGCGTGAGCTGTATGACCATCGCAAGCAGCGACTTTGCAGGTTGCAGTATTTCCGGGCTGGTCAAGTGCCCAATCCGGCCCTAGATTGCGGCGCATCCCGCCTGTCACCAATCAATCAGAGGAAACCATCATGGGTACCATTGACGACCGACTTGCCGAACTGGGCATAGAGATTCCAACTCCGGCAGCACCTGTTGCCAACTATCTCGGCTGGGTTCGCACCGGCAATCTGGTGTTTACCGCCGGCCAGGTGCCGCTGAAGGACGGCGAGTTCATGTATCAGGGCATTGTCGGCGACACGGTATCGGTTGAAGACGCCACGGAGGCCGCAAAACTGTGTGCCATCAACATCATAGCCCAAGTCAAGCAGGCCTGTGACGGTGACCTGAATAGGGTCAAGCGTATTGTGAAGCTGGTCGGGTTCGTAAACGGTGCACCCGGCTTTGGCGATCAGCCCAAAATCATCAATGGTGCTTCCGACATGATGGTCGAGGTATTTGGCGACAAAGGCAAGCATGCCCGTTCCGCCGTTGGTGCAGGATCCCTGCCGATCAACCTCTCGGTTGAAATCGAAGCCGTTGTAGAGATCGAATAGAAGGCCGGCGCCAATGTGGCGACCTTCCGACCCCGATTGCGACTGGTTGACGCAAGTCGCCATCGCACATCGCGGGCTGCACGACATCGGCAACGGACTGGAGGAAAACTCCCTGCCGGCTTTCGAGGCCGCCATCAAACACGGCTACGCCATTGAGGCCGATGTTCAGTTGTCCGGCGATGGAGAGGCCATGGTATTTCATGACCGCGTCCTGGACCGGCTGACTCACGAAACCGGCCTCATCAGTGATTTTTCATCGGCTGAACTGACCGGTATACCGTTTCGGCATGGCCGGGGCACAATCCCGACGCTTGCCCAGATGCTCGACACGGTTGCAGGCCGCACAGGCGTGGTCGTTGAAGTGAAGAGCCGGTGGACAGGAGACACCCGGCTGGTGCATCGGACAACCCAGTGCCTGGCCAACTATCCCGGCAACGCGGCCGTCATGTCGTTTGACCCGGTCCAGGTTGCCTGGCTTGCCCATCAGGCCCCGGATATCCCGCGCGGTATTGTTGCGGATGGCGCAACACAGGACGACTATCCCTGGCTGCCACTTGCTACGCGGCTCGCGCTGAGAGAATTCCGCCATGAAGAAATCACCCGGCCCGACTTTTTGTCCCTGGACAAGCACTGGCTGCCTGGGCCTGTGTCCCGCCGATACAGGAAAAAGCGCACGCCGATGATCTGCTGGACGGTGCGTTGCGAACAAGAAGCATCAAATGCGTTAAGATGGTGCGACCAGATTACATTTGAAGGGTATTCGCCCTAGGCCCTGTGACCCAATCATGACGAAACCGGAAACAGACCAGTTTTCCATCGAGGTTCATCAGTCCATAACGGGCATTGAGCCGGAGACATGGGACAAGTGCGCCAACCCGTCATGGCGTGCCTACAACCCGTTTGTCAGCCACGCCTTCCTGAAGGCGCTGGAAACCTCCGGGTCTGCCGTGGCCGAAACCGGGTGGCTGGGCCAGCACATGCAACTGAAGGTGGGTGACGGGCAGACCATAGCCGTCATGCCGTGCTACCTGAAAAACCATTCTCAGGGCGAATACGTGTTTGACTATGGCTGGGCTGAAGCCATCCAGCGAGCCGGCGGGCGCTACTATCCCAAGCTGCAGATTTCTGTACCGTTCACGCCGGCATCCGGCCCCCGCGTACTTGTGGCGCGGCGCGACCAGATCAAACAGTGCCGTGCCGCCATGGCTGATGCCTCGGACCAGTTGGCGGCACGTCTTGGGGCGTCATCGGCTCACATGACGTTCATTGACGAGGACGAATACAAAGACTTTGGCGAGTTCGGCTGGCTGCAGCGCAACGATACGCAGTTTCATTGGCACAATGACGAGTTTTCCTCTTTCGATCAGTTTCTTGCCGCGCTTTCCTCTCGCAAGCGCAAGAACATCCGCAAGGAGCGTGACGCGGTGGCGAAAGCCGGGCTGGAGATCCTTGTGCTGACCGGGACGGAGATTACCGAGGAGCACTGGGACCACTTCTTCCACTTCTACATGGACACCGGCGACCGCAAATGGGGAACGCCATACCTTACGCGTGAGTTTTTCTCGTCGGTCGGAGACAGCATGGCCGACGACATAGCGTTGGTCATGGTGCGCAACAACGATAGATGGATTGCCGGTGCGATCAATTTCATCGGTGGTGACGCCCTGTACGGTCGCAACTGGGGCTGCATCGAACATCACGACTGCCTGCATTTCGAGGCCTGCTACTACGTTGCCATCGAGTTTGCCATTGCCCGCGGCCTGAAACGGGTAGAAGCCGGCGCGCAAGGCCCGCACAAACTGGCGCGCGGATACCTGCCCGTGACCACAAGGTCGGTGCACATGATCCAGGACCCGCGGCTGCGGGCAGCAGTGGCCGACTATCTTGCGCAGGAGCGCAGAGCCGTAGCCCGGGACAACAAGGTGATCGAGGAGCAGCACTCGCCATTCAGGAGAGGAGAACGTGAGGAGGATTATTGAGACTTGGCCTGTTTCGACATCTACGCTAGTGGTTTGAGTTCATGTACACAGCGGGGACGATAAATGACCACATCCTACGACCACAACAACATCTTCGCCAAAATCCTGAGTGGCGAATTGCCCAGCCACAAGGTTTACGAGGACGACAAGACCATTGTGATCATGGACATCATGCCGCGCGCTGACGGGCATTGCCTGGTGATCCCAAAGGCGGCATCACGCAACATGCTGGATATTGCAACCGATGACCTCAACGCAGTGATGGCAACCGTGCAGAAGATGGCGCACGCAGTGGTCAAGGCCTTTGACGCTGATGGCATTACCATCCAGCAATTCAACGAAAGCGCTGGTGGCCAGGTGGTATTTCACACCCATGTGCACGTGATCCCGCGCCATGAAGGCGTTAAACTGCGCCCGCCTGCCGGCGACATGGCCGATCAGGACGACCTTGCCGACTGGGCAGAGAAACTGCGTGGCGTTCTGGCAACCTAGGTTGTCGCACCGGCTTCAACCCAAACCGATGTCCAGCAGAGCGAGCATGATAACGGTTGCAAAGGTGGCAATCTGTGTTGAGCGGGACGTGGCATAGAAAACACCAATCCCAACAGCGACAGCGGCGAACCGGTATTCCATGGCTATGGTGGACAGCACACCTGAGGGTACAATGATCATGCGCATGACCAGGGCTGCGACCAGCGCGGTGGATACCGCCCTCACCCACAACAACAGGTCGCTTTCCGGATCAATGCGGGTAACCGCGACCACTGCCAGCGCCCGCCACAGATACGTGGCGATAAACCCGGCCGGGATCATTGCGGCGATGATCAGTGCTGCCTGGTTCATTTCAGCAGTCCCTTGCGGCGCGGCCGCAGGCAGATGAAGGCGAGCGTGCCGCCGCCGAGACCGGCAATCAGCAGGTCGAAATCCGGCGCGTAATGGCGCGCAATCGGCAACAAAACACACCCCAGCGCAATGGCGGCATAGTCGAACCGCCACATGGCGCCGGAAAACAGCGACAGCAGGAAAAACGCCGGTGTAAAGAAAACCATGGCCGCGGCCAGTGTCGGCGGCAGGCTGTCCGCGAGGTAGTAACCGAGCGGTGTGACCAGGACCATCAATCCCATCAGGGCGGTGCCGAGGCCCACCAGCCATGGCAGTTGCTTCGATGCAGCAACGTCACGCAGGCTGGTCAGGGACAGGACCCAGACGGTAACGGCGGTGAAATGGCCGAGCAGGAATTCCGGCAACCGTGACGCCTTTTTCAACCGGACCTGTGCCAACACACCGATTGTCATGGGCAACAGGCGCACAGCCGTCAGCGATACCGCCGCGGCGATCAGAGGCAAGGCAACGCCGGACTGCCACATGGTTACGAACAGCACCTGGCCGGGCAGTGCCCATATCAGCGGAATGGTCGCGATACCTGCCAGCAGCGGGAAGCCGACATCATGGATCAGGGCGCCAAAGCCGATGAAGGAACAGGCCATGACCAGGCCGGGAAGAGAGAATGCCGCCCGGAGTCCTCCGGCCATGCCGGCCCAGTCGTAGGCGGCGTTATCTTGCGTGTCCTCAGATTGTGCAGGTTGCCCCATGATCCTCTGTTTAGCGGTACAGGACAGACTGCGGCAACCCGCGCAACTGCATGGTCTGCATGCGAAAACGCCGGACCTTTGCAGGCCCGGCGCAAAACTGTCGCGCTAAACCGGGAAATATCCAGCTGCGAGCTATTTCACCTTCTCGGTGCGGCCCGGCGTTCCGCCGCCGCCCTTCTTCTTTGGTGCGGCCTTGGAGGCGGGTGAAGGTGTGCTTTGTTTCTTGGCGGCAGCTTTCTTGTTGCGCGGCAGGGATTTACGCTCAACCGGTTTCGGCAGGGCTTTTTCCTGATCGCGCGACAGAAACTTGAACTTGAGCTCATCGAGCCCCTGATCATCCTTGCCGAGCAGGACGCTGACCGTGCCACCCTTGACCAGCTTGCCGAATAGCACTTCGTCAGCCAGCGGCTGCTTGATGTACTTCTGGATGACACGCGACAGCGGCCGCGCGCCCATCTGCTCGTCATAGCCTTCACGGGCCAGCCAGTCGGCGGCATCTTCGGACAGCTCAATATTGATCTGGCGCTCGTCAAGCTGCGCTTCCAGTTGCAGCACAAATTTCTGCACCACCATGCGCACCACTTCCGGCGGCAGATGCCCGAAGCCGATAGTTGCATCGAGACGGTTGCGGAATTCCGGCGTGAACATCTTGGAGATGGCCTCGCTGTCGTCACCCTCACGCCTGGACCGGGTAAAGCCGAACGCGGACTTGGCCAGGTCGGCAGCACCTGCATTGGTGGTCATGATCAGGATCACGTTGCGGAAATCAATCGACTTGCCATTGTGGTCGGTCAGCTTGCCGTGATCCATGACCTGCAGCAGGATATTGAACAGGTCGGGATGTGCCTTTTCGATCTCGTCGAGCAGCAGGACGCTGTATGGATTCTGGTCAATGCCGTCGGTCAGAAGTCCGCCCTGATCAAAACCGACATAGCCAGGAGGTGCACCTATCAGGCGGGAGACCGAATGCCGCTCCATATATTCCGACATGTCGAAGCGCAGCAATTCGACACCAAGAACCGACGCCAGTTGCTTGGCGACCTCGGTCTTGCCGACACCGGTCGGGCCGGAAAACAGATAACAGCCGATTGGCTTTTCCGGTTCACGAAGCCCGGCCCGCGACAGCTTGATGGCAGATGACAGCGCACCGATCGCATCATCCTGGCCGAATACGACGCGTTTCAATTCCGTATCCAGATCCTTGAGCAGATCCTGGTCGTTCTTGGACACGGACTTGGGCGGGATACGGGCCATGGTGGCAACAACATCCTCGATGTCCTTGACGTCGATGGTTTTTTTGCGCTTGCTCGCAGCTATCAGCATCTGCGATGCGCCGCTTTCATCAATCACGTCAATCGCCTTGTCCGGCAATTTGCGGTCGTTGATATAACGACTCGACAGTTCCACGGCCGACTTGATCGCATCATTGGTATAGCGAACCTTGTGGAACTCCTCGAAGTAGGGTTTCAGACCGGTCAGAATCTTGACGGCATCGGGAACCGACGGCTCCTTGACGTCGATTTTCTGGAACCGACGCACCAGTGCCCTGTCCTTCTCGAAATGCTGGCGATACTCCTTGTAGGTGGTTGAGCCAATGCAGCGCAGCGAACCCGATGACAGGGCCGGCTTGAGCAGGTTGGATGCATCCATGGCTCCACCGGACGTGGCCCCTGCCCCGATCACGGTGTGGATCTCATCGATGAACATGATCGCGCCGTCAAATTCTTCGATTTCCTTTATCACCGCCTTGAGGCGTTCCTCGAAGTCGCCGCGATAGCGCGTGCCGGCCAGCAATACACCCATGTCGAGCTGGAAGATGGTGCATTCTTTCAGCACTTCCGGTACTTCACCCTTGACGATCTTGCGGGCAAGACCCTCGGCTATGGCGGTTTTGCCGACACCGGGATCGCCGACGAACAGCGGGTTGTTCTTTGACCGGCGGCACAATACCTGGATTGTCCGGTTGACCTCTTCTTCCCGGCCGATCAAAGGGTCAATCTTGCCGTCCGCAGCCTTCTGGTTGAGGTTGATGCAAAAATTGTCCAGCGCATCACCGGACTTTTCGCCGTCGATGACGTCTTCGCCCTCATCTGCGTCTTCTTCTGATGCAGCGCCCTGAACCGAGCGGCTTTCTGACAGCCCGGGTTTCTTGGCAATGCCGTGGGATATGAAATTGACCGCGTCATACCGTGTCATGTCCTGTTCCTGCAGGAAGTAGGCTGCATGACTTTCCCGTTCGGCGAAAATGGCGACGAGCACATTGGCGCCGGTCACCTCTTCACGGCCAGACGACTGCACATGAATGACGGCACGCTGGATGACACGCTGGAAGCCCGCGGTGGGCTTGGCATCATCGCCGGACGCCATTACCAGGCTGGCAAGATCGTTATCGACATAGTTTTCCAGGCTGCGGCGCAACTGGTCTACATCAACGCTGCATGCGCGCATGACGGATGCTGCGTCCTTGTCGTCTACCAGGGCGAGCAGCAGGTGCTCCAGCGTTGCATACTCGTGACTGCGATCGCTGGCCAGCGCCAGCGCCCGGTGCAGTGCCTGTTCGAGGCTACGAGAAAATGTGGGCACGTGAGGCTCCTATTCCTTTTCCATGGTGCATTGCAGCGGATGGGAGTGCTGCCTGGCGAAATCCATGACTTGTGTAACTTTTGTTTCAGCAATTTCGTAGGTGTAGACGCCACACACACCGACACCCTTTTGATGTACATGCAACATGACCACGGTCGCCTCCTCCCGGTCTTTACCGAAGAACCGTTCCAGCACATGCACCACGAATTCCATGGGCGTGTAATCATCGTTCAAAAGAAGCACCTTGTACATGCTGGGCTTCTTGGTTTTCGCCTGTTCGCGCGTGATGACGCCGGTCTGGCCTTCGCCCCCGCCATCTTCACCATCCTTGTTGTCTTTGTCAGACAGATAAATAGACATCGAAAAACCATACACGATTCAAAAGCCATACACGATTAAACAGACATCCATCCGAGATGGATCATTATGGCCACCGCACAGTGCAATCATTCATGCCCTAGCATATAGGCGTCAATGGGTGAGATACGAGGGCTTGCCGTGAACTTTCCTACTTAGAGGAATAATACAGCGAAATTCAGACAAAAAAACCGCCTGACACGACGTGTCAGACGGTTTTGATCAGCAATTGAAACCGAGAGAATTTTTCTCCCGATATCCAGAGCTACTTACTTGGCAGCTTTAGGAGCGAACTTTTCGATCTCAGCTTCGATCGGCTTGTAGGCGTCCTTGGCAGCGTCCATGTAGAACTGGTTCATCTTGGTGGCCTGCGCCATGAAGCCTTCATAAGACTTGGTGACGTGTGCCTGCTGCAGTTCAACAGCCTTTTCGATCGACTTGGCGGCAACGACCTTCTCGGTCAGAGCAACTGAGTCTTCAAAAGACTTCTTGGTGAATTCAGCAGCTTCGGTAGCCAGGGCCTGGAAACCCTTGTTGAAAGCGTTTGCGCTTGCGATGTAAGCGTCAAAGCCCTGTTTGCCTGCGGCCTGCATTTCTTCGAATGACTTGAACATGATCTAAATCCTTGGTTTGTGTGACCCCGAACTCTTCGGATGACAGTGATATATGCACTGCACCATTTATTGTCAAGTATTTTTGTGCACCGCACCATAAAAAATTTTCCTCCTTTAGAAACCCTGCCCGATGGTTGCCCCGTTTACCGGTTAGTAAGGCTCTTGCTTCATCATTTGTTCGGGATAGAATAGGAAATATTGGGTATTTCAGGCGAAAAACGGCCTGCTGCCGGAAAAACGCGGGCGCGTATTTGTCCGAACTGTTAGTAAGTGTCAGTATCTTGTTGGCCGGCCAGTTGACCGGCATCAAGGTTCCTCAAGCCAAACAGTTTTATGGCGCACCTGCGAACTGCCACTTTGCTGTTTCTGTTAAGAATCAGCTATGTGTCTCAATCAGGTGATTCAAAGCATGCGGATCGCCAAACTCGATGGATAGTGGGTGTCATGGGTATTTCATCAGCCAATAAATTCAAATCGCAATCCGGCTTCGATAAGGGCCTGGCCTTTGCGATGGTGCTTATCCTGTCTCTGTTCCTGGTTGCGAGTGCCAATCGCCCTGCTTCGGCAAGGCCGGCATTCAGTGCAATCACTGTGGATGCCTCAACCGGCAAGATCATCTACAGCCGGAATATCGATTCGAAGCGTTTTCCCGCGTCCCTGACCAAGGTGATGACGCTTTACATGATGTTCCAGGAAATCGAAGCCGGGCGCATGACGTTTTCCACTCGCATGAAAGTGTCAAAACACGCCGCTCGCCAGCAACCATCGAAGCTCGGATTGAAAGTTGGCTCGACCCTCACAGCCCGCAACGCGATGTTTGCCCTGATTACAAAATCTGCCAACGACGCAGCAATGGTTGTTGCCGAACACATTGGCGGGTCGCAGAAGGAATTTGCCCGGCGCATGACCCGCCAGGCACGCGCCATGGGCATGACACGGACAAAATTCACCAATCCGAACGGTCTGCCCGACCGGCGCCAGGTCACTACCGCCAGGGACATGGCAACGCTCGGCCTGCGTATCCAGCGCGACTTTCCACAACACTACAAGCATTTCGCGACACGCTCGTTCAAATATGGCAAGCGCAGATACCGCAACCACAACCGGTTGCTCGGCAGGGTCAAGGGCGTGGACGGCATCAAGACGGGCTATACCCGCGCATCCGGTTTCAACCTGCTTTCCTCGCGCTCACTCGGCAAACGCCGGCTCGTTGCCGTTGTTATCGGCGGCCGCACGGGACGCTCACGCAATGCGTTCATGACCAAGATCCTGAAACGTGACCTACGCAAGGCGTCGCGCGGCGGAAACAAGATCGCCGTCGTGGCCGGCAGCCCTCCAGGCTACAAAGCCTCCGTGGCTGCCCGCGCAAAGGCTACCAAGAATAAGGCAAATGCTGCATCAGGGTCGAACTTCGTACCGATCCCGCGTGACAAACCGTCACTGAAGTCTTCGGACGCTGCCCAACTGGCCAAGCTTGCCTCAGCTTACGAGCACACCGTGCCAGTGGCCGACCCGGTCGGACAGCTGGTGGCCGAAAATGGTCACCCGGTCAGCGACCCGGCTCCTGCAGACGCCTCGCCTGCCAATGGTGTCACGTTTACGTCTGTAGTGGTCCCGTCCACGGCCAATAAACGGGACAGCCTGGCGGCAGCAGACGCTGCTGGACTGCTAAGCGCATCCGTGGCACCGAACACGAAGGACCCGTCGCGCATCCTGCCATCTGAGCAACAGCCGCTGCCCGATGAAGTACAGACCGGAACCGTGCCCAAACCTCAACTGGCTAAGGCAATCTCACCGCATCAGGATACCTGGAACATTCAGATTGGCGCCTTTCCAACCCGCGAAGGCGCGCGCAGCAGGCTTGCAGCCGCCAAGAGCCGCCTAGCAAAGGAACTTAAGACGGCGACGCCTTTCCTGATGACTGTGGACAGGAACGGAAACAAGTTCTATCGCGCCCGTTTTTCCGGACTGAGCAGAAAGCAGGCGACCCGGGCATGTCGCCAGCTCAAACGGGCCGGTGTCGGCTGTTTTCCCCTGGCACCATCCAGCTAGTTTGAAATCGTCACGGTGAATTCAGTTGGCCCATCCGGCATTTCGCCGGGAGGGCCTTCTACTGTTCGGCGGAGTTGCCGCCGGTCAGCACGTCATTGGCTTCATTGATGCGTGCCGCCAGATAGGCCGAACCGCCATTGTCGGGATGATGTTTCTTCATCATCCTGCGGTAAGCAGTACGAATCTCCTTTTCAGTAGCACCCTCCTTGAGGCCAAGAATATCCAGGGCATCTCCGCGACTCATGGATCCTGTGGCCTGGTTGCCCCCCGCCGAGCCGGCCTGGTCGCGCCATTGCGGATGAACACGGTCGAGATAAGCCATTAGCAGCGCTTCGCTTTGATCTCCCGCGGAGACGCATTCACCCAACAGCCGCAACAGGTCAGCAAGCTCAAGTTCTGAAAGCTGGCGTCCGGCATACTGACCTGCCAATACGGTCCCATCCATGCTGCCGTCATCATGATTCAACCACATGTCCAAAACTGACGTGCGCACACTGGATTTCTGTCCCGGCGATTTACTTGTTCTGTTGAAGCCCCGCTGGGCGCCGAGAAGAAACAGGCCAAACAGAAACAGGGGTACGGCGACAGGCAACAGCCC
>JBPCVV010000233.1:0-5024 GCA_051010195.1 Anderseniella sp. | reverse complement strand
CCAGCCGGCGCACGCGGGTCGCCGCGCCATCTTCCAGCCGCGTGCAGTTTTCACCCGCCACAAGGACGTCGCCGCCGGTCGGTTTTTCCAACAGGCCGGCAATGTGCAAAAGCGATGACTTGCCGGTGCCGGACTCACCGACCAGCGCCACGACTTCACCCGGATAAACTTCCAGCGAAAGGTCCTTGAAAATATCGATGGTGCGCGAGCCCTGGGTGTAGGTCCGCGCAATCGCCTCAAGACGCAGGGCAGGTGTGGCGCCGCCATGTGCAAAATCATTCATAGCGCAGCGCCTCTACCGGATCGAGCTTGGCCGCCCGTCGGGCCGGATAGATGGTGGCCAGAAACGCCAGCCCCATCGCCATCAGCGCAATCATGATTGTTTCGTTGACATTCATCTCCGCCGGCATGCGTGACAGGTAGTAAAGCTCCGGCGGAAACAGCTGTGTGCCGGATAGCCACGACAGCCCCTGCCTGATGTTTTCTATGTTCAGACATACCGCCACCCCGACAATTATGCCCGCAATTGTACCGGCAATACCGATGGCTGCACCGGTCATGAAAAATATCCGCTGAATGGACCCCCGCGTCGCACCCATGGTGCGCAGGATGGCAATATCCTTGCCCTTGTCCTTCACCAGCATGATGAGGCCGGAAATGATGTTTAGGGCGGCCACAAGGATAATCAGAGTCAGGATCACGAACATGACATTGCGTTCCACCTGCAGCGCATTGAAGAATGTCTTGTTCGAGGTTTTCCAGGTCACGAACTGCAGGTCCTCACCGGCGCTCTTCTTCATGGCAGGGATCATTTCGTCGATCTTGTCGGGATCTTCCACCATCACTTCGATGGCGCTGGCGCCATCTTCCTGGGCGAAGAAGTCCTGGGCCTCGCTCATCGGCATGTAGATGACCGAGCTGTCATACTCCGACATGCCGATTTCAAAGGTGGCGACGATCGGGAACGATCTGATACGCGGCGCCGAGCCGAATATCGTGGTAGGTCCCTCAGGCGACACAAGGGTGATCTGGTCGCCGACGCTGAGGCCATGTTTCCAGGCCAGCCTGTAGCCGACCGCGACACCGTTGCGTTCATCGAACTTGTCGAGCGACCCGCGCAGCTTGTCGTTCACGACGCTGGACAGTTTGACCAGGTTTTCCAGTTCCAGCCCGCGCACCAGGACCCCGGTGGACGTGCGTCTGGACGACGCCATGGCCTGGCCTTCGGTAAACGGCATGGCCCGGACCACACCCGGCGTGTTGGCCAGGATGGCGGCCCGCGATCTGAAATCAGGTATCGGCGCTCCGGTAGACGAGTACACCATGGAATGGCCGTTGAACCCCAGCACCTTGTTCAAAAGCTCGGTGCGGAACCCGTTCATCACCGCCATGACAATGATGAGGGTTGCCACGCCCAGCAGAATACCCAGGAACGAGAACCCTGCAATCACCGAGATGAACCCCTCCTTGCGGCGCGCGCGCAGGTAGCGGAAGGCAATCATGCGCTCGTGGGCGGAAAACGGCGCGGTGTCGGTTTGAGCCATAAGTCAATCCATCTTGTTGGTTGAAGCTTGTTGGTCAGTTGGCAAAACGCGTGGCAAGCGCTTCAATGGAAATCTCTTCACGTTCACCAGTAGCGCGATTCTTCAATTCGGCATTGCCCTGCTTGAGACCGCGCGGACCGATGATTACCTGCCACGGAATACCGATCAGGTCCATGGCGGCAAATTTGCCGCCCGCGCGATTGTCGGTGTCGTCATAGAGCACTTCATTGCCCTGAGCCTGAAACACACCATAAAGCTTGTCGCAGGCGGCATCGGTTTCAGCGTCGCCTGACTTGAGGTTGATCAACCCGATACGGAACGGCGCCACCGCTTCCGGCCAGATGATGCCGGCCTCGTCATGGCTTGCCTCGATGATACCGCCGACCAGACGCGATACACCGACACCGTACGATCCTGACTGGATGGTCACCGGTTTGCCGTCTGGCCCCTGCACCTGGCAGCCGAGCGGTTTTGCATACTTGTCGCCGAAGAAGAAAATGTGACCGACCTCGATGCCACGACCACTCACCCGCCTTGCCTCGGGCAGTTCTTCAAAAGCGGCCAGGTCATGCATTTCGTCTGACGCGGCATATTTGGATGTAAACTCCTGCACCACTTCTGCAACCGCCTCAACATTGTCGTAGTCGATCTCGAAGGCTGACCAGTCGAAATCATGAAATGCGCTGTCAAAGAACACTTCCGATTCTCCCGTGTCGGCCAGAATGAGAAATTCATGGCTCATGTCGCCGCCTATCGGCCCGGTTTCGGCCCGCATTGGTATGGCCTTCAGCCCCATGCGCGCAAATGTGCGCAGATATGACACGAACATCTTGTTGTAGGAGTGACGGCCCGCCTCCGCCGAAAGGTCAAACGAATAGGCGTCTTTCATCAGGAACTCGCGGCCGCGCATGATGCCGAACCGCGGCCGCACCTCGTCGCGAAACTTCCACTGGATATGGTAGAGGTTGCGCGGCACATCCTTGTATGACTGCACACCGGCGCGGAAGATGTCGGTGATCATCTCTTCATTGGTGGGACCGAACAGCATGTCGCGGTCATGACGGTCGGTAATGCGCAGCATCTCCTTGCCGTAGTCATCATAACGGCCCGATTTGCGCCACAGGTCGGCTGACTGGATTGTCGGCATCAGAACTTCAATTGCCCCTGCCCGGTTCTGTTCTTCGCGCACGATGCGCTCGATATTGCGCAGCACCTTGTAGCCCAGCGGCAGCCAGGAATAGATACCGGCGCTTTCCTGACGGATCATGCCTGCGCGCAGCATCAGGCGGTGGGAAACAATCTCTGCTTCCTTGGGATCGTCGCGAAGGATGGGAAGGAAATACTTGCTAAGTCTCATCTGAATGCCCTGAAAACAATAAGGCCGCGCCGCTGCAACCCCACACAAAGAGTTGCTGTTCATAGTGCATCAATCGAGATTTTACAAAGGACAACTCTGGCAGCGAGATTGGCACCCGCAGTCACTTTTCGCAAAGGTGCGACAAAGTGACTGGACAAGTTCAAAAGTTTGTGTCATCTCCCCAACCAGAGTTGCAGGTAATGCAACCGCCGGGCCCAGGTCTGGGGAGGAAACGCCCGTTATCGGGCGATGTAATAGCAAGCACACAGAGTTATGTGTAAGACAGGGTTCCGCCCTGTCTTTTTTTGTTTCGCGTCTGTGCGGGGTACAAAGCCCTACACTTTGGGCAGATCAGGCATGAACGGGAAATCATCCAGCGAAACGCCGCTGTAATAGACCAGCCAGTAATAAAAACCATAGAAAAACAAGGCGATAACAGACGTCACCACGAACTTGTTGAAAAGCCGCGGCCGTAACGGGGCTGCCCGCTCATGGCCCTGCTCGACCACGGTTCCTTCCTCATGCGCAGACTTCACACCGAACGGCAGCACGGTAAAAAGCACCAGCCACCAGATGATGAAGTAAACGGCAAATCCGGTGAAGAAATCGACGATCATCAGGCCTGCTCCAACTCGACCAGCGTTCCGCAGAAATCCTTCGGGTGCAGAAACAGCACCGGCTTGCCGTGCGCGCCGATCTTCGGCTCACCGTCACCGAGCACGCGCGCGCCTTCCTGTTTCAGATGATCGCGCGCCGCAATTATGTCTTCCACCTCATAGCACACGTGATGAATACCGCCTGCCGGGCTCTTGTCCAGAAACGCCTGTATCGGTGAATTTTCACCGAGCGGCTCCAGCAACTCGATCTTCGTGTTGGGAAGTTCGACAAAAACGACCGTTACACCGTGATCAGGTTCAGCCTGCGGCTCTGACACTGTAGCGCCAAGCATTGCCTTGTAGACCTGACACCCGGCCTTCAGATCAGGCACGGCAATCGCAACATGGTTGAGACGTCCAAGCATCGCTTCTAACTCCCTGCAAAGCCAATCAACCGGGCCTTTGTAACACCGGATCAGGTTTCGGCAATGAGACGAATTGTGCGCACCGCCTGCCAGCAGCGTCCTGTGTCAATCGTCTTGGTCAAGCCAGCGCAAGATGCGCAAGCGCTGCTCAGGGGCCGAAACACCGCGCGGCTCTAAAACGTGCCGGGCGAGAAAATGTCCGGTCAGTTTCAATCCCTGCACGATCTCCGCATTTGACGCACCGCCGGATTTTCCGGTCACAAATGGCGGCAGCGCCAGCAGCTTGTCCTTCCATGGTTCGGCTTCGCGCGCACACACGGCCCTGCCCGTGCGTGGCGAGACATGTGTCAGATCGGCCGTTTCACCGCTGACGGCGCATCTGGTGAGATCCAGCCCGAAACCCAGTTCCTCAAGCAGCCCCATTTCCCACTTCACCAGAACAGCCGGCCAGATAGCGTCATCCTGCAGATGCTCGATCAACAACAGCGAGGCATCGTAGATGCGCGGATGGGGTTCCCTCTCCGGCAGCAGGCTGGCCAGGGTGGTGATTGTTGTCAGCCCGGCCAGACGATGAACATCATCGATAATCCCGGCCACAATCATCTGGTGAGGCTCGACGGCAAAAGCGCCGAGATGGTCTTCAAGACGGGCGCGCCAGACCACATGCACCATGTTTCCCGCCTGCAGCACCGGTCGCATGGTTCGCGACCGACCACCCCGGACCAGGCCCATATGGCGGCCTTTTTCCCGGGTCAGCACATCGATTATCGCCGAATTTTCACCGTGCTTGCGAGTATTCAGAATGAGACCGTCGCCTTGCCATTCCATTTGCATTCACCTGTGGTGTATCACGCTGATCCCCATTCGAATTCCAGGGTCAGGACCCATTAACAAAAATCAGCAATAACAGTAATTTAAAGCACTGGCTTGATTCAGGCAAACCTCGCAGCAGCCGGAGATTAGCGGGGTTCCAGGCCCATCATGCGCAGCCGCTCAGGGTCGTCTGCCCACTTCTCGCGTACTTTCACAAACAGGAAAAGATGGGCTTTCTGGCCAATCGTCTCGCTAATTTCCTCGCGCGCCGACTGGCCGATTTTCTTTA
>JBPCVV010000232.1:0-4061 GCA_051010195.1 Anderseniella sp. | reverse complement strand
CGGTTCATCAGGTTGCGCTTGTGGCCGGCGGAGTCAAGCCACTGGGTGAACAGCCGCCGGGCCTTTTGCTTGTCGACCTTGCCGCGCTTGCGGTCGCGGGCGGCGTTCTCGCCGAAATCACCGCGCTGATCAGGGTCCGCGAAGGCCTCGAAGCGTTTGCGGAAACTGTGGCCGCTGGCGGATTTGTGGCCGACAAAATTACCCTTCACCATTTCCAGCGCCTGGGCTCGCGCCATGTCGCGCAGCAGATCCGAGCCCTTGACCGGCTTGCGTTTGGCGCGGTAGCGCGCCTCCGCCGCCAAAAGATCAAGATAGGCTTCCAGGTCCGGGCGAATCTTGGCGCCACGCGGCGGCGACGCCAGCATGGCGTCGGCGTAGCCGCGATAGCCGTTGGCGGCGTGCGCCGGCAGCACAAGCGCACAGGTTGTCAATCCGCCGATCAATTCACGTCTGTTGATCAGTAACATTCTCAAATCTCCGTCACAAAACTGCAAATGGCGTCCAGTACGGCGGCTGTTTGGTCCTTTTGTGGCGCGTGACCGCACTCATCAAGAACGAGTCTTGCGACCGGACCACCTGAAGACCGTTCAATCGCGTCAAGCTGGACCAGTGTCCCATAATCATCGTCGCGGCCCTGTATAGCCAAAACCGGCGCCATGATTAATGGCAGGAAGCCGGTTATGTCCCAGGCGCGGAAGTCAGGATCAAGCCAGCTGTCATTCCAGCCCAGAAACGCAATGTCGACATTGTCGCCATGATGGCGCTTCAGCCGGTCGCGCAGGTCGGTCGTTTCCCATGCCTGCCTTGCGGCCTCGATGCCGTCAATCGAGATATCCTCGACGAACACGTGAGGCGCCATCAGGACAAGACCCTTCAGGCCTGCTGCCGGATTGCTGCCGGCATAGATGGCGGCAATGGAGGCGCCGTCGGAATGCCCGACCAGGATGTGATCGCGGCCCTCAAGTTGCGCAATGATACCGGGAAGCACGTCTGCCGCTTCGTCGTGCATGTAGGTCAGCGGGCGCGGCAGCGGCACCGGGGACGAGGCGCCATATCCGGCGCGCGAGTAGACCAGGACCGGGCAACCGGTGACGCTTGCCAGCAGGTCGGGGAAATCGCGCCACTGGCTGACGCTGCCAAGTCCTTCATGCAGCAGTACCAGCAGCGGCCGACCGGCGGTCCCGTCTATGAACCGGGCTTCGAGCCGATGGCCTGAAACCTCAAGGCACCCGTCCAGCGCGATCATGCACGCAACTTGAAGCGCTGGATCTTGCCGGTCGCGGTTTTTGGCAGATCGGTCAGAAACTCGATCCAGCGTGGATATTTCCATGGACCGGCTTCCGCCTTGACGTGATCCTTCAACTCGTCGAACAGGCCGTCGCCGGAATGGCCTTCGTTCAGCACGACGAAGGCCTTGGGTTTGACCAGGCCCTCGTCATCCTCGTGGGCCACGACGGCTGCCTCGAGTACCGCGGCATGGCTGACCAGAGCCGATTCCACCTCGAACGGCGACACCCAGATGCCGGATACCTTGAACATGTCGTCGGTGCGCCCGCAGTACTGGTAGAAACCCTCTTCATCGCGAATGTACTTGTCGCCGGTGCGCGCCCACAGCCCCTCGAATGTCGAGCGCGTCTTGTGGCGCTTGTTCCAATAGCCGTTGCAGCACGATGCGCCGGAGACCAGCAGTTCACCGATTTCCCCGGCGGGCAAGGCCTCGCCCTCCTCGCCGACCAGGCGCAGTTCATATCCCGGCACGGCCTTGCCGGTGGTGCCGCGCTTTTGCCCGTCGGGTCCGTTGGACAGGAAAATATGCAGCATCTCCGTGGAGCCGATACCGTCCCAGATCTCGACCCCGAAGCGCTTGTGCCACGCCGCGGAGACTTCCGCCGGCAGGGCCTCGCCGGCGGATATGCACTTTGCCAGTTTGCCGGACCCGGTTTCCGGCGTGCATGAGGTGTCGGCCAGCATGGCCGCGTACAGTGTCGGTACGCCGAAAAAGATGGTTGCCTCATGCGCATGCAGTTTTGACTGCACGGCATCGGGTGTCGGGCGTCCCGACAACAGCACCGTGGTCGCCCCGACCGACAGCGGGAAGGTCAGGGAATTTCCCAGGCCATAGGCAAAGAAGAATTTTGCAGCAGAAAAGCACACGTCATCTTCCGTGATACCCAGTGTCCCGGCACCATAGGTCCTGGCGGTATCCATCAGGCTGGAGTGAACATGCATCACGCCCTTGGGCTCACCGGTTGAGCCGGACGAATACAGCCAGAACGCCACTTCGTCGGACGATGTCTTCGCGGCCTCGTGCTGGTCACCGGCGGATGCCATCAGCGTTTCGAACGACTGGTGGTCGCCCGCGTCACCGTCCACCACGATCACATGTTTCAGGAACGGCAGGTCCGCCAGAACCGGTTCAATGGTGTTCAGTAGCGCATGGGATACGAACAGGACCTGTGACCGGCTGTCCGACAGCATGTACCGGTACTGCTCGGTGGTCAGCAGGGTGTTGAGTGCTACCGGCACGATACCGGCCCGGATCGCGCCAACGAAAACCGCCGGCCAGTCGACGGTGTCGAGCATCAGCACGGCCACCCTGGCCTCGCGCGCAGTGTCGAGGCCGTCGAGCAGGTTGGCAACCTGCCGGGTCGCCGCCGCAAGTTCGCCAAATGTGACCTGGCGGGTGTCGTCGATAAAAGCCGTCTTGGCCCTGCGGCCTTCATCCAGGTGCCTGTCGACCAGGTCCAGCGCGGCATTGTATGGATATGGATCACTCATGAGCGGTCTCCCTGAGGTTTTCGCCACGCCTCTTGGTGAACGTGCTGAAAATGCCATGAAAAACAGGCGTTGGACCCTAACCCTGCACCATGTTGCAGGACAAGTGCGGAATAGTGCATTGCCGGCAGTGGTGTGTCAGTTGGGCAGGTGCGCGGCCTGGTGGTGCACGAGGCGCCAATTATCACCCTCGACGATGAATGTGTTGGTGGCAATCAGCGACACCTGGCCAAGGTGTTCGGTGCAGAACACAAGCGCTGTGTTGCCATTGCGGATGATGCTGGTATCGCTCACCGAGATGTCGGGCGTATCGCCAAGGACGAGAATGGAATACCAGCTGTCGAGGACTTCCTCGCGACCGGTGATGCCAGGCCAGCCCGGGTGATAGCAGGACACCGAAGAGCGCCTCGACCAAAGCGCTTCCATGGCAAGATAATCACGCTGCCGGAACGCCGCATAAAATGCGTCATTGGCTTCGAGAATTACTTCATCCTGCATCAAATCACTCATGACAAGGACAAGTTTGCCTCAAGCTTGTGTCCTTGCCAAGTCAATGGTTGGGTAAATGTGCATGCTCATCTGCCTTGAAGGCGGGCGAGTGATGATCTAGAAGGCAGGCCACAGTTCATTGAACAGCCTGAAGCGCTGAAACCGTCCATGTCAAAAAACAAGAAACCCAACCGGCCGAAGGCCCGGCAGCCCCGTGGCTTCACAGACCGCTCCGCCAGCGATATCCGCGCCGTCGACGAGATGGTCGCGAAGATCCAGGATGTTTTCGAACTGTACGGCTTTGACCCGGTCGAGACGCCGCTGTTCGAATATACCGACGCGCTGGGCAAGTTCCTGCCCGACAGCGACCGGCCCAATGAAGGCGTGTTTTCGCTGACCGACGACGACGAGCAGTGGATGAGCCTGCGCTATGACCTGACCGCACCGCTGGCCCGGCACGTTGCCCAGAACATCAACGACATCCAGCTGCCGTACCGGACCTACCGGGCAGGTTACGTGTTCCGCAATGAAAAACCGGGACCCGGACGGTTTCGCCAGTTCATGCAGTTTGATGCCGACACCGTCGGTGCGCCATCGGTCACCGCGGATGCCGAAATGTGCATGATGATGGCCGATACGATGGAGGCACTGGGCATTGCGCGCGGCGACTATGTCATCCGCGTCAACAACCGCAAGGTGCTCGACGGGGTCATGGAGACAATCGGCATTGGCGGCGACGATCATGCTGGCACCAGGCTGTCTGTGCTGCGTGCCATCGACAAGCTGGACAAGTTCGG
>JBPCVV010000231.1:0-4854 GCA_051010195.1 Anderseniella sp. | reverse complement strand
ACATAGACCTGATCGGTAGCGTTCATAGCTGCGACATCGTTGGCGGCCTCTGGTGACAGTCAACAAAGTTACGGCGCAATGCATGTCCCGGTTCATGTCCTGACACCAGGTCGGCAGAGTACCCAAGTCTGGCAATGAGGCGGCGGTCTGGATAAACTTGAATATGCCTGCTAACCGAAAAGCTGAATTTGGGCCGCTTATATGTGCGCTGTTTCTGGCTTTGTCGATGCTTAAGAGTGTGGCACCCGCTCTGGGGCAAGACCGCCAGAGAGTTGGACTCGAACTGGTATTGTTGATCGATGTGTCCGCCAGCGTCAGCAAGCTGGAGTATCGCCTGCAGATCGAAGGCCTTGCGGCATCGTTCAAAGACCCGATCGTCCACGAAGCCATCCAGGTATCCGGCGGCATCGCGGTTTGTGTCGTTCAATGGGCTCAACAGGCTTATCAGTACAAGTCCGTAGATTGGGCACACCTGCGCGTGGACACCGATGCGCTGGAACTGGCACGGCAGATTGCGTCGATACCCAGGCAAACTCCCAGCGGTCAAACCGCGATCGGTAACGCCTTGGTATTTGGCTTGAATGAACTCAACACAAATTCCTATGCGGGCCTGCGACGTGTGATTGATCTTTCAGGAGACGGCCGCTCCAATGACGGTCTGTTGCTGAAACAAGCCCGGGCAACCGTGCTGCGACAGGGCATAACGATCAACGGGCTGGCGATCCTCAACGAGGTCGCCGATCTCGAAGGGTACTTTCACAGTCAGTTGATTGGAGGGAACGGCGCTTTTGTCATGACTGCCGACAATTACATCGACTTTCCCACGGCGATGCGCGAAAAACTGATCCGGGAAATACGCACAACGCCGGTAGCGGGCACTAGCGAACCCGATGCTGACGCAAGTTGACCTTGACGAATTCCATGCCTAGGCTCAGGCAAAATCTTGGAGAATTCAAAATGAAAATCGCAATCGTAGTGGTGAAAACTTGGCGCATGGACCGGTAACCGACACCATAACGATACCCCCATGCGCCCCCGATTTTCGGGGGCTTTTTTTTTGCCCGAGATTCCGCTGTCATCCCTCAGAAAGCAGGTCGCCGATGCAGGCCAGTTCATCAAAACCGCCCGCACTGTTCATTCTAATTCTGCTGTGCGGCTTGTCGGTGGTCTCGCTCAACATGTTCCTGCCGTCACTTGCGAACATTGCCGATGAGTTCAGGGCAGACTATGCGCTCGTCAACCTGTCCATAGCCGGATATGCAGCAATGACGGCCGTGCTCCAGCTCATAGTGGGCCCGATGTCTGACCGCTATGGCCGACGCCCCGTCATGCTTGCCGCTATCGCAATCTTTGTGATCGCATCCTGCGGTTGCCTGCTGGCGCGGGATATCTGGACGTTCCTCATTTTTCGGATGATGCAGGCCGCGATTATATCCGGCTACACGATTTCCCTCGCCATTGTACGGGATTTATACGCCTCAAAGAAAGCAGCAGGCGTCATCGGCTACATGGCGATGGCCTGGGCGATCGCACCGATGCTTGGGCCCATGGTTGGCGGAATGCTGGACGAATTATTCGGCTGGCGCGCAAGTTTCTGGGTCTTTGCCGCGATGGGCAGCGCCTTGCTGGCCCTGTGCTGGTTTGACTTGCGCGAAACAAACATGGAGCCGTCGGACACTTTCAAAGCGCAGGTCCAGACCTATCCCGAGCTTGTCAGATCGCGTCGCTTCTGGGGCTATGCACTGTGCATGGCGTTCTCTACCGGAGCCTTCTACGTGTTCCTGGGCGGTGCACCACTCGTTGCAAGCTCGGTGTTTCAAATATCCACCGCTGAGCTCGGTATTTACATGGGAACAATAACTGCCGGGTTTGTGTTCGGCAGCTTCCTGTCGGGCCGCTTTGCCGCCAGGTTTGCCCTCACCACCACCATGATCGCAGGGCGCCTCGTCGCATGTCTCGGCTTGTCTGCGGGGCTCATGCTCTGGTTCTCGGGCCTTACTGACGTGGAACTGTATTTCGCAACATGCGCGACGGTTGGGATTGGCAATGGCCTGACAATGCCAAGCAGCAACGCAGGTGTCATGTCCGTGAGAAAACAACTTGCAGGCAGTGCTGCGGGACTATCCGGTGCCCTTACAGTGGGTGGAGGCGCGGCCATGTCGGCGATCAGTGGAGCGCTGCTGACCGAGACAAATGCGGCGCATGCTCTCCTGTTCATGATGTTGCTGTCATCATGCCTGAGTTTGCTCGCATCACTTTTTGTCTTGTGGATTGAGGCGAAGCAATCAACGTCGAATGTCCACTGAAAACTTGTTCCGCAGAAATGGCCAGTCCGGGTCGATGCGATTTCCTTGGCGATTTGGGAGATTGATTGCGATGACGGGCCAAGTCAGGCAGTGCCAGCAAGGCAGGTGTGTGCGGCGCGCAGCAATCCGGCGTTGCGCACAAGCGTCTCCAGCCTCAGCGCTTGCCGGTGGTTGCATCCTGACCGCTGTGAATATCTGCGTGGAGGAAGTGAAAACCGGCAGCGATTGCATCGCTGCCGGTTTGTTGTGGCGTGATAATGCCTGTGATCAGGCGAACCACCAGCGCTCAGGCGCTTTCTCACCGTCCATTTCCCAGTTCGCAGCCACGTCATCGTCATGGGCGATCTTCTTGGAAACGCCCATGATGTGGTTGGCGAACATGGGGATGATCGCCCCGCCATCGTCATTCACAAGCAGTTGGGATTCCCGGTACATGGCGGCACGCTTGTCTTCGTCCAGCTCAGCCCGCGCCTTGACCACCAGTTCGTTGAACTTCTTGGACGCATCCGTGCCCTTCCAGGCCGTATCGTTCCACTCTGTGGAGTCAATATAGGCCGACGCATACATCCAGTCCGACGTGGGCCGTCCGCCCCAGTAGCATGCGCACCAGCCCTTCTTGTTCCAGACATTGGTCCAGTAGCCATCCTTGGGCTCGCGCACCACTTCAACGTTGATGCCGCATTGCTTGGCCGATTCCTGGATCAGCACCGCAGCATCTACCGCGCCTGCAAAAGCTGCATCGGAAGCCGACAGCTTGATCGGGCCGCTGTGTCCTGATTTCTTGTAATGCTCGGCGGCTTTTTCCGGGTCAAACTCCCGCTGTGGCAGGTCATCTGCGAAAAAGCTGGTCGCCGGCGATATGGGATGGTCATTGCCGAGCGCCCCGTGCCCCAGGAGGATCTTGTCCACCAGCTCCTGCCTCTTGATCGCGAGCTTGAGAGCCATGCGCAGATCGTAATTGCCGAACGGTTCGGTATCGAGCCGCATCGGGAACGTGTAGTGCAAGGTGCCGGTCTTCTCCAGAATGGTGATGGCCGGATTGCGTGCCAGCAGGGCAACCGTCTTGGGATCGACACGGCTGATCGCGTCAACTTCACCATTGAGCAGCGCGGTTTGGCGGGCAGTCACGTCGACCAGTGCCAGCATCTCGATTTCGTCGAAATGCGCGCGGCCCTCGTTCCAGTAGTTGGGATTGCGCGTCGCCTGCATCCGGACGCCCGGTTCAAATTCCTTGATGACATAGCCGCCGGTGCCGATGCCGGACTGCGGATCGACCTTGCCGTCCTTCGACGGCAATATCACAAAATGATAGTCGCTGGCGATATAGGGGAAGTCTGCGTTCGGGCTATCAAGCTCGAAGACCACGTTTCCGCCGTCGGCGCGAATGTCCTTCACCCCCTTCAGCAGGCCCTTTGCGGCTGATTTTGAGTCTTCGCCACGATGCAGGTTGAACGAAGCAACCACATCTTCGGCTGCCAGGGACTTGCCGTTGTGAAATTCCACGCCCTGGCGCAGTTTGAATACCCATGTTGCGCCATCTGAAGACTCGTAGGTTTCTGCAAGGCCTGGCCCCAGTCCACCCTTGGACGTGATCTCGGTGAGCTGGTTTGCATACATGTTGCCGGTGGCAGTTGTGAAGCCGTTCTCGTAGGTCTGCGGGTCGAGGGTATCGGTTGTCTGGCCATGCGCCTTGCCAATGCGGAACTTGCCACCCTTTTTCGGAGTTGCCGCCTGCGCCCTGTCGGCCATGGACAACGCGCCCGGCAGCGCGACACCGGCTGCCAGCGCACACATGACGAACTGGCGCCTGTCGATCTGCCCTATGGTCAGCATGGTTTGCTGTTGCTTGAGATACTCGTCCTTCATCATTTTCTCCCTGAGATTGTCGGATTTTGTGTTGCCGCCGCCAGCTCATCCATAGCTTCTCACGGAATACCAATCATTGTCCAATCCGGCGGCCTGCGGGCGCTTGCCGGAGATGGCATGCAGGCCGGTGCACAAGGTCACCACCCTCGCGCCAAACCGCCTTGCAGTATTGGCTTTGTGTCCCCGATTTTCGCAAATCTCTTGTATCAGGCGACACGATCAAAGCCGCCTTGCTGTCGGTAAGCCTGCCAGCCGGGCAGCGGTAGACACCGACCTGGGTATCGCAAGTAAAGTCAGTCCTTTCAAAGGTTTCGCCTGCTTCGTCACATTTATGACATCTGATGCTGCGATATGACGAAACGTCAACACAATTGGAAGTTGATTAGTTTGACAGGAAAGAACCAATAAGGACGCATTTTTAGAACTTTTCACTGGGGGGCTACATGATGCTGTTTCTCCATTGAAAGGTCACCAATGCTCTACCTTAAAGCCCCCCAATTCCCGAAATTCAAACCGTTTGTCCTGCTTCTGGCAGGTCTCTGGTTGATCATGCAGGCAGTGCTGAGCACCGGACCGGCCAGTGCCCAGAGCCAGTCGGAAGCTGCCATCCGCGAAAGAGCGAACACCGGCAAGGTAACGCTGATCACCGGCGGCGTGGACGGCGTTTCCAACACCTACCAGC
>JBPCVV010000230.1:0-21281 GCA_051010195.1 Anderseniella sp. | reverse complement strand
TCGGCCTGATGGTCAGGAAGCAGTCGACGCTTCAGGGCCTGGCGGACAGTGCGGCGCTTGCTTCAGCAAAGCAGTTGGCGATTTCAAATGTGACCCAGTCTCAAGTGGTGTCTGTCGCCAAGGCATTCGTGCTGCAAAACTCCGATGTGTCGGATAGCGTGCAGGTTACAGTCAAGACAGACATGGATTCTACGGTTGCGGTAGCGGTTACAGAAGTATGGCAGCCGGTATTTGCCCACTTTTTTTCCAGCAAGGTCACTCCGATTGCCGCTGCTGCGACAGCCAGAGTGTATGGTACCGGGAGTGTGTGTGTTCTGGGTCTCGATGAAACCGCCACTCAGACGATCAGCCTCGGCAACAAAGCAAAGCTGACTGCCAACTCCTGTAACGTTGTTTCAAATTCAGTGGACAGCAGATCACTGGTGGTTGGCGGCACTGCCTCGATGTCAGCGCAAAACATTTACACTGCTGGCGGTTATGTGGGATCGATGTCGGCGTTTTCACCGACGCCGGTTGAAGATGCCAGCAAAATGGATGATCCTTTGGCGGACCGGCCAGCCCCGAATTTTGCCGGATGCGACCATACCGATTACACGGTTAAAGAAGGTATGGTGACTCTCTCACCGGGCAGCTATTGCGGCGGACTGTTAATTTCCGGCAATGCCGATGTCACTTTGCGACCCGGTGACTACATCATCAAGGACGGTCCTCTCTCTGTCACCGGCAAGGGGAAAATTGCCGGCAAATACGTTGGTTTCTACCTGACGGGAGCAGATGCAACACTACAGTTTTCGTCCGGTTCCTCGGTGAGTTTGACTGCCCCCAAGGATAGTGTGTTGTCCGGGTTGCTCTTCTACGAGGACCGCAATTCTCCGGTAGGCCGAACGCACCGGATCGCGAGCGACAATGCCCGCCTGTTGCTCGGTACAGTATATTTGCCACAGGGCAAACTGATGATTGATGCAAACAAACCCGTTGCTGACCAGTCTTCCTATACTGCCGTCGTTGTCAGGACGCTTGTCCTCAAGGCAGGGCCCAACCTGGTATTGAACTCGGATTATGGTGCGACTGACATCCCTGCACCGGCAAGCCAGTCTGAAGCCAGTGTATCGCTTGTAAAGTAACCGGTTGATTTTGCCTGACGATGGTTGTTTCAGGCACAACTTGTTAATACGCGCTCGTTATCATCGAGGCCGAGTACGGCCCACCTTGTCCAGAGTGTATCAGTGTTGCCCCGGATGTTGCAGCAAGCGATGAATTTTACAATTGCCCGCAAGATTACCGGCGTGGTGGCTGTGTCGGTCCTGGTTGCCGTGTCATCGGTGACCGGTTTTTATGTGTACAGGCAAACCGAACAGAATATTGCCGCGCGCCATGACTCGGTGACGGCGACGGCCCAGGTTTTTGCGGCCAGCGTCGGACCGCATTTGCGCAAGCGCGACAAGAACTCCGCGCTTGCCTCACTGCGCGCCATCGGCAACCTGAAAACCATTCCGTTCGTGTCCGCAAGGCTCGCTGATGGAAAGCTGTTTGCGGCGCATGGCCACACTGTTGTCGTTGAACCTGAGCGCGGCACCAACGGCACACTGCCACGCAGTCTGCCGGGCATTCAGGCCATGGTGTGGAATCCGACCATGGCGGTCTCCGTGCCGGTGGTCATGGGCGGCAAGCGGGTTGGTTCTGTGTCCGTACTGGCTGATATCTCTGACCTGCGCAGGCAGTTTTTTGAGGGTGTCCTGGCATCGCTGATTGCCGCGCTGCTGGCCTCGCTGCTGGGAATGGCGGTTTCCTCGCGAATGAAGCGGTCGGTGACATCACCGCTGGACAGCCTGATGGCGGTCATTTCCCGGGTTCGCGACGAAAAGGACCTGACCGTGCGCGCCGAGCGCGTCAGCAATGATGAAATCGGCAAGCTGGTCGATGTCTTCAATGACATGCTGGACCAGGTCAATGCCCGGGACATGGCACTGGCCCGGCACCGCGAAGGTCTGGAACGCACCGTGCAGGAACGCACCGGGGAACTGCAGGTGGCAAAAGAGGCCGCAGAGGCAGCCTCTGAAGCCAAGACCACTTTCCTGGCCACCATGAGCCACGAAATCCGTACGCCGATGAACGGCATGATGGTGATGGCGGAACTGCTGGCTGCCGGCAAGCTGCCGTCTGCGCTGCAGCGTTACGCCAACGTGATCGTCAATTCCGGCCAGTCGCTGCTGACCATCATCAATGATTTGCTGGACCTGTCCAAGATCGAGGCCGGGCGGCTGGAACTGGAAACCCTGCCTGTCAACCCGCGCGCCACCATTGACAATGTGCTGGCGCTGTTTTGGGAGCAGGCCAATGCAGCCGGGCTGCAACTGGTGTCTCATGCAGAGCCTGCCGTGCCGGACACGTTCACCTCCGATCCGGTCCGCCTCACGCAGATACTGACCAATCTCACCAATAATGCGATCAAGTTCACTGAACACGGCCATGTCAGTGTTACTGCCCGGCAGGTAAGGCAGACGGGCAGCCCGGACGAGATGATCGAGTTCTGCGTCACCGACACCGGTATCGGCATTGCCGAGGACAAGCTCGCCAGTGTCTTCGATGAGTTTACCCAGGCTGATGCCAGCACCACGCGGCAGTTTGGCGGAACCGGGCTTGGGCTGAATATCTGCCACAAGCTGGTGGATGCCATGGGCGGCACCATCCGGGTGGAAAGCAGGCTCGGCGAGGGCAGCCATTTCATTGTCACGCTGCCGTGTCGTGACGCGGTCACCTCCCATTGTCCGCAACTGCAGGGCAGCGACCTGTCGCCGATGCTTGTCTGTCTCGAAGATGGCGACCTGGCCGAGGCCATAGCCCGGCAATTTGCAGCTTACGGGGCCGAGGCAAAAACCATCAGTGCATCAGGGCTGACCCCTGACCGGCTGGCCGCAACGGGTGTCCTGGTAACTTCCGCGGCACGGGCGGGCGAGTTGACCGGGCCGTCTGCACCGGGTGTGCCGCAACTGGTGATCACGCAGCCTATCGGTGACAATTCGGCATTTACGATGCTGGAAGCCGGAACCGCCGGCGATGTTTTGCCGCTACCCATGTCGCAGGCGGAGTTGGCAGCCATTGCAACGGCCATGCAGTCAGGAGAGTTGCGCGGAAAAGATGCCGGTCCTTCCGGAACCGCCGCGACAAAAGACGTGCCGGTATTGAGCGGGACGCGGGTTCTGGTGGCTGATGACAATGCAGTCAATCGCGAGGTTATTGCAGAAGTGCTTCGCCAGCTCGACGTGGCGTTCGACCTGGTTGAAGACGGATCGCTGGCGCTGGAGAAATGGCGCGATGAGACTTACGATCTTGTGTTGATGGATTGTTCCATGCCGGTGATGGACGGGCTGGAAGCAACGCGAACACTGCGCCGGGAAGAGAAAGCTGCCGGGCGGTCGCGCACCCCGGTGATTGCCCTGACCGCGCTCATCGAGGGCGGCAACAATGCAGACTCATGGCAGGAGGCCGGGATGGATGCGCTGATCACAAAGCCGTTCGCCATTGCGCAGATTGCCGAGGCCATACAGAAAATGACTGTGAAGGCCGAAGGGGAGACTGAAGTGTCAGCTCCAACCGATGAGGCGGTATCCGAGGCCGATCAGGTGCTTGATGAAAGGGTTCTGCGGGACCTGCAGGACATCGGCTCCGGCGACCCGGCGTTTGTAAGGCGCATGGTTGACCTGTTTGAAAACAATGCTGATCCCGCCCTTGAGCGGCTTCAGCAGGCGGCTGAAAATCCCGATATTGCGGTGCTTGCAGACGCAGCGCATGCCTTGAAATCCATGGCGTCCAACCTGGGGGCAAGTCGTCTTGTATCTGCCTGCGAGGCAGTGGAAGCGGCGGCGCGAAACGGCGAACAGTTTGATGTCGGCGGGTCGTTGCGCCTGATCTCGGACGAGATGGCCGCTGCCCGGACCGCACTGGACTGCCATATCAACGCGGCTTGACCACGCCACGTCCCTGCAACCTGACCATGTCGTGAAGGTCCTGGAAATTGCGGCCGAAAGCCGGCCTATGCCCTGACCAGTTGCAAGTGGTTTGCATCATCATGAACCTGCCAATTCTGGGCTTTCAGGATGGCGTTCAAGGCGCTGGCAGATAGCGGTTTCTTCAGATGCCCGATGGCATTGAGCGTCTCGAAGTCAGCCAGTGTCTCTGCCATTCGTATGACCGTGGCAGGCAGGCTTGAAATGATCAGAATGCGCATCTCGATGCTGTGCTGCTTCAGGTGGTTCAGGAACTCGAAGCCATCGACCTCGGGCATGCTCAGATCAAGCGTCGTCAGGTCATACGGGACGCTCGCGCTTGCAATGAGACCTTGTGCGTCCCAGCCGTTTCCTGCCTCGTCGACCTTGACGGAGCCCTGGCTTTCAAAAAACTGGCGAATAACGGTACGCAACACAGGATCGTCATCAATGACGAGCACCCTGCGGGGAAAATTCCCGGGCGTGTTGCTTGCGTTGTTTTCAGTCGGTGCCATATCCCGTCCTCATGGCGAGTTGCGTCTGCATCCAGCAGTTGCAACTTCTTGCATCGCGCAATTATGTCCGGAGAGTGCTAAATACTGGTTACCGGGCATTTGGTAGACAGATAAGGGGCAGATCAGGGCATGCTGCCGTCGCCGGCGGGGCTCCGGTGTCTGGACTGGTCTCGACGTATGGCGCCCGCCGCATGGGAAACGCGGTACAGACAAGCCTCAAGCCATTACCGCGTCCGCCGTCATTGCCAGTTCGCCACGGTGGTTGCAGGCCCAGATGCCGAAGCCGGTGTCGGAGACTTTGCGCAGGTGCAGGGAAAACTCGTGGATGTGTGTCAGCGGACTGAGTGCCCTGAAGGAAAAGGTGGCAAGTTGTTTGCCGGGTGCCTGCCGGCAGGCCAGGTCCATCAGCAGTGTAGCCGTCAGCGGGCCATGGATGATCAGGCCGTCATAACCTTCCTCGTCGCGGCAGAAATCCACATCATAATGAATGCGATGGCTGTTGAAGGTGATTGCCGAATACCGAAACAGCTGAACCGGAGAAGCGGTCAGGGTGATGGACGCGTCGGGTGTGTCAGGCGGCAGCACCGGCTTGGGCGGAACAGCGCCCAGTGCCGGGGCTTCGCGGTAAACGATCTGGTGTTCTTCATGCATGCTGCCGCCGCGGTCGCCGGCAAACTCATGCCCGACACGCACAAAAACCAGTTGTCCCGTGCGGCCCTGCTTTTCTTCCACCGACAGGATGGTGGAGGTCTTGTCGACGGTTTCGCCAATACTTAGCGGCCGGGTGATCTTGAGATCGCCGGATGCCCACATGCGCCGCGGCAGGGTGATGGGCGGCAGGAACTCTCCCAGCGCCTGGTGGCCGTCGCGGCCGATCCCGGACAGCGCCGTGATGTCGGGGAAGAACGCCCAGTGCCAGCCCGGCGGCAGCGCGGTTGCCCCGCCGGTGGCCGGGACCGGACAATCAAATGTCGCCGCAATTTTTTCCAGCTGGCCTGCATCAATCGTGTCACGGGTGACCCGGCTGCGGCCGATCCAGCCTGTCAGGTCACCGGCGCTCATTTGCCGATCTTGTCCAGGTTGTATGGCGTCGACTGGTAGACCTCGTTCAGCCAGTTTCCGAACAGCAGGTGGGCATGGCTGCGCCACCTGTTTTCAGGCGTCTGGGACGGATCGTCACCCGGGAAGTAATTGGGCGGAATGTGGATGGACTTCCCGGCTTGCACATCACGATGATACTCTTCGGCCAGGGTGGTTGAGTCATATTCAATATGATTGAACATGTACAACGAGCGCCGGGCCGGGTCATTGACCAGGCACAGTCCCGCATCGTCTGCTTCCATCAGCACTTCCAGCCCGCTGTCTGACGGCAGGTCGGCACGGCGCACCTCGGTCCAGCGCGACACGGGGATGGAAAAATCATCTGAAAACCCGCGCAGGTAAGGCGATGCGGGGTTGAGATTGCGATGCCGGTATACGCCAAAAGCCTTGGCATCAAGCTCGTGCTTGGGAACCCCGTGATAATGGTGCATGGCAGCCTGGGCGCCCCAGCAAATGTGCATGGCGGAGTGAACATGGCTGTCGCACCAGTCGAGAATCTCCTGCATTTCCGGCCAGTAGGTGACCTCTTCGAACTCGAGCAGTTCGATTGGCGCACCGGTGATGACGAAGCCATCGAACTTTTCGCCGCGCACATCTTCGAACGGGCGGTAGAAATTCAACATGTGCTCCGTCGAGGTCAGCTTGGAGGTGTGATGGGTCATCTTGATGAGCGTCATCTCCACCTGCAGCGGTGTTGCGCCGCACAGCCTGGCAAACTGGGTCTCGGTGCGCTGCTTGTCGGGCATCAGGTTGAGCAGGCCGACGCGCAGCGGGCGTATGTCCTGACGGGCGGCCTCATCATCATCCATCACCATTACGCCTTCCTGTTCCAGGGTGGCGCGTGCAGGCAGGTTTGTCGGTATCTTGATGGGCATGAGGGCGTCTTGCTTATTAAGTCTTGGTTCAGGCGATGGCACGGGTCAGCAGATCGAGAAAATCCTTGTCATCCCTGATCTGTGGAATTTCGTGCATTTCAACCACATAACCATGATTTTCCGCAATCTGCTCATAAAGCGGAATGCGATGATGCAAAAGCCGCTCGAAACCCCAGACGATGAACTCGTCCGGATCGACGTCATCGTCACGGGTGATGCCGTGCTGCTGCTTGAATGCGGTCCATGTCTGATCCAGGAACTCTGGCTGATAGTACATCGGTTTCGGCATGTCCCGGAACCGCTCGACAAGGGCGGCGGAGTGTTCCTCGGTGCCGCGGATATACAACAGCAAGGTCGTGTCGCTGAGCGCGCGAAGTGCCGGGTCGGATGGATTGCCGGCATCAACCACTTCGCACAGTGAGCCGCCGGAATCGCAGATGAAATGATCGTAGGTATAGATGTCCCGTGACTTGGCCATGAAATGCGGCACATCGGCGAGCGCATTGATTTCAGCTTCCCGGTGTTGGGCCTGACGGCGCTTGTATTCGGCGAACGCAATGCCGCCCTTGTCGGGATTGCCGGGTTTGCCGAGATAGGTGGACAGCGGATCCAGATTGTCAAAGCTGATGTTGGACGAAATGTAGATCGAGTCGGTTTTTAAGAGTTCGCGCAGGAACGGGTTTTTCATCGCCTCGCGCTTGAAATTGTCGACGATGTGTTCGCCCATGTAGCGGGTGCCGATACGGTAATCGACGGAATAGTGAAACCAGTCGTCATCGCGCAGCAGATTGGCCAGCGTGGTCTTGCCCACACCTGACATGCCCATGATGGTAACGGCCTTGGACGGCCAGTTCAGCAATTGTTCTGCGCTGGAAAATTTCATCTGCCTGCTTTGCCCCGTTGCACTGTGACCTTGTTAGCGCAAGATGGGTCAATAATCACTTCTTTTGGTATACGTCAAAAGGCCCGAGTTACGGTGAGTGCCAGGCCGTGCGAGTCAAACCGGCTCAAGGCATCATTGGAGAAGTTGCGGACATAGGTATATTCAAGCTGTGGTGCAAGCCCGCGCCAGTAGAAGTCGCGCTTGGTGATTGACATGCGCCCGGTCGCGAGGGTTTGCCGGCGCCGGTCGCCGAGCAACGGGTAATCGCCGTCAGAAACCGCATGGCGCACGCTGGCTTCGGCAAAGCCGGTCAGGCCCCATGGCAGTTCGTGATAGAGGCCCGCGCCGCCGATGCCGTTCCAGTTGTCCAGATGATCCCGCTGGGTTTCGGTTCTGCCGACGCCCACCCTGGCAAACAGCATTGTGGTGTCGTTGAACGCGTATTTCAGTTGTGTGGTGGCACTGCTTGTCCAGCCGTCAAGATAGGTCGCCTCCTCATAGCGGTTCCAGACGTGCTTGAGCTGGGTGTAGAGCTGGGCTTTCGGGGTGACCAGGTAACTGATGATCGCCTGTGGTCCCACCGTCCACATGAATTCATCGGCGCCGTACCAGCCTTGTGTCGAGACCGCCCCGACGGCGACGGAGTATTTGGGTTGCCGATAGCGCAACAAGGCGGTCTGGTTCAAAGCCGTCTGGTCGAAGCGGACACCGTCATACTGCACGAGGTTCGTGCCGCTTGACACGATGAGGCTGAGATCCCGTTTCAATCTCAGATTGTAGCCGATATTGCCGCCGCCGCGAAACCCGATGCCCGATTGCTCCCTGGCCTGATTGCCAACCTCGAAATCGATACCGCCGACATTGACCACCTCGAGGTTGGTGCCGTTGTTGAAGTTCGTCGATGGCGCAATCGATCCCCACACGTTGAAACTCCAGGTCTTGCGGGCTTCGATGGCGTTGATGGCTGCATCGAATGTGCGCTGGGCATTGGTGGTCCGCGCAGATGCCCGCAGCAGGAAGAGATGGTGTGCGGCGCTGCGGTCTTCCTTGTTGTCGTAAAGCGCCCGGGCGAGTTCTGCGCGCACGGCGGTGAGCTTGGGATCGTTGGCCAGAATTTCCCGGTAAATGCGAATTGCGTCTTCCAGATTGCCGCGTTCATGCTCGATCATGGCGCGCATGAACAGATTGCGGTTGTGGCTGAATTTTCCGGTGAAGGGTGCGGCTTCAAGCAGGGTTTCAGCCGCGTCGGGCTGGCCGTTTCTGATCAATCGACCGAGAATTTTCAGGCGCTTGCCGGCCGGCAAGGCTGCAAACTCCTTTTGCGTTTTCTCAGGTACCAGCAGTCTTGCCGGGCGCTGCCGGGTATCGTTCAATCCCGACGGCTGCGAGGTCTTGGTATCAGCGGAAACCGCCGCCTGTTGCGCCTGCGCGGCAACGATGAAGACCGACAGCGACAGACAGGCAACGATTACGACAAGAGCGCGCCCGAAGGCGCGCTCTGTCGTCGATGTCTGGCAACTGTCGGCTGGGATCATGGAACGGGTGCCGGGACCGCTGTGATTCCTGCTCCGCCCTGCGAGGCGCCGAACCCGCCCTGCAGGTCGAATGTGCCGCGCCGGTCGTCATTGATACCGGTGTCGCCGCCGGTCGGGCTTGGCTTGACGGCATACACGCCGAACACACCGGTGACGTTTTCAGCGCCAGCGCCGAACGTGGCTGCGCTGAGTGCCTGGTCACCATTGACCCATCCGCCGGTGCTACCGGGATCTGTAACCGTGGCGGTGCCATTGACGGCGCCCTGGTCAGTGATGTTGCCTTCCAGTTGCACTTCGGCATTATGAAACGCCGCGATGTCTCCGGGACTTGCAACGGGCGGTCCGGCTGTACCGCTGGTGCTTGAAGTGGACAGAGCGATGTATTCATCACCTGACTGCCTGTGGACGTCGATCTGGACGACGGTGCCGTCACTTTCGGTCTTCTCCCAGAACTGCGGTGTCAATGTGCCGTTCAGTTCGTCGGCGGCAAGGTCAAGCGAGACGGACGCATGGCCCTGAACACGCCATGAACCGTCGAGCGTCTGATAGGTTGCGGCCTGGCCCCAGCCTGTTGTCTTGGCCTGACCGACATAACTGCCTTCATAGTTCAGCGTGGCGCCGCCCAGCGCGGTGATCTGATCCGCGGTGGTTCGCGAACTGGCACCATCTGCCTGGCCGAAGAACCAGGCATCCTGGTCACGGTTGGCATCACGGAAATGCGCCACATAGTTTTCGGTTCCGGCAGCACCGGTAAAGTCCCAGTACTGCAATTCCACATCAATACCTGCGGATGGTGAAATGCGCCGGAATTCAGAATACTCGGCGTCTTCCACCTGGTGCGGCTGGAAGAAGGTGGCCGCTACCTGGCTTGCATACTCAATTTCCGGGTTGGCCGTTTTGTGCTCGAAAATAGCCACGGTCTGCTCGCCGACAAAGCCAATCGGCTGGCCCGGATCAACCAGGACCCTTGCCGATGTCAATTGGGTCGGATCACTCGGATCAGTGTTGATGGTCAAAGCGGTACGGGCCGACCCATCAACCACGCGGGAACCGTCGGTGAACACGATCGAATTGTCGCCCGCCCCCGCAGGCAAGTCGCCACCATTTGGATCGCCGGACGGCTCATCGCCGGACAGGCCGTCGCCGCCTGGCCCATCAGCCACGGCTGCACCATTGATATAGGCGTCATCGAAACCGGACGCACAACCGGAAAGCGCGGTGCCGGCCAGGGCCAGCAACAAAAACAAAGAAGGGGAACGCATGAATACTGCCTCGCATCACGTACATTGGATGAGGCGGATCATGGCGCAACGTGGTTAATTTTGTTCTAAGTGTTCACGATTTATTAGTGTTAACAGAACCTTACTCGGCTTCGGTATATTCAAGCAACTCTCCAGGCTGGCAATACAGCGCGTGGCAGATCTTCTCCAGTGTTTCAAAACGCCTGTGACCTTGCCTGATTTGAGCAGGGAAATGTTTTGTTCGCTGATCCCGACCAATTCCGCAAGTTCCCGCGAGCGCATTGTGCACGGGCAGGGAACCGCGAGGTTTGTTGCAAGCGTGAGGAGACCATCAAGACCCATGATGGCCGCTGTGTGTGGGAGAATGACCAGATCAGGCCCTAGCGACCTTCGCGCCGTGCCATGAAGGCAAGGCGTTCAAACAGGGCGACATCCTGTTCGTTTTTCAACAATGCCCCATGCAGCGGTGGGATGACCTTGGTCGGATCCTTCTGGCGAAGTATCTCCGGTGTGACATCTTCATTGAGCAGCAGCTTTATCCAGTCGAGCAGTTCCGAGGTTGACGGCTTCTTCTTCAGGCCAGGAACCTCGCGCACTTCATAAAAGATATTCAGCGCTTCACTGACCAGGCGCTGTTTCAGGCCGGGATAGTGGACCTCGATGATGTCCTTCATGGTGTCGGCATCGGGAAACTTGATGAAGTGGAAGAAGCACCGGCGCAGGAATGCATCCGGCAGCTCTTTTTCGTTGTTGGAGGTAATGATCACCACCGGCCGGTGCTCTGCCTTGATGGTTTCACCGGTCTCATAGACATGGAACTCCATGCGATCGAGTTCCTGCAGCAGATCGTTGGGAAACTCGATATCCGCCTTGTCGATTTCGTCGATCAGCAGCACGTTGCGCTGGTCCGCCGTGAACGCCTCCCACAGCTTGCCACGCTTGATGTAGTTCTTGATGTCGTGCACCCGTTCATCGCCAAGCTGGCTGTCGCGCAGGCGCGACACCGCGTCATATTCGTACAGTCCCTGCTGGGCCTTGGTCGTGGACTTGATGTGCCATTCGAGCAGCGGCGTATCGATTGCCCTGGCAACTTCATGGGCCAGGACAGTCTTGCCGGTGCCCGGCTCGCCTTTGATCAGAAGCGGTCTCTCAAGGACGATCGCCGCATTGACGGCTACCCGCAGGTCTTCGGTGGCAATGTAGTCGCTGGTGCCTTCAAATCTCATGTCGCTGGCCGGGCCTTTCCGTCTTTGTGTGATCGTGGTTGCGGAGAGGCTTTGTGCCTCAAGCCCGTGTTGCTTGCAATGGCGTGCCTGCTTGCGTGAAACAATTGGAATCAATGACATGCGAGTTACCTGAAAGTCGGCAACTGTCAAGAGCCTTTAATGGAATCACTTTTCACTTAGCTGTCTCAATAACCGGTTGCGCGGGCGGTGTCCGGACGATATAGAGGCGCAATCAGTCGCAGTTTTTGAAAGCCGAGGATTGAAGTTCATGGGAGAGAACAAGCCGATTCCGCTATCCAAGCTGGAAAAGGAGCCGTTCATGAGCGAGCGGCAACAAGAATACTTCCGGGCGAAACTGCTCGCCTGGAAAGACGACATCCTGCGTGAAAGCCGCGAGACACTGCAAAACCTGCAGACGGAAAACCTGGTATTGCCTGATGCAGCAGACCGGGCGTCCACCGAAACCGACCGGTCGCTTGAACTTCGCACCCGTGACAGGCAGCGCAAGCTGGTCGCAAAAATCGAAGCTGCCCTGAAACGCATTGACGACGGGATTTACGGATATTGCGAAGAAACCGGCGAGCCGATTTCGCTGCGCCGCCTGGATGCCCGCCCCATCGCCACGCTTTCCGTCGAAGCCCAGGAACGTCACGAGCGCCGTGAAAAGGTCTATCGCGACGATTGAACAGCGCTGCGGAGCGGGAACAGTTCAGGTACAACAATGCAAAGGGCCGAAGTTGTAACTTCGGCCCATTTTTATTTTTGTCCGATGGCTTGGTTGAAGCGCCCGGTAATCACTTCCGGTCCAAATCGTGTTCCACTGCCCGTAAGTTCGGCGGGCGGTCGGCCGGTCGAGTTTCCGCAAATGCCGGGGCCCGCGGTGCAGGGCGGGCGCCCAGCGGACGGACATTGCCAGCAGGTTCTGCGGTGCCCAGCGGGGGGGCGTCCTGTACCGAACCTGGAGGCGGGGCGGCGGGGGGCATGCTGTCAACGGCTTCTGACGCCATGTTGCGGTTTCGCTTGGTACCGGCGCCCTGACGTGCCGGCCGGGTGACAATACCCTCCTCGATAACCACGTCCTGCGAGCCGCCAACCAGAACCAGGTGCTCCACATCATCACGGCGAACCAGCACCAGGAATCTGGATTTGTCCACTTCATAGTACTCGGAAATCCCGAGCCGGGACCCGCGCTTGGCGCGTACACGGCCTCCCAGAGCACGTAGCATCAGCCAGGCGAAAATGAACACTGCCAGCAGAACAGCGCCAAGATATATCCAGTTCATATAAGGTTCTAGAAGTTCCATTTCCGATCCCCCTGATTGTGATCGCCTGATAGGTTTCGCGTTCCGATTTGCAATAATTGCACAACCGTGCGGTCCGGCGCCAGTAATGTATGGTTGAATCTAACGCCCGTTTAGGGCTGATACATGGCACAATTCGCCTATACTTGCACCTGATTCGGGGCGACGCGGCACGTCAGGCACTAGGGGTACATGAGCAAGGACATACAAATCGAACCGGAAACCGCTTCTTCAAACCCGGCCAGTCCGGCACCGCCGGCACCGGAAAAGGAAGCCGATCCGGTTCCGGTCCCGGAGACGAGTGTTCGCGAATTGCGACCCGCCCAGTCGGACGGCAGGCCGGTGCTCAGTCTGCTGCTGGCGATTTCGCTGGCGGTTGTGGTGTACTTTGCCGTTCAGTCTACAGCCAGCGTGGTCCCGCAGGTTGTGGTCGTGGCGCTGGCCCTGATGTCGCTGACCGGTCTTGTTGCGGTGTTCGGTGCGCTTGCGGGCTTCGTGCATTTCGGGCGGGCGCCGCGTCAGAAGGAGTTTTTCGACCAGTTGTTTGATGCAGTCGCAGAACCTTGTGTGGTTTCCGACGCACGCGGCCTGATCATCTATTCCAACACATCCTACCAGCGCCTCGTCTCTGCGACCGGGCAGGGCAGGATCGTTAACCTCGAGACACTGTATTCCGGGTATCCGGACGTGTCGGAACGGGTTTACCGTCTGGCGCGGGCAGCGCGCGAGGGCAAGGAAGCGTCCGAACAGTTCAGGCTGGCGGCAGGATCGGCAGCCGCAGGCGCGCGCAGCGATGCCGCAGCGTGGCTTCGCCTGCAGGTCAAACCGCTGAAGGTGGGTGCAGGCCAGCCTTATTCGGTGTGGCGGCTGATAGACGAAACCGATGCCAGAGCCTCCCAGGAAGATGCCTTCGAAAACCTGCAATACATCATCAACTATCTCGACCACGCGCCCGCCGGGTTTTTCTCAACCACGGCGGATGGCGCTATAGCCTATGTGAATGCGACACTGGCAGAATGGCTGGGACTAGACTTGTCAGCGACGACCGACGGCAACCTGAAGTTGTCGGACATCGTCACCGAAAAGGGGGCAAAACTGCTCGGTGGCATAGAGCCAGAGGCCGGGCGCCCGGTTACTGAAGTGTTTGACCTGGATCTCACGACCCGGACAGGCGAGACGATTCCGGCCCGGGTGGTGCACCGTTGCGAATTTGACGGCGAAGGCAAGTTGCAGCCCTCTCGCACGCTGGTGCTGGACAGGCGAGCCCATTTTGCGGTCGAGAAAAACTCCGGTGAAGCCCAGGTGCAGATTTCGCGGCTGTTCAATTCGCTGCCCATCGGCATCGTGCAATTGAACGCCAAGGGCATGATCGACACCATGAATGCCGCGTTTCTGGAACTGGCGCCCAATGCCAAACGCCGTGGTTCGCTGTCGAAACTGGTGCGAGAAGACGAACGCGAGACACTGGAGCGGCTGATCGCCGACGCGGCCGGAGGCAAGTCGGAAACCAAACCAACAGACGTTCACTTCCTGGGAACTGAAGAAACCTCCGGGCAGGTGTACTGCGTTGCCGATGAAACCGGTGGCAAGGGTGCGGTCATGGTGTTTGCCGTGGATACGACAAAGCACTCGTCGCTTGAGACACAGCTTGCCCAAAGCCAGAAAATGCAGGCGGTCGGCCAGCTTGCAGGCGGCGTGGCGCACGACTTCAACAATGTACTTACGGCGATCATCGGGTTTTCCGATCTTCTGCTGGCGCGCCACCGGCCGACCGATCCGTCTTTTGCCGACATCATGAACATCAAGCAGAACGCCAACCGGGCTGCAAACCTGGTGCGGCAGTTGCTGGCGTTTTCGCGCCGCCAGACTCTGCGACCGGAAGTTTTGTCCCTGACTGATGTGCTGTCGGATCTCGGCAACCTGCTTGGGCGCCTGCTCGGCGAAACCGTTGAACTGAAGATCGTGCATGGCCGCGACCTCGACCGCATCAAGGTCGACATCAACCAGTTTGAGCAGGTTGTGATCAATCTGTGCGTGAATGCCCGTGACGCCATGCCCGACGGGGGTGTGCTGACACTCAGATCAAGCAATGCGTCAGTGGAGGAATCGGCAAACGTCAAACCGGGCCTGATGCCGCCGGGCGACTATGTGCTTCTGGAAGTGGCCGACACCGGTACCGGCATGCCGCAGGAGGTGCTCGACAAAATCTACGAGCCGTTTTTCTCCACCAAGGAAGTGGGCAAGGGGACCGGGCTTGGACTGTCGACCGTTTACGGCATCATCAAGCAGACCGGCGGGTTCATATTCTGTGACAGCGAGATGGGCAAGGGGACCACGTTCAAGGTTTACCTGCCGCAATATGTCGAGACCGAGGAAGAAGAATCGGCGCGCGTGGCGGAAGCAGCAACCGGCGAGCAGAAGAGCGTGGACCTGACCGGCACCGGCACCATCTTGCTGGTGGAAGACGAGGATGCCGTTCGCTCGTTTGCCAAGCGCGCGCTGGAGTCGCGCGGTTATACGGTGCTGGAGGCCGACTCCGGTGAAATCGGCCTGGAAGTGCTGGAGGAGTACGGAAAAGAGCCTGACCTGATCGTGTCGGACGTGGTGATGCCGGAAATGGATGGGCCCAGCATGCTGCGCGAACTGCGCAAACGCGGGATCAAGACCAAGATCGTGTTCATTTCCGGATATGCCGAGGATGCGTTTGAAAAGAACCTGGAGGGCCAGACGGATTTCGCCTTCCTGCCCAAGCCGTTCACCCTGAAACAGCTTGCCGAGGCGGTGAAGGAAGCCATTGGCTGATATCCCCGACCACTTTTAATACCTGGTGGGACTTCTGAAACCACTGGCCAGTGGGCAACGGCAACTTGCAGATCGTGCCGGTATCAAGTGTGCCGTTCCGGGCTACTTCGACACTGTCGTCGTTGCTAAAACACCAGGCGGCCCCGCAGTTCCCTTGGATACCGGCCGCCCGCGCGTGAAGCCATCATCCCATTGCGGCAAAGACCACCAATGAACTAACATTCAAACCGGACCAATCAAACGGGGCTGGTCCCGCTGCATTTTATCTGAAAGGCGTGGCACCACCGGAAATCAGCTTGCATGATATTTACAAGGCGCTATGGCCTTTCATGCTGTTGCAGGCTCTGGCAATCGCAATAGTGATTGCGTTTCCGGACATTGCGATGTGGCTACCCAACGACGTGGGCAAATAGACGGTAAGGAAAGGACACTCCCATGACATTGTCTCACCGGGACACGGCCAGTTCCCAAAAGATCGCCGGCGACTATTTTCGCGATGGATTTGTCTTTCCAATCGACGTTGTGGATGCCGAAGAGGCGCGTGAAATCCGCGCCGAGCTGGAAACAGCAGAATCCGAACTTGCAGAAGATCAAGAGCGCCTGGCATTGCTACGCGCATACCCCGATCGGGTTCTACCATCATTCGACAAGCTTATTCGCAACGCCCACATCATTGCAGCGGCATCTGCCGTGCTCGGGCCTGATCTGATGGTCTGGAGCGCCTCACTCTTCATCAAGGAGGCCAATTCGCCCAAGATTGTGTCCTGGCATCAAGACCTGACTTATTGGGGGCTTGATGATGCGGAAGAAATGACATGCTGGGTGGCAATTTCACCCTCTACATTGGCCAGCGGATGTATGAATTTCGTGCCGGGTAGCCACAACAAGCAGCTCGTGCCCCATGTCGATACTTTTGACGCCAACAACCTACTGACCAGAGGTCAGGAGATCGCCGTCGAAGTGAACGACGAAGATGGAGTGGCAGTCGAACTCCAGGAAGGCCAGGCATCGATGCACCACGGTCACCTGTTTCATGCATCAGGCCCCAACACGACAAATGATCGCCGTATCGGCGCCGCAATCCGGTACATCAAACCGTCAATGAAGCAGCATTCCGGTGACCGTTCTCTGGTGGCGCTTGTGAGCGGCGAAGACCGTTATGGCCATTTCACCGTCGCGGGCTCGCCAAGAGGGCGCCTGGCGGAAGAGGATTTTGAGTTGTGCCGCCGCGATGCGGAGATCAAACGCCGGGTTCTCTACGAAGGCGCCGACGCCAGCCGCGGCAAGCGCTACTGATCTGCAGGCTTTGGCAGTGCGATGGGCTGACGTCTGCCACGATTGGGCAAGTGAATTGTTTTTGGAGATCGATATGCGCCCGGCAAAAAAAGACCAGATACGGATGTTGCTGAAAAGCATCGAGAGCGGCGATCCCGGACCTGTCTCCGTTGTCAACGAGGCGAAGTATATTCAGCACAACCCCCAGACCCACGAAGGAAGCGAGGGACTCGCTGCGCTGTTCAAGCGGCTCTCCAAGACATCGCCGCGGGTGAACATTGTGCGGGCTTTTGAAGACGGTGATTTCGTGTTTGCCCATACCGAGTATGATTTTGCCCGCAGAAACATTGGGTTCGAGGTGTTCCGGTTTGAAGACGGCCAGGCGGTTGAACACTGGGACAATATCCAGCGGAGACAGGGGCCAAACCAGTCGGGACGCAGCATGGTCGACGGGCCGACGGAGGCTGAGGATCACGAGCTGACCGAGGCCAACCGCAGGCTGGTTCAATCCTTCATTGAGGACGTGCTTGTGCAAGGTCATCTTGACCGCATCGAAACCTATCTCGACGCCGCGTCCTATGCAGAGCACAACCCCGCGATGGGCGACGATCTTTCGATGCTTCGCTCTGCCCTGGAGGCCACCGACAATGGCCGGCGGTTGATCGACTACCAGCGCGTACACCGGGTGCTGGCAGAAGGAAATTTCGTCCTCACCGTGAGCGAGGGATACTCATCGGGTGAGCATTCATCGTTCTACGATCTCTTCCGCGTGGCCAACGGAACAGTTGCAGAGCACTGGGACACAACCGAAAGAATTGCGCCCAGAGATGAATGGAAAAACGACAACGGAAAGTTCTGACGGCTGAGCCCAGATCAGTATGACTTTTGATTGAAACAGTCAAAAGTCATAAAACTGATCGCTTTCAAAGTGCTAGAGCAACTTTATGGGTTCAAGAGAACCCATGTTGCTCTAGAACATCCCGCGCCAGTCATCATGACCTGCAGCCTCAAGTGCCTCGATGCCCGCCAGCCTGGCCGGGCGATGATCCTCGCTATCCGGTTTGAACGGCGTTGCCTGAAAGGCGGCCAATACCTGTGGGTCGAACCGGTTTTCGCTTGCGCCGGCAATACACAGCGCCAGGTACCAGTCGAATGGGATCAGGCCAGGATCATGGCGCTGCGGCATGTAGGTGGCGGTTGAAACCGGGTCCCCGTCAGAGACCATGGTCACCTGAAAATCGTCCTTGCGGGTGTAGCCGTGGCCGACTCCCTCAATCCGGTCCAGCACAGGCATTTCCTGTGCCGCAAGTTCATAGACGACACCGGGATGTGCCGCGCCCTTGTGCTGCACCAGGCCTGCCTTGCCGGACCCGTCACCGCCCGGCTTGGTGAAGCTCACGGTCCAGCCATCGGTCATGGCAACCCCCACAACACGCGCTGATGAGCAACGCGCCATCAGCCTGGTGGACAGCAGATTGGAGCCGTAGGCGAAGTACAGACAGGTATGCATCAATGGGGCCTTGCCGGTGTTTCACAGATATAGTGTCATGCTGCCTGTAGCACGGGTTCTGGACAACAGGGAATGCATACATGATCGTTGAAACACTTGAAGAACTTGCCGCCCAACTGCAATCCGGCAAGACCACTTCACGGGATCTGACTGAAGCCTGCCTGGCGCGTATTGAGGACGAAACGGGAGAGGGCGTGCGGGCATTCCTGTCGACGGATGCGGAAGGCGCGATCGCAACAGCGGATTTCATGGACGCACGGCGCAGTGCCGGCCGCGCGCCGTCGCCTTATGCCGGTATCCCCATATCGCTGAAAGATCTGTTCGATGTGGCTGGCGAAGTGACCGCGGCAGGCTCAACTATCCTGCGCAGCAGTGAACCTGTCACGGCCGACGCCACCTGCGTGGCGCGGCTGCGCGCGGCGGGCTTTGTGTTTCTGGGTCGCACCAATATGACCGAATTTGCCTACTCCGGTGTCGGGGTCAACCCGCATTACGGTACGCCGAAATCTGTCTGGGACCGGGCGCAGGGGCGCATTCCCGGTGGCTCGTCATCGGGTGCCGCCGTGTCGGTGGCCGACGGCATGGCCTATGTGGGCCTGGGAACCGATACCGGCGGGTCGTGTCGCGTTCCGGCTGCCTTCAACGGTATTACCGGATATAAATCGTCGACCGGGCGAGTGCCGAGGGACGGCGTGTTTCCGCTGTCTGATACGCTGGATACGGTTGGTCCGTTGGCCAACTCGGTGCAGTGTTGTTCGACAATTGATGCCATGATGGCTGGTGACCGCACGGGCAGCCTGCTGGCCCGGGATCCGGCGACCTTGCGCTTCGGCATTGTGCAGCACGTGGCCATGGATGCCATGGACCCGGAAGTGGCAACGGCATTTGATGCAGCGGTCAAGACGCTGGGCAAGGCCGGTGTGGTGTTTTCCGAAATCCCGTTTCCAGACCTGACCGAGCTGCCGAGCCTTAATGCAAAAGGTGGTATCTCGGCGGCCGAGGCCATGGACGTGCACGCCGATATGCTGGAACGCCACGGAGATGAATACCATCACATGGTGCGCACCCGCATCATGTCCGGTCTCAATGTCACCGGGCCTGAACTGGTGGCACATTATAGACGTCGCAAGGAGATGATCGCGAAATTCGCCCGGCTGTGTAGCGGTCTCGACGGGTTCATTCTGCCGACAGTGCCGATACTGCCGCCTTTAATCTCGGAAGTCGAAAGAGATGAGCGGTATGGCCCTTTGAACTTCCTGTGCCTGCGCAATACGTTCCTGGGCAACTTCCTTGATGCCTGCGCGATCTCCGTACCGATGACCGCCCGCGGCGAGCCTCCTGCCGGCCTCATGATCATGCGTCTGCATGGCCAGGATACCGAACTGTTCAATGCCGCAGCCTCAATTGAAGCCATTCTCAAGAAGGCGTTGTCATGAAAACCGAAACCATCAAGCTGATCGACCTGCGCACGGCGTGCATCAAGGCTCTGAAAACCGCCGGTTGTGATGATGCGAACGCTGATGCGATTTCAGGCACCGTGTGTGCGGCTGAACGAGACCATTGCTATAGCCACGGCATCCTGCGCATGCCGGGTTATCTGAAATCCTTCGCCAGCGGCAAGGCCAACCCTTCCGCCACACCGACGTGGGAGAAAACAGCGCCGGGCGTTATTCGCGGTGACGGTGACAATGGCTTTGCGCCGCTGTCGCTGAACTTGATGGCAGACGATGTCGGCGAACTGGCGAAACAGCAGGGCGTCGCCTGCCTGGCGCTGACCAACATGCACCATTTTGCAGCCCTGTGGCCGGAAATGGAGCTGATGACGCGGCAGGGGCTGGTGGCAATGACCATGACTTCGGCATTCCCGATTGTACCGCCGCCGGGCGGCGGCAGGCCGCTGTTCGGCACCAACCCGATTGCATTCGGATGGCCGCGCGATGGCGGCGAGGCAGTGATTTTCGACATGGCCACTGCCGCGCGGGCCCATGGCGAGATTCTCATGGCTGCGCGCGAAGGCAAGCAGTTGCCGCCCGGCACCATCATCGACAAGAACGGCAATCCGTCGACCGATCCGGCCGATGTCAAGGGCGGCGCAATTCTTGCCTTCGGCGGCGCCAAGGGCGCACTGGTGTCAATGATGGTCGAACTGATGGCTGGTGCGCTGATGGGAGAGCCGTTCAGTTTTGAAACCGCCAAGAAGGTCGAACCCGACGGGTTGGCCAACCGGGGCGGGCAGTTGATCATTGCCATTGATCCGGCGCGTTTCGGCGATGCCGGAGGGTGGGCCGGACATGCCGAAGCCCTGTTTGCCGAGATGATCAATCAGGACGGGGTGCGCATGCCGAGCCAGCGCCGCTACGAAGCGCGCCGGATGACGGAGGCCAGCGGCACCGTAGATGTGGCGTCCGATCTTTTGGGTCAGGTCAAGACCGCTGCCGGGTAATGCGGCTTGGTCTTCATGCCGCGTGGGTGGTTGTGAAGGCCACAAGGCGGCAGTGTCGAAGGTGTTCATCGAACCCCACCTGGCAAATTCGCTGGGCGTTGCCGCAGATACCCTAGGCCGGGCCGAAATTATCGTCGAAGAACTTCAACCAGTTGCCGCCCATGACTTTGGCAGCCTCCTCGTCCGACATGCCGATGGCTTTTAGTCCGGCTGCTATGTTGCCGAAGTCCCTGTTGCCGGAGAACCAGCCGGGCTGAGGCGGGAAGCCGGCATTGTCTTTCGAGCCCTCGCCATAGTCGATCTGTTTCGACCAGCGCCCGACCCGCATCCATTCCACCACGCTGTCAGGCTGGTCCTGGCACAGGTCAGAGCCTATGCCGAGGTGATCGATGCCGATCATGTCGACGGTGCGCGCAACCATGTCGCAAAAGCTTTCCACGGTGCAGCCCGACCCGGCCTTGAGATGGTGCGGATAAAGGGAAAAGCCCAGCATGCCGCCAGAGGCCGCCAGCGCCTTCAATACGGTGTCCGACTTGTTGCGCAGGCCGTCGTGCCAGAATTTCGGGTTGGCATGGGTGATGGCGATGG
>JBPCVV010000229.1:0-5798 GCA_051010195.1 Anderseniella sp. | reverse complement strand
CACACCGACACCTGCCACGGCCGCCTCGCGCTTCAATTGCGCCTCGCGGCGGGCGATATAGACCGTCGACATGAAGATCACCCCTGCCCCGACCCAGGTCCAGATATCAATCAGTTCTCCCAGTGCGAGATATCCGTACAGCACCGCAAACGGCAGGCGGGCAAAATCAAACCCGATGACCAGGGAAGCCTCGGTGGCAGCAAAGGCCCGGACCAGGGTCATGTGCCCGAGTGTTGCGATTAGCCCCATCACAAACAGCAACAGCCATTGCTGCACAGTCAGTGCTTCCCACACGAACATGGCCGCTACGGATGTCAGTGGGACAAGCAAAGTGGTTGAGATAAAAACGATCTTGTCCGGGTCATCCTTCGCCGTCATGTGCTTGAGGATGACGGATGTGGTGCCCATGGCGAAAGCTGAAACAATCGCCAGCAAGGCCCCTGCTCCGAGGCCTTCGAAACCGGGCCGCAGAATAATCAACACGCCGATGAACCCGACAAGGGTCGCGATCCAGCGTCTGATGCGCACCACTTCGCTCAGGAACAGGGCCGCACCGATCGTCGCAAATATGGGTGTCAGAAAACTGATCGCCGTTACCTCACCGACCGGCAACAGCGCAAGCGCCGAAAACCAGGTGGTCATTGCAATCGTCGCACTGACGACCCGCCAGATATAAATTTTCGGCTGGTCGGTCCGACACAGATCCATACCGCGGAAAACCAACAGCGGCAGCATGGTGACAAACGCAAACAGGACCCGCAGGAACACCACCTGGAACGGATGCACGTCGATGCTGGTGAGGTAGCGGCCAAGCGCCGCCACACCTGCGAGCAGCGCGCAGGACACCAGCATCCACAAGGCACCTGCCACTGGATCATTGCGGGTTGCGGGGAGCGTTTTTGTCGGCTGCACGTCAGACAAACCGGAGGTCTTTCGGGATAAACGCCAGGCGGCGTCACTGAAACCAGACCGTCAGCATTACGCCAATCATCAAACCACGCAAGGCCGGCAACCACGTCCGGCATGGTAGCAATGCGTAGGGTGAAGAGGTCTCAAATTTTCTACCCCTTGGGCTTGCGCTGACCGGATGAACGTTGGACACTCAACGGTCCACGGCTTGAGAACGGGGGCTGAGGAGAACGTCAATCGAGTGAACAGTGAACCAGGAGTAGCTATGAAATTACGAAATTCGATGTTTGCCCTAGGGGTTGCAGCACTATCATTCACCTTTTCCCATGGCGCTGAAGCCGGCAAGTCTGACGACACGCTCAACTGGACATCCGGCCGCGAAGTCGCGGTTGTCGATCCTTACTACAACAACACCCGCGAATTGGTCATCATGGGGCACATGGCCTGGGATGGCCTTGTGTTCCGGGATATAGACAGCGGCGAGTTCAAACCATTGCTGGCCACGAGTTGGAAATGGAACGGCGACACCGCGATCGAGCTTGAACTTCGTGACGACGTGAAGTTTCACGACGGCAGCGATTTCGATGCAGACGATGTCGTATACACGCTCAATCACGTGTCCAACAAGGACAACGGCGTTCTCACCTATCGCAATGTGAGCTGGATCGAAAACGCTGAAAAACTTGGCCCCCACAAGGTGCGGATCAACCTGAAAAAACCGTTTCCACCGGCCTTCGCCTATCTCGCCAACGCAGTGTTCATGATGCCGTCTGGCCATTATGACGACGTCCCGAAAAAACCGGATGGCAAGCTCGATTACGCGGCCGCAAAACCGGTCGGCACGGGTCCCTACAAGGTGACCGAAGTCAAGGCGGGTGAATTCATCCTGATGGAAAAGAATGACACCTATTTTGACGACAGCCCCAAAGGCAAACCGCAGATCGGCAAAATGCGGTTCCGCACCATCAAGGAAATGAACACTGCAATCGCCGAATTGCTCACCGGCGGCCTTGACTGGGTTTGGGACGTTCCAAAGGAGCAGGCTGAACGCATGTCCGAAAATCCGGCCATTACGGTTGAAAACGCCAAGACCTTCCGGGTGTCCTACCTGGCGTTTGACGTTCTCGGCCAGTCCGGCCAGGAGTTCTTCAAGGACAAGCGCGTGCGCCAGGCATTCGCTCATGCCATCAACCGCGAAGCCATCACCAAGAACCTCGTTGGCCCGGCATCGGTTGTCATTCCGTCGGCCTGCCATCCCGACCAGTTCGGTTGCGTGCAGGATGTGCCGAAATATGACTATGATCCTGACAAGGCCATGGCACTGTTGAAGGAAGCCGGTCACGGGGACGGTTTCGAGTTTGACCTTTATGCCTATCGCGAACGCGAGTTCACCGAAGCCGTTATCGGCGACCTGGCCAAGGTGGGCATCAAGGCCAAGCTGAACTTCATGCAGTATCGCGCCTTGCGTGACGTGGTGCGTAAAGGCAACACGCCGGTCAACCACATGACCTGGGGCTCATACTCGATCCCGGATGTGTCAGCGATCGTCAGCAACTTCTTCACCCATGGTCCGGACGACCTCACCAAGGACGACAAGGTGAAGGAATACCTGGCAGTTGCAGATAACTCGATTGATGCCGACAAGCGCATCGAGTTCTACAACAAGGCTTTCTCGCGGATCGCAGAAGAGGCCTTCTGGGTGCCGATGTTTACCTACGCCAAGTACTATGCGTGGTCGAAAGATCTGAATTTCTCCCCGACCCCGGACGAAATTCCGCGCTTTTACACCGCCAAGTGGAACTGATCCATCGGGTTGAAAGTGTAGTGCAGACGAACTGATGCCCGGCCTGCTGTAGCGGTTTTCCGACAACAACAGCGGCAAACGCCAAGGCAGGCCGGGCCAACCGTCAAGGTAGACATGCTCTATTACACGTTGAAACGGTTCGGTGTGGCAGTTCTGGTTGCCATCACGGTGTCCGTGCTATCCTTTTCGATGATCTATCTGTCCGGCGATCCGGCAGTGGCGCTGGCCGGCGAGGGAGCCAGCAATGAAGACATCGAGAATGTGCGTCGTGTCTATGGCTTCGACAGACCCATACTGGTGCAGTACGGCGGCTGGCTGGTGCAGGCGCTGCAGGGCAATCTCGGTCATTCCAACTACCTGAAGGCACCGGTGGCCAGCGTGATATTCGAACGCCTGCCGACGACCATGCTGTTGGGAGCCTGTTCACTGGCCTTTGCTCTCCTGCTGGCCATCCCTCTAGGCGTGGTTGCAGCCATCAGGCCAAATTCCATCATTGACCGTATCGCCTTGAGCGTTGCCGTTGTCGGCCAGGCCATGCCCAGTTTCTGGTTTGCCCTGACCCTGATCCTGTGGTTCGGGATCACCTGGCGGCTGTTGCCGATCACAGGTACCGACAGCTGGAAAAATTTCATCATGCCGTCGATGGCGCTTGGGTATTACCTTACGCCGGCTGTCATGCGGCTGACCCGTGCCGGCATGCTGGAAGTGCTGTCATCCGACTACATTCGTACTGCCCGCGCCAAGGGCCTGCGTCCCATGACGGTGATGTTCAAGCACGCCCTGCGCAATGCCATCATACCGGTTGTGTCGCTGGCCGCCGTGCAGTTCGGCTTCATGCTCGGTGGCTCCATCGTTATTGAAACGATCTTTGCCATTAACGGGCTGGGATACCTGGCATGGGAATCCATACAGCGCGCCGACCTGCCGATGATGCAGGCCATCGTTCTGGTCCTGAGCATCTTCTATATTCTGTTGACCTTCCTGGCGGACATGCTGAACGCCTTCCTCGATCCTCGCATTAGGGTGGCATGACATGACAGTGGAAACAGTGAACGCGCCTGTAACGTCGGAAGGCGGGGAACCATCACCCGGCGCCATGATGCGCAAACGCATTTTCAGCCACTGGGGCTTCATGATCGGCGCCATTGTGCTGATCGCCATCTTCCTGATGGCGCTGCTGGCGCCATATATCTCGCCCGGTGATCCATTCGACCAGGTGCTGTCCCGCAAGCTGGTCCCACCGGTCTGGAGTGACAGCGCCAAGGCGACCTGGGATCATCCGCTCGGCACCGATCACCTGGGCCGGGACTACATGACGCGCCTGTTTTACGGCGCGCGCATTTCCCTGCTCATCGGCTTTGGCGCCATGCTGATCTCCGGCATTATCGGAACTGCGCTCGGTGTACTCGCGGGCTATTATGGCGGCCGTGTCGACATGGTGGTCAATTTCATCATCACAACCCGCCTGTCCATGCCGGTGGTTCTGGTTGCCCTTGCCGTGGTCAGCATCGTTGGATCGTCCCTGACCGTGGTGATATGGGTGCTGGGGCTACTGATCTGGGACCGGTTTGCCGTGGTCATGCGAAGTGCGACCCAACAGGTCCGTGCGCTTGATTTTGTAACCTCCGCCCAAGCGCTCGGTTGCTCGACGCCGCGCATTCTGCTGACCGAAGTGATGCCCAACATCACCAACCACCTGATCGTCATCGCAACTCTCGAAATGGCGCACGCCATTCTGCTGGAGGCCGCCCTGTCCTTCCTCGGGCTTGGCGTACAGCCGCCGGAACCCAGCTGGGGCCTGATGATTGCAGAGGCCAAGGGCATGATCTTCTTTGATCCCTGGCTGATCACAATTCCGGGCCTTGCACTGTTTGCGCTGGTCCTGTCGATCAACCTGCTCGGTGATGGCATCCGGGACGTGACGGCGCCGGAGAACCGCAACTGATGGCGGCCAAATCAGACAGCAAGCGGGTTCTCGACGTTAAGCGTCTCAATGTCGAGATACCGGTGCCCTCCGGCACGCTGCGCCCGGTGCAAGATGTATCTCTGCATGTGGACCGCGGTGAAACCCTGTGCGTGGTGGGTGAATCAGGGTGTGGGAAATCCTTGACCTCTCTGGCGATCATGGACCTGTTGCCGTCCAAGGCAAACCGGACCTGCGATGAAATGCGCCTGTCCGACGACAGTGTGTTCGAGATCGGCGAACGGGCTATGTCGGACATTCGCGGGGATCGCATGAGCATGATCTTCCAGGAACCAATGACCTCGCTCAACCCGGCATACACAATCGGCAACCAGCTCGCCGAAGCGCTGCAGCGTCACCGCAACGTATCCTCAGACGAGGCGCGCGAACGTGCCATCTACCTGCTGGAAAAGGTCGGCATTACCGCCGCCGCCGGTCGCCTAGGCCAATACCCGCACCAACTGTCCGGCGGGCTCCGGCAACGGGTGATGATCGCCATGGCGCTGATGTGCGGCCCCGATCTGATTATCGCGGACGAGCCGACCACGGCCCTGGATGTCACCATCCAGGCACAGATACTGCACCTGCTCGCCGACCTGCAGCGGGAATTCCAGATGGGCATGATCCTGATCACCCATGATCTCGGCGTCGTGGCCCGCATCGCCGACCGGGTGGCGGTCATGTATGCCGGTCAGGTGGTCGAAACGGGAACCGCGGACCAGATTTTCAACGCGCCACAGCATCCCTACACGCGCGGGTTGCTGGAGTGCATCCCCATCCCCGGCAAAACCAAACGTGGCGAACGCCTCGGCGCCATACCCGGGATTGTCCCGTCGCTGGTTGGCCACATGCAGGGATGCCATTTCGCCAGCCGCTGCCCGCAGGTCTCTGCCGCTTGTCGGTCCGGACAGGTTGAACTTCTGCCGACAAAGCAAGCCGGCCATGTCTGCCGCTGCCTGTTGACGCAGACGTCCGGCACCCCGGCATCAAAACGTGAAGGAGCCGTCTCTTGAGCGACATCGTGCTGGAAGCCAAGGACGTCACCCGCACCTTCATGATCTCCGGCGGTTTCATGCAGGCCAAACGGCCGTTGCATGCGGTCAACGGCGTTGACCTGCACGT
>JBPCVV010000228.1:0-17228 GCA_051010195.1 Anderseniella sp. | reverse complement strand
TTGGCGCGTCTTTCGCCAATATGCGCGGAGAAGTCTACAATCTCACGAAACTGGAAGACATCGCCGGCACCTACGTATCCGCCCAGGCGTCTGCCGTGGCCATCAGTGGCGGCGGCCAGAACCTGGTGCTGATCAATGAACACAATGTGCGGCTGGTGCTGTGGGGCGAACAGCGCGGCCTCGATGCTTCGCTGGATGCAGGCGGGATGCTGATCTCATTGCGGTAACCAGCAGTTTTTGTCGACCGAACAGCTTGGCCCGCCGTTGGCGGGCCTTTTTTTGCGTGACAAGGGCAATGTTGTAAGTGCTGAGTTACGGCGCTGGCTTCAGATCAGCCCGAGCTTCTTCAAGGAGCCCAGGTCCAGCGACAGTTCGCGGCGCTGAAACTGGCCGAACACCTCCGACAGAAACGACCTGAGGCGCAACCGCAGAGACGGCGGCAGCGTGGTGTAGGTGCCTTCCTGAAACTCGATGAATGAAAACGGCGGCTCTTCGGCAGCCGCCATCGCTTCGCGGTCAAGCATTGGCAGGCTGAATACCGTGTCAGGCTCTATTTCCTCATAGACTTCGCGCGCCTGCCGCGTAACCAGGGGATTTCCGTTCCATGCGTTGCGCACCAGGTAAAAGGTTTCTGTCGCGTAGGCGCCGCGAAGGTCCCGCGCGGTCATGACCGATGTCGCGGTTTGGTCCAGCACGTAGGCAATGACCAGTTCAAGATGTGCATCATGGGCTGCGTTGATAAAGTCGAGATCATCAATGACGGTAAAGAACGTGCCCAGCTCGTGGGCCGGCAGATCTACGATGTAGTCGCGGTTCGGTTCAGCGAGTATCTTGTCAAACAGCCTGATCTGGCCGCTGGTTTTCTCTACGCCGATGAGCGTTGAACGATCAGGATAGAAGCGGTTGATGCGCCCGCGCGGATCATCGCAGTCGAACACGTGCGGATTGTGACCGGTCATCAGCAGATGATCCATCAACAGGCGTGCGGTCAAAGTCTTGCCGTTGCGTGCCTCGTCGGAACACACGACAATCATCCGATTTCCCGCCGGTTCGCTCACGTAAATCGTCCTGTTGATACCCCGGAATGACTGGACAGCCGATCGCGCAACGCGCGTCAACCGCTACACCTGTCAGCCACAAACTTAGTTCAACCCGGCCGCGCCGCCGACCAGCTTTATCCAGCCGGTCGTTTTCAGGTGCCGCTGGCCGGGTAAGCTCGCCACCCGGCAGCAGACGGGTGAACAGACGACCGGAACCAGTTGCAACATGCAGCGCCGGAAACCTGCCGGCTCAAAGATAATCAGCTCTTGGATTTTCCGGCATCACCGGAACCACCCGATGTGAGCATCTGAATCAGGCGAAGCTGGTCGAACTCATCATCGATCTCGGAACACCACTTCTTGACATAACCGCGCAGCACGAACGAAAAGTCCGCCGATTTGCCCTGGCTGTCCTTGTTGTCGATAAAATTCTTGTAGGTCACATCGGCAAGATCCACCTGCTCCGCGGCCATTTCATTGAGCTTGGGAATGACAATTTCCCGAGCTTCGTTGACGTTTGAGAAATACCGCTTGTAGGTTTTCTCGTCCCACTCAAAGAAATTGGTTTCGTTGATGAAGTTGCGGGCAACCGTATAATCAAGCCCTTCAACAAACGGGGTGACTTCCTGAAGCTCATCCAGCGAGGCGATTGCCGGGCCGACAACGTGGATCAGGCCCATTTCAAACACCCCGTCCCTGGCGGCTTGCAGGACACCGATTTTCTCGAAGGTTTCCAGCGCGTAGGACAGGTTCCCCGCCTTCAGGTCTACAACCGACACCGGCACTTTGGCGGTTTCCAGGGTATCGAGCACTTTCATCTGGTCTGCAACGTTGTGCAGGTCAATGATCTCAGTGATGGTCGGGTAGAATCTGTGCAGTGTGCCGCGGGGATTTTCCGTGTCAAATGCACGGGCCAGCACATTGTTGCGGTGGAAGTAGTCCAGCAACGCACGTGAAATTGTTGTCTTGCCAACGCCGCCCTTGTCGGCACCAACCATGATGACTATTGGTTTCATCTATCTCTTTCCCTTTATACCATACCGCAAAAACACCCCCCTGGGGCGGGCCTCAAAATCGAATACCATGTCTTGCACGCCGATGCCACCGCTAGTAATGCACCATGAGATCAGCCAATGAATACGCCCATTGAGAAATCCGGCGTTGCGCCGACCACTTACAGCGCCGCAGTTGGAACCATAAAAGATATCGGGTGGGCAAATCTCGACTTCTTCGCATCCGGTGCCGGCAGCGAAACGGCAGCAAGGGTGGATGCGCGCGTGGAAGCCGGGGTCCAGGTGCTTCCGGCTCCCGAGGACGTTTTCAAAGCTCTGGAACTGACACGGCCGGATCAGGTGCGGGCGGTCATTCTGGGTCAGGACCCCTACCCTACGCCGGGCGATGCACATGGGCTTGCATTTTCCGTGGCAAATCCCGAACGCCGGATACCGGCATCGCTTCGCACCATATTTACCGCCCTGCAAAGCGACCTCGGCATCGCACCACCTGGGCACGGCAACCTCACCCAGTGGGCGCAGTCGGGTATATTGTTGCTCAACGTGACATTGAGCGTCGAGGCTGGCAGGGCAAACAGCCACAAGGACATCGGCTGGTCGGCGCTGGCAGCGGAGGTCCTGAATCACCTGAACCAGCGCGCCACGCCGGTCGTATTCATGCTGTGGGGCAAATTTGCCCAGCATGCCGGTACCGGTATCGACGCTTCACGACACTGTGTCATCAAGACCGCGCACCCCTCGCCGCTGGCACGTGGTTCCGGCCCGCAACACAGATTTGTGACCTCGAAGCCGTTTGCGCAGGCACAGGAATGGCTTAGCCTTCGCGGCCTTCCACCAATCGACTGGCGCCTGTAGAGTGTTTTCAGCCCGGGGCTACGGAACAGTCCTGGACTGAGTGATGACAGTGCATCAAGAAGTGGTACAGCAGAGATAAAGGCACACCCATCCAATGGCTCTCGCCGAAGAATACAAATACGCTCCTTCCTTCAACGGCCCAGAAGGCCAGGAGGACATGCCATGGCTTTTGACCATGGGTCCCGTGACCACGTCACGCGACGTTAAACTGGCCATGCTGGCGGACTGGAGCATGCGGGACACCGAGTTTGTTTCGCTCACTCTGGAAGTCACCGAACAACTGCTCGAGTTGGCTGACGGGGCTAGCGAGTACGACTGTATTCCGCTGCATTTGTCGGGCGACACGGTGCTGGAGAGCGTATTGGGTGCACTGGCTCCAACTGGGCGCAAGCGCAAAACGCTTATCGCAGCTCACGGCCCCCATGCCGAGCAGGCGGCCAACATCCTGACTCACATAAAGCGGCCGGTGGAAAATATTGCCGGTACGGCCCTCAAACCGGTCACCACCAACCGGCTGGCGCAAGCACTGGAAGCCGATCGGAACATTCATACCATCTACCTGGCAGAGGTCGATGTCTCCACCGGCCTGACCAATCCTGTTGCCAAGCTGGCGGCTGTTGCTCACGAAGCCGGACGCAAGGTGATCGTCGATGCCCGCGCCAGCTTTGGTGCCATGCCGCTCAGCCTGGCAGACGGCACAATGGATGCCGTCGTGGGTGTGCCCTGGGCATGTATCGAAAGCGTCCCGGGGTTTTCATTTTTGATGGTGCGCCGGAGCCTGCTGGCAGACAAGCTGTTCCAATCGCCGTCAGCCTCACTGGACCTGGTTGAATTGTGGCGGGGTATCCATCGTACGGGCTGGTTTCCCGGTACGCTGCCGGCGCATGCCATTGTAGCCTGCGGCGTCGCATTGCGGCGGCTGTATCTCGAGGGAGGTCCTGACATGCGGCGCAAACGCTATCAGGACCACCATCAGAGATTGTTGTCGGGCATGGCCCAATTGGGGTTCTCGCCTACCCTGGCAAAAGGCACTGCGACATGCGGATACCTGACCTTGTTCAAGGCTCCCGCTGACCGGCGTTATTCTCCGACAGAGTTCAGCCAGCGGTTGCGTCAGCTGGGCTTTGTCATCATGGACGGCGAAGGCTGTCCAGGGGCTGAAGGCAGTTTCAGGGTCGCCTCGATCGGCGCCATGGATGAACGCGTTCCGGACCAGTTTGTCAGAGCTGTCGAGAAAGTCATGCGCGATCTTGGCATGCGGTCAGGCGCACCCGGCAGATAGCGCCGTTCCGCTTCCACCGGCGAGCTAAACAACAACGGGAGCCCGAAAGCTCCCGAAATCGTTTGGTGCACTCCTGATCGCCTGGGAGTTAGCCCTTGCCCTTCCAGGGTACCAGGTAATTCTCCGCCATGCGCATCAGAATATCGATGCCGTAACCGATAATGCCGATCAGGATAATCCCCATGATAACAATATCGGTAAGCTGGAACTTCGACGCGTTGACGATCATCATGCCCGCACCCCGGTCAGCCGCAACAAGTTCGGCGGCAACCACTGTGCCCCAGCATACTCCCATGGCGACACGCGCGCCGGTGAAGATTTCAGGCAGAGAGTTGGGCACAATGACCCGCCAGAGCAACTGTTTCTTCGAAGCGCCCAACGAATAGGCCGCGTGAACTTTGGAAATGTTCACGCCCGACACGCCGGCACGGGCGGCAATCGTCATGATCCACAAAGCAGCCAGGAACAACAGTATGACCTTGCCCTCTTCACCAATGCCGAACCAGATAATGACCAGCGGGATCAGCGCCAGCGGCGGCACCGGACGCATGAACTCAACGATCGGATCAAACCAGCCGCGGAACCAGCTTGAGAGCCCCATGGCATAGCCCAGTGGAATGCCAACAATACTGCCAAGTGCGAAACCTGCCAGCACGCGGGACAGCGATGCCCAAAGATGTTCCCACAGCGTGTAGTTCTTGTAGCCCTCACTGGCAATTTCACCCAGGCGAGACACCACTGCTTCGGGAGCCGGAAGCCATATGGGCTCCATTTGCCAGCCGCTGTCAGGTCTTATCGAAAGCGATCCTTTTGCCGTCATGGAAACGGTGCCGTTTGCAAACCGGACGCTCTGGTTCGGGGCAATCGGCTGTCCATCGATTGCGGTGACCTTGTAGCCGTCCTCGCCACCACCGTCATCATTGGCCTGTGCCCTAACCAGTACACTGCGCCATGCGCCGATCTTTACCACATCACCCTTGGCAAATCCCGTCGATGCATCCGGTTCGGGCAGGTCGACATTCTCACCAATCTTGTGCACCCGGATTTTCACCATGGCATCGCTGGTCTCACCGCCCGGTTTGGTTGCCGTATAGGTGAAGGCGCTGTCACCCACGAACGGACCGGGCACATGCAGCGGCATCAGCTTGGAGGCAGTAAACGCACCCCAAATGGCGAACAGCGCCACAACCGAAATAATCGAGGCGAAACGGTTAGCGGTAACCGCGCTTTCATCGCCGAAGGTAACCGTTTTCAGGCTGGTATAGTCCTTCGACTGTTCACGCGAACGGACATAGAAATTATAGGCAGCGTAAGCCGCCACGAAGAGAACTACATAGATGAATGCGACAGTCATGCTACATCCTCCTGACGACCCATGATCTCTTCTTCCATATCCCAGATCATGGAGAGAATTTCTTCCCGCACTTCCGCGAATTTCGGCTCCTTCTTCACCAGGCGCAAGTCCTTGCCCACGCCCATTTCCGCAAACGGAAGTTCATACTCCTTGTGGATCCGGCCGGGACGCGGTGCCATCACCAGCAAGCGCTCGCCCAGCAATAGCGCTTCTTCAACCGAGTGCGTGATCAAGATGATGGTCTTGCCGGTTTCCTTCCACAGTTTGAGCACCAGACCCTGCATTTTTTCACGAGTCAGTGCATCCAGCGCGCCCAACGGTTCGTCCATAAGGATGACATCGGGATCGTTTGCCAGGCAGCGAGCCAGGGCCACACGTTGCTGCATACCGCCAGACAACTCGTAGATCATCTTGTCGGCGAAATCCTGCAGGCCGACAATCTGCAACAGTGATTCAACCTTGGCGTTGGTCTCGTCCGCTGGCTTGCCAGCCATGTCTGGCCCGAACGCAATGTTCTTGCGGACGTTCATCCATTCAAACAGCGCTCCTTGCTGAAACACCATGCCACGTTCGGCGGCGGGCCCGGATACGTCATGTTCGTTGAGGACCACCGTGCCCTCGGTCGGAGACAGGAAACCTGCAACAATGTTCAGCAGAGTAGTCTTGCCGCAACCGGATGGTCCCAGCACGGACATCAACTCGCCCTTTTTAATTTCAAGCGAAACATTCTTAAGTGCCTGCACGGCTCCGCCGTTCGGCAGTTCAAAACGCATCGATACATCATCAATGATCAACGTGCCCATATGGATTCCCACCCTGCTATTGTTTGTCTAAAAAGGGAGCGATCTTAAAAAATCGCTCCCTCCAACACCGTCATATCCAGACAAATTAACTGCCTGCAGCGGCCTTGAGCGGACCGGTGTTCACGGCACCCTCATAGGTATCGCGAGCAGCGGGAATGTTGCCCTGTTCCTTGAAGAAGTCACCAACTTCCTTGAGGAACTGCTGGGTGCCGCCGCCGAGCCATTTGGCTGAAAGCTGAGCTTCCGTTGACGGAAACTCAAATCCAGCCATGGTTTCCTTGGTCGCCTGCTCGTCCATGCCGGCATCTTTTGCGATAACCGCCAGCATCTCGTCCGCCGCGGCGCCACCGGCATTCCACTTGGCGTTCATGTCCGCGGTAACCTTCAGGAACTTAGACAGCAGTTCGGCATTTTCTGCCGCAAATGATGCAGGTGCCGAGGTCACGTCAAAAACGGAAATACCGAGGGCTTCCTTTTCCGCACCGGTCAACAGAACGTTGCCGTGCTCCTTCATCCGACGCAGCGAACCACCCCAGCCGCAAACCATGTCGAGATTGCCGTTGGCAAATGCAGCTGCACCATCTGGCGGAGCCATGTCGACGACTTCCATCTTGGACACGTCAACACCGAAGTGTTTCATCTGCTTCAGGAAACCATAATGCGCAGCGGTACCGATCGGCACCCCGGCCTTCTTGCCTACCAGTTCCTTGGCATTGTCCTTGGTGATTTCCAGTGCCGTCTTGACAACACAGTTGTCGTTTTCGTTGTACACCACAGCAACGTCAGCAATCTGCAGATCCTGACCGGCCGATGTTGCTACTACGAAAGGCGGCACACCTTGGCTGACGGAAATCTGGATATCACCAGAGGCCATGGCAGCAGACATTGCTGTACCGGCGTCGAATGACTTCCAGTTCACCTTTACACCGAGTTCCTTGTCGTAAATGCCCTTTACCTTGGCGTACTGGAAAGGCATTGGCCATTCCAGAAAGTAGGCGACCGTAATTTCCTTGGTCTGCGCCTGGGCTGCAGTGATGCTGACTGAAGCCAGCGCAACTGCTGCAAGGGTTGCTGTCAATAACTTCTTCATAGAGTACTCCCTCCGCTGATGAGCGTCCGAAAACGTGAATTGGTTTAAAAGCTTGCTTTCGGTACCGATATTATGAAGCGTCACGGGCACCAGACGCAATGGCGCTTAACGCTTTGGTCCTACAAATCTATTGCGTTGGTTCCATTCCAAAACAGTGAGTGTTATCAAGGGCAATCGATCATATTCCTGACATACCGTCCGATCGCCAGGCTGGACGTCAACCCGGGGCTTTCCACGCCAAACAGGTTGACCAGGCCGGGCACGCCGTGCACCTTCGGGCCGTCAATCCTGAAGTCCTGCGTCTGGTTGCCCGGCGGCACGATCTTGGGCCTGATACCGGCATATGACGGCTGCAGGGCACCGTCCGGTAGCGCCGGCCAATATCGCCTGACCAGCGCATAGAATTCATCAGCACGCACGGGATCGACGTCATAATTCGGTTCATCGACCCATTCCACGTCCGGGCCGAACCGCGCCTGGCCACCGACATCGACGGTCAGGTGGACCCCCAGACCGCCGGCGACCGGGCACGGATAGATCAGTCGCGTGAACGGCGCCTTGCCGGCAATCGAGAAATAGCTGCCCTTGCCATAATATGCTGTCGGCACGTGAGACGTATCCAGCCCTTGAAGACTTGCAGCCACTTGCGGTGCATTGAGACTGGTGGAATTGACAAACAGGTTGCAGCCGATCGTCATCGGTTCCGCGCCGCCAACATCAATCTCGATCTGCCTGCCACCCACGCGACCGCCGGTAACCGGTGATCTGGTCGCCAGCGTAGCCCCGGCGTTTTCAGCCTCACCCAACAAAGCCAGCATGACCCCTGCGGAATCCATCATGCCGGTCGATGGAGACAGTATTGCCGCGACACATTGCAATTCCGGTTCCAGCGCCCTGGCCTGGCGCTGATCCAGCATTTCAAGGTCATCAACACCATTGGCTGAGCCCTTCTGCATGATGGCCTCAAGTGTCGTGACTTCACCCGGCTCGCAGGCCACGATCAGCTTGCCGCAATTGGTGTGGGCAACATTGTGCCTGCTCATGAAGTCGTACAGCAGCCATTTGCCTTCAACGCACATTTGGGCGCGCAGCGAGCCTGGCGTGTAATACATGCCGGCATGAACAACCTCGCTTGACCGCGAGGATACCCCCCGGCCAAACGCTTCACCTGCTTCAACGATCAGCACATCGCGGCCGGATTGCGCGAGTTCACGCGCCACCGCCAGGCCAATCGCACCGGCACCTGCCACAACACAGTCAATCTCATAGTCAACTGCCATCAGACCCTCGTTACTTCAGGGCCGGGCCTGCATCAACGCGTACAATCTCGCACACGCTTCAGCAGGTCACGATCCACTTCGATGGTGCCGCGCGTGAGGCTTTCCTCGCGCGTTGCCAGGCGGCTCAGACCCGGCAAGCGGGTGCCCTCCTGAGCGGTGATTGACTTTGCAAGCTCAGCAAATCGATCCGCAAACAGGCCTGCAGAAAACCCTTCAGGGTCAATTGCCAGGAAGAACTGTCCTGAATTGCACGGCCCGCCGGCATCGGTTGCAAACGGTGACATGGCACTGCCCAGTTGCGCACCGCTCATCAGCGACGACATGGTTTCCACCATCAGCCCCTGCCCAAAGCCCTTATAGCCGCCCGAAGGCGCCATGGTGGCAGCCTGACGTGGGTCCGTGGTCGGGTTACCGTCGGCATCAAGCGCCCAGCCCAGCGGTATTTCATCGCCGCGTGCGGCATGCCGCATGACTTCCGACTTGGCCACGACCGAAGATGACTGGTCTATGACATAACCGACCCCGCCCTTGCCGTCAGGTGCCGCAATGGACACAGGATTGGTGCCGATCACCGCCTTGATGCCGCCTGGTGGTGCAATTGACGCCGGCGCATTGGTGAACCCCATTGCCAGCAGGCCTTCACGCGCCAGGCGCTCGGTGTGCCCGCCCAGCCTGCCACAATTGTAGGAATTGGTTATCGAAAGGGCGGCAATGCCGGACTTTTTTGCTGCGGCAATTATTTTCCGAAACCCCTTTTCGATTGCCGGATGGGCAAACCCTGACCCGGCATCGGCACGATAGGCCACTGGCGACAACCGGGTGATGACCGGTTTGATCTGGCCGTCAACCTTGCCGCACCTGAGATGTGAACAGTAAACCGGCAACCAGAAAAAGCCGTGGCTCGGCATGCCGACAAGTTCACTGTCAATCACGGCATCTGCCAGATAACGCACATTGACCCGTGCGGCACCTGACTTGGTCAATGCCCGAAGCGCGAGCCTGCGGGCTTTTTCGATATCGAGAGTCGTCGTGGTTTTTTTCACTTTATACTTCCTTGCGGCAGATCAGGTAGGCGTGAACGTAATCCATGGCATGGCCTTCAGGTGCAGCGGCAACGCTGGCCTGATAGCGGCCGTAAAACTCATCCATGATGGTCTGGCGTTGAAGCTCGTCGCGGCCGGCATCAAGCCCGCCCAGGAACGTGGCTTCCGACCATGACCTGAGTGTTGGCAGGTATTCCATGGCAAAGCGAGCTGCATCCCTGTGGTTTTCACTGAAATCCTGCTCGAACGGGCAGCGGACCACGCGGGTCTCAACATGCTCCAGTCGCAACCCAGCCTTGTAGACCGCGCTGTTGTTGTCCTTCAGCGGCGCGGTAAACTCCTCAACCGTGCGGTAATGTTGCGGGAAATTGGTGTTCAGATACTCGTCGCGCGTGATTACACCGTCATCGGCCAGTTCACTCCAAAACCTGTTGAACGTATCAAACATGCTAACACCGCCGGTATCGCCGAGATAACGGCCTTCTTCATCGATCCCGAAGTTGAACAGGCACAGTCTGCCACCGGGCTTCAGTTCCCGGGTACGTTGCAACAACATGGTTTCCCAGTCGGTTGCGCCTTGCCGGGTGAAGGCATCGCGTTCGGCACCGCTTGCGCCCACCATATGAACGTGATCGGTGATGTTACAGGGCGTGGTCGAAATATAATGGGAGGCTGTTGCTGAAAACCCCAGATCCAACGTCCCAGCCGGAAAAATGTTTTCATGAAACGAAGTGCCGGAGGCAAACACGTACAGATCCTCTATTTCCGGGTAATAGCTTTTCGTGTCGGTTTGCCCGTGGATCATTCGAAACACCTGGGCAAAGTCATTGCGCGGCAGATCGGTATAGGTAATTTCAATGGGACGCGATGGAACCCGGGCGCGCACGTCTGCAAGAACACGCCGCCACAGATCAACGGATGTTCCACCGTCAGCAGCGCCCATGTCTGTGGCGCGAAATAGGCTGCCGTCGTCAGGTGGGTCCATGCGTGCAACGGCATCCAGAACCAGGTTGGCCGCATTGTCCATCACATGCTTGGCGCCAATTGTGGCTTTCGAGTAATAGCCGTCGCCTTTCATGGCCATGAAGCCGGCGGTTCCCGGTGCCTTGTTCATGTTCAACTCCCTTTTGCATTCGTCTTCGAATGGCAGACTAGATCACCCTTGCAGTGCAGGTCACGAACGAAAAAGCGCCCTCCCGAGAATTCGGGAGGACGCTCCTTTAAAGTCCTGCAATCGAGGCAATTAGGCTTCGACGGCGTATTCTTCACAGAAGAAGTAACGGGTCGGATGAATGGCGAAGCCCTTCACCCGCTTGTCCATCGGAATGAACAGCTTGCGCCACAATGGCTGCGCGATCGGCCCGTCTTCCTGCATGATCATTTGCAGCTTGCCGAGCAATTCGGTGCGGGCTGCCAGATCCAGCGTGCCTTCGGCCTGCGTCAGGATCTTGTCAAACTCCGCATTGGAGTAATGGGTTTCATTCCACGGCACGCCTGTACGATATGCAAGACCGAGCACCATGAAGCCAAGCGGCCTGTGGGCCCATGACGTAAAGCCGAACGGCACCTTGTCCCAGACATCCCAGAACTTGGCCGACGGCAGCACATTCATCTTGACATTGATGCCGGCTTCCTTCCACTGCTCAACGCAGGCTTCAACCACTGCCAGTTCCCAGGCGGGGTCAGGCTTACAGGCGATTTCCGCCTCGATGCCATCGGCATGACCTGCTTCTGCGAGCAGTTTCTTGGCCGCTTCAACATCGCGGGCCATGACCGGCAGTTTTTTGTAATCCGGATGGATCGGGCAGACATGATGGTGTTCAGCCGTTGTGCCAAGATCGCCAACAGCGATTTCGGTGGTCTTGTCCACATCACATGCCAGCCGCATTGCCTTACGGACCTTCGGATTGTCGAACGGCTTCTGGTCAATCTGCATGCGCACGACACCCGTGGAGGCGGTGGTCGTGTCATACATCTCGACATGATCCATTGCCTTGAACAGATCAAACTGCTCCACATTGCCTTCATAGACACCGTGTACCTGCTTGGACTGAACTGCGGCTGCAGACGCTGCCGTGTTGTCACCGAGATCAACGAATTCAATCATGTCCAGATAGGCTTTTGAGTTCTCGCGCTTTTTCAGGACTGCCTTGCGGCCCACTTCGAATTCCACCAGTTCAAAGTCACCATGGCCGTTCGAACCGAGGCCGAACTCGCCGTTTTCTGCCGGATCCAGAATGGCCAGAGGATAGTGGAACAAATGCTCCGGCACCGCGACCTGGGCTTCCTTGAGGTTGAGGACAAGCGTCTTGTCATCCTTGACCTGAATGGCGTTGGCATCCCACAGTTCGGTGGTCATGACCACTTCGCCCTTGTCGTCCTTCTTGCCGGAGTCGATCTCGTTGAGCATGTAGCCCTTCATCAGACCCACGACAGATGAACCTGTGGCGGCATCCAGGCAGTGCTTGATGTTCCATGCCATCTGCTCGGCAGTCATTTTGCCGCCCTTGAACCATTCGATATCGTCACTGACGGTGAAGGTCCAGGTTTTCAAGTCGTCGGACGCCGACCATGAGGCCAGGTCGGGACGGGTGACGTTGTCGACGCCGGTGCGGGTTATATAACGCACCATCTGGCGGGTGATGTTGGAATCATAAATCCATGAGAATGTGTGCGGGCTGTTGATCTTCGGCACACGCATGCCGATTTTCAATGTGCCGCCCTTGGGCATGTCGGCTGCACGCGCAGGCGATGCGATCGGCTGGCCGGTAATCTTGCCGGCCCACATGTAAGCTGCACCGGCCGACATGCCGAGCAGGGTCGAGTACCGGATAAATTCACGGCGGTCGATCAGCTTGTCAGCAAGTTGCTGCTTCAGCTTGGGAATCCAGATATTTTCTTTGTCAGACATATTAAAGCTACTCCTCCCGAGGTTACACAACGCAAATGAACGCCGTCTCACGGCATGTCATCGCACTAGATGTCAGCCTATCACCCGGACCTCCGGACGCAAGACCGTAAACCGAAATTTCCTACCGTCCAGCGGCAGACGCTTCCACGGCAAATCATGGCAGGTAGGCACAATGTGCCGCTCCACCCGTAAGCGACACTTGCGTGCCGAATAAAGACACATTACACGCTTTACATGTCTCATGCAGGACTGAACGGCCGGTTTCTGGCAAATCCGTCACGAAACGCTGTCTGGCAGAACTGCCTTGCGCTGTTCCATGAACGCGACAAGCTGTTCGTCAATTGCCTGGTCCAGATCAGGAGCGGCATAATCCTTGAGCTGCCTGGTCCAGATGGCATTCGCGCGCTGCGCGGCATCCAGTGAACCGTCCGCCAGCCATTGTTCGAACGAATTGTTGTCAGCAATGCCCGAGCGCCAGAACGCGTCTTCGAAATTGCGTTGCGTGTGGTTGCAGCCCAGGTAGTGGCTGCCGGGCCCGACTTCGGCGATCGCGTCCATTGCCTGACCATTTTCACTCAGGTCAATACCACCGGCAAAGCGCTGCATCATGGACAACTGATCACAGTCGATGATGAATTTTTCGTAGCTGGACACCAGTCCGCCCTCCAGCCAGCCGGCCGAGTGAAGCATGAAGTTGACGCCGGCGAGCACGCCGGGCAACACGGTGTTGGAGCTTTCATGCGCAGCCTGGGCATCGGGCAGTTTCGATGCGCACAATGAACCGCCTGAGCGGAACGGCACACCCAGCCGGCGCGCCAGCTGGGCGGCGCCGAACAGCACATGTGCGGGCTCAGGTGTTCCAAAAGTCGGGGCACCCGACTGCATCGACATTGAGGAAGCAAACGTGCCGAACACAACCGGTGCGCCGGGACGGCACAGCTGCGAAAACGCTAATCCCACCGATGCTTCCGCCAGAATCTGGGTCAGCGTCCCTATTATTGTGACAGGCGACATCGCACCGGCCAGAATGAACGGAGACACAACGCAAGCCTGTCCGGCGCGGGCATACACTTTCAGCGCTCCCACCATGGTGTCGTCAAACACCATGGGTGAATTGGCATTTATCAGATTTATCAGCACGCAATTGTTGTCGACGAAATCGTCACCGAAAACCATCTTGGCCATGGCGACACTGTCTTCGGCGCGTTCCGGCGCCGTTACCGAGCCCATGAACGGTTTGTCGGAATAGCGGACATGGCTGTAGATCATGTCGAGATGGCGCTTGGCCACCGGAATGTCCACCGGCTCGCACACAGTTCCACCGGAGTGATGCATGGCCGGTGCGGTGTATGCCAGTTTCACAAAGTTCCGGAAATCCTCAATGGTCGCATAGCGGCGGCCACCGTTGAGATCATGCACGAACGGTGGACCATAAACAGGCGCAAACACAGTGTTTTTCCCACCGATTTCCACGCTGCGGGCCGGATTTCGGGCATGCTGGGTAAACTGAGACGGGGCAGACTTGATCAGTGAGCGCACAAGGCCCTTTGGAAACCGGACCCGTTCGTCCTTGACGTCGGCTCCGGCCGCCTTCCACATGTCCAGTGCTTCGGCATCGTCGCGAAAATCGATGCCAACTTCCTGCAGTACCGTGTCGCAATTGGCCTCGATCAGGGACAGGCCTTCTTCACCGAGAACTTCGTAGAGCGGAATTTGGCGTTTAATGTAGCTGAATGCCTGAATGCCGCCGCCTACCCGTGCGGCGCGGCGGCCTTCGGCACCGCCTCCGCCCCTGCGGCCACGGCGTGCAGGAGAGGCATCAGACGGTGCATCGGTTTCTGTAGACATCACGGATTTTCCACCTGTTTAGTAAAGCTAACCACGTTGTTAGGCCTAATGCCAGTCAGCTTCTTCGGGCGATGCGTCCAGAAATGGTCAATTAACGACCACGATGTCGGGAAAACCGCATGATCTGAATCAACCCTCTTGTCCAGCAATCGTGGCATCCATAGGGTTCCCACAGTCGCCATAGTGGCCACAAACAGAGAGGGCATTTACAATGTTCAAAAAAATACTGGTACCGGTTGACCTCACCCACAGCGATCTTGGTGCACAGATGATCAAGCTGGCTAAAGAGATTGGCGGCGAATCCGCAGAAATCATCCTGACCCATGTGGTTCACGACATCCCTGCCTATGCGGCAGTAGAGATTTCCGGCGATTTGCTGGACAAGACCCACAAATGGGCCAAGGCAGAAATGGCAAAACTGGCGGAGGAGAATAATGTCTCCGGCCCCGCAGAACTCAAACACGGCTCCCCCGGCTCCGCCATCCTGGATGCCGCAACCGAACATGGTGCAGACCTTGTGATCATCGGCTCCCACAAACCCGGCGTCGCAGACTATTTCCTCGGCTCGACCGCAAGCCGTGTTGTGCGTCACGCCCAATGCCCGGTGCTGGTCATGCGCTGACACGGGCCTGCGCGGAAATACAGGTGATGCAGCCCAGTTCGGGGCCATAACCCGCTTGACCTGGCATTCTGTTTCAATATATAAAGATATCTTTATATGGAGAATGTGCATGTCGATTGTTTCATCCGGTTCCGGCGATTTCGCACCAGGCGGAAGTCCGCGTGTGTCGTTCGAAGTATTTCCCGCCCGCTCAACGATGCAGAGTGACGGCATGGCTGAGCTGGCCCGCGTCATGCGCAAGTACGCACCGCTGTTTGCCTCAGTCACCTACGGTGCCGGCGGAACCAGCCATCAGGCCTCATTCGGCACTGTCGGCCAGTTACTCGGCATCGATGGTCTTGACGTGGTCGGACACCTGACGTGCGCCGGCCAGTCCCGGGCACAGACTGATGCCGTCATTGAGAGGTACGCGGCTCAGGGGGTGAAAGGCATACTCGCCCTGCGCGGCGACATGCCGGGCATTTCCGGGCCGTACCAGCCGCATCCGGAAGGATATGAAAACGGAGCGGACCTGGCCCGCGCGGTGACCGAGCGCGGTGACCTGGACACCTATGTCGCCGCCTACCCGGAGGTGCACCCGGCATCCGGGTCCGGCCATGCCTGCATCCGCAACCTGAAAACCAAGCTTGCAACCGGTGCGAAGGCTGCCATCACCCAGTTCTTTTTCGACAACCGGGATTACTTCCATTTCATGGAGCAAGTGCGGGCGGCCGGCATCTATCAGCCGATTGTTCCCGGTATTCTGCTGATCCACGATTTCGCAAAAGTGGCGAGCTTCGCCGCAAAATGCCAGGCACGTATTCCAGACCAACTGCATGCCGCCTTTGACGGCCTCGCCGCCCACTCGTCACAGCACAAGGCGCGTGCATGTGAATTTGCGGCCCAGCAGATCATGCAACTTGGTGCGCAGGGTGTGGATCATGTGCATGTTTACTCCATGAACCGCCCTGATCTGGTTGACCAGACATGCAAGCTGGCCGGTATTGCACAAGCCGGCCAGAGCCAATTCGCCCATGCAGTGTGAGACTGCTGCGGTCGGTTTTGCTCGCGTGCTTGTCGCAAAACCTGCAGTGTTGTGGAGCGCTCGCGCCTATATCTGAGGAGACATCAAGCTCTGACCTGAAAAGCTGAATTCCTCCATGGCCCAAATTTTCATCACATACTGGCGCGACATCCCCTCACAGGTGACCGCAAAGGCCGGCCGCAAGGCGGAAAAGAAAATGCTGTCCGACAGGTTTCAAGAGGCAATAGACATGGCCGCCATGCGCTCCCAGGCAGCAGACTCGGATGATTATCTGGACCAATGGCGCCGCGGCAATGCGGTCGAATGCGGTGATGATCTGCTGCCCGCAGTCACGCAGACTGCCGAACAGCTTGAAGCCGATTATGATCACGATCGGATAAAGGCACTTATAGCATCCGGCGGCACCGCCTGATACAGACTTGCCGACCCACCGTTGCACAACTTCTTATTATGTTCCGCGCTCTAGAAGGACGCCCCGCACATGACCCGCACACTCATCGCCTCAGCAACCAAGGAAGTCATCATCGGTTTTGACCAGCCGTTTTGCGTTATCGGAGAACGCATCAACCCGACAGGACGCAAGAAACTGGCTGCAGAACTGCAAGCCGGAGATTTCTCAACGGTGGAGAAGGATGCGCTGGCGCAGGTCGCCTGCGGGGCAACGGTCCTCGATGTAAATGCGGGTGTTGTCTACAACTCAAACCCAAATCCGAATGAGACAGAACCGCCCCTGATGCGGAAGATGATTGAACTTGTTCAAGGCCTGGTCGACGTCCCGTTGTGTATTGATTCCAGCGTCCCGGCCGCTTTGACCGCAGGCCTTGAGACTTGTCAGGGCCGCCCGTTGCTGAATTCGGTCACCGGCGAGGAAGAACGCCTGGAGGCCATTTTGCCGCTCGTCAAAAAGTATGATGTACCGGTGGTGGCAATTTCCAATGACGACACCGGTATTTCGGAAGATCCCGATGTGCGTTTTGCCGTTGCAAAAAAGATAGTCGAACGAGCAGCAGATTTCGGCATCCCGGCCCATGACATCGTGGTCGATCCACTTGTAATGCCGGTG
>JBPCVV010000227.1:0-14913 GCA_051010195.1 Anderseniella sp. | reverse complement strand
GAGTTTGCGCAGACCCCGCTCCCCCAGAGCGTTCGTCCGGACCTTTTCAGGCTCAGGCGCACAGCGTCTTGTGCATCCGCTAAGGAAAGGACTGAAACCGGCCGCTTGCTGAATGTCAGGGCGGCGGCGATCACGTGCGGCGCCGGGTCTGCGAGATGAACCAGTGCGTCGGGGTTGGTCACAAAACGGTTGTTCTGCAGGCTGGGCGCATTCCGCCCGGCATCGGCGTTGATCCCACCGACCATCCAGAAGTCGGCAAGCAGATGCTCCTGGTCCATGCCCTGCCGGGCCAGTGCTCCTGTCATGTGGTCAATCGCCTCGTCCGCCGTGCGATCGGCCAGGGATACGCTGGCATAGGCCCAGACCTGCTCACCGGCATCGGCGATGTCGAGCCGGACGCCATTGGCGTCAACAGGAGCACGCATTTGCAGGCGGCTGGTGGCGAATACATCAACCTCGATCAGCATGCCGTCATAGTAGAAATGCGGCACCGCAATCGGCACGATGAGTGGGCCATGGCCAAACCGTGCTGCGATCAGAGCCAATGCAGCCGCGGCTTCATAGTCGGTTTCGGCGGTGAAATAAACATGCAGCCTGCCGATGTCGGATGGTTTGAAGCCCGCCCGCGTCATCACCGTTTCAATCATGCCGCAGACGAATTCCGTCTGGGCCAGCAGATCCCCCGGTGCATGCACCACGCCGGTTTCGGTCAGCGGGCACTGCCCGCAGGTCCAGCCCAGATCACCATCGCGAACCGCCGTCGACACCGGCACGTCGACCCGCATGGCAAATACGTCAAACGGAACATAACTGCGTTCGCCCATGGGGACCGTCTACCTGCCCGGCGGCACGACCTCGTGGCCTTTTTCTTCAGGCTCATCGTCGACCAGGTCGTCCGGGAACCCGTCAGCCAGCACAGACAGACCGGTTGCCTCTTCCAGCCGCCTGATGATGTCGTCGGAATTGGCGCGCTGGCCAAACCGCTTCTGACCGTCCTTCATGATGTCGATGATCATCGGCGAGATCTCCAGCGGCACATTGTTGCGTTCCGCGATGGTCTGGAACAAACCGATGTCCTTCAACACCAGGTCGATGGTGAAGTTCACGTCCCTGCTGCCGTTGAGGATCAGCTGGCTTTCGGTCTCGTGCACAAACGAGGTGCCTGATGAAATCTTCATGGCCTCGTAAGTGGTCGCTAAGTCCATACCGGCCGCCTTCATGGTGATGAGCGCCTCGCAGCAGGTGAGCAGGTTGGCCGTTGCCAGGTAGTTGGTCATCACCTTCAGCGTAGAGGCAGAGCCCAGCGGCCCGGTGTGCAGCACCCGGCGGCCCAGAACTGTCATCAGCGGCAGAATCTTTTCAAACGTGTCACGCTCGCATCCGGCGAAAATTGAAATATTGCCGGTGTCGGCGCGGTGGCACCCGCCGGACACCGGACAGTCCACCGGCTCTGCGCCCTTTGACTTGACCATCTCGCCAAGCCGCTTGACCTCCGCTTCATCGGTAGTCGACATCTCCATCCAGACCTTGCCGGGTGACAGGCCATCAAGAATGCCGTCCGGGCCTTCCATGACGTTGGAGCACGCTGCCGGTGACGGCAGGCAGGTGATGATCACATCACACATTTCAGCCATTTGTTTCGGGCTGTCGGCCCAGCCGGCGCCGCGGTCAACAAACTTTTGCGCGGCATCGCGATCCAGGTCGCGCACAACCGTGTCGATACCATTGCGAATGAGGCTGCCAGCCAGCTTGCCGCCGACATTGCCCAAACCGATAAATCCGACCCTCATGGCCGCTCTCCCATTGATCTGTACAGTTGAAATCAGTCGTTCCAGGCTGCGGGGGTTTCGCTAGGTGCGATGTGCAACCCGTCATCGTCGGTGTAAGGGTTGGCCAGGGCCACGTCTTCATTGAGCTCCACACCAAGGCCCGGCTCCTTGGGCGGGATGACGAAGCCGTCTTCAAACTGCATCGGCTTCATCAGGATATCGGCATGAAAACCACCCCATTGCTCGATACTCTCCAGGATCAAGAAGTTCGGCGAACACGCGGATATCTGCACATTTGCGGCTCCCTCGATCGGCCCGCAATAGAGGTGCGGAGCGATCTGTGCGTAGTGGGCCTCCGCCATGCCGGCAATCTTCTTCGCTTCCAGCAGGCCGCCGACCCGGCCGAGCGCCATCTGCAGAATAGAGGCCGCCCCCAGTTCCAGCACGCGGGCAAATTCATACTTGGTGGTCAGGCGTTCACCGGTGGCAATCGGCACCCTGGTCGAGCGGGCTACTTTCGCCATCTCCTCCGGCATCTCCGGCGGGCACGGTTCTTCGAACCACAACGGGTCAAACGGCTCGAGGCGGCGCGCCATGCGGATCGCGCCTGAAGTGGTGAACTGGCCATGGGTTCCGAACAGCAGATCCGCCCGGTTGCCGACGGCCTCTCGGATCTTTCGGCAGAACTGTTCGGAAATGTCCATGCGCTCCAGGCTGGGCATGTGCGGATCAAACGCCGTGTACGGCCCGGCCGGGTCGAACTTCACCGCCGTGAAGCCCTGGTTCACATAGTGCAGCGCGCGTTCAGCGGCCACGTCCGGGTTGTTGTACACATCGTTGTCGGGATCGGTGTAGGCATAGGCGTCAATGTCGGCGTCCGCGTACAGATATGTGTACGACCGCAGCCGTTCATGTACACAGCCTCCCAACAGGTCATACACAGGCTTTTCCACAGCCTTTCCACAGATGTCCCACATGGCCATTTCGATGCCGGACATGACACCCATCAGGGAAATGTCGGGGCGGCCGGAATAGCCCCTAGTGTAGGCCCGGCGCCAGAAGGTTTCTATGCGAAACGGGTCATTGCCCTCGACATTGCGCCGGAACACGTCCTCGATCATGGCGACCACAACGTCGGGTGCAAAGCTGGCCGTGTAAACCTCGCCGACGCCTTCGATGCCGTTGTCGGTGACGAGTTTCAGGAAAATGAAATAGCGCCCGCCGCGACGCGGTGGCGGATTGCCCACAATGAAGGTTTTCAGGCCGATGATTTTCATGCGCAGCGCGCTCCACAACACGTTCTTGATGGAAGCTAGTGCACAAACCGGAAACAGGAAACCGGTTTTGCGACAGTTAAGGACGCGACCAGGACATCAGAAAGCAAAATCACGATAGACACGGGTGACATCGCCGTTCCAGTTGCCGTCATAAAGCGCCAGCAATTCGTCGGCGTTGGACCTGCCTGACTGGGCGATTTCATCAAGCACATCGAGGAACTTGGCTTCGGTCTGCTCCGCCGGCCCCTGCACGTTGCGGATTTCCAGGCCCGACCGGCAAATGGCCAGCACCTCGATGGCGACATCCTGCAGGCTGCGCCCGGCTATCGATGCATCAAGCCCCTTGACCGGCACGTCGTCGCGCAGCGCCTGGCGCTGGTCGGCCGTCCAGTCCTTTACAAGATCCCAGGCCGCATCCAGCGATGCCTGTTCATAGAGCAGGCCGGTCCAGAATGCCGGCAGGGCACAAAGCCTGCGCCAGGCGCCTGCATCGGCGCCGCGCTGTTCGATAAACTTCTTCAGTCGGACTTCCGGAAAGATGGTGGTGATGTGATCGGCCCAGTCCTTCATGGACGGTTTTTCACCGGGCAGTTGCGGCAGCTCACCGGCCATGAAGGCGCGGAAGCTTTCGCCGGAACAGTCCAGATAATCTCCGCCGCGATTGACGAAGTACATGGGCACATCAATGGCGTAGTCGACATACTGTTCGAAGCCGAAGCCGTCGTCGAACACGAACGGCAGCATGCCGGTCCGGTCAGGGTCAGTGTCGCGCCAGATTTCGGACCGGAACGACTTGAAACCGTTCGGTTTTCCTTCGGTGAACGGCGATGCCGCGAACAAGGCGGTGGCGACCGGCTGCAGGGCCAGGCTGACACGCATTTTCCGGCGCATGTCCGCTTCGGACGAGAAGTCCTGGTTCACCTGAACCGTGCACGAGCGCAACATCATGTCACGTCCCAAATTGCCCATCTTGGCCATGTACTCGCGCATGATCTTGTAACGACCCTTTGGCATGACCGGAATGTCTTCACGCTTCCACAACGGATTGAAACCGAGCCCGAGAAAGCCGATGCCAAGCTCATCTCCCACTTCACGCACCTGGGCCAGGTGCTCGTGCACTTCCTGGCAGGTCTGGAACACGTTCTCAAGCGGCGCGCCCGACAGCTCAAACTGGCCACCGGGTTCCAGTGACACATTGCCGTAGGCCACCGGATCGGTGAGGCCGATGATCCGGTCACCTTCCATGGCCGGCGTCCAGCCGAACCTGGCAGCGAGGCCCTCCAGCAGCGCCCTGATCGAGCGCTCGCCGTCATAGGGAACCGGCTGCAGGGTATCGGTCAGAAATGCAAACTTTTCATGCTCGGTGCCCAGGCGCCATTCCGCCTTGGGCTTGCAACCGGCTTCCAGGTAAGACACCAGTTGCGCCTTGTCTTCGATGATGGCGCGGGTCTCCGCGGTATCGGGAACAGCCACACTCATGAGGAAGGTCCGCCTTGGGTCAGAGCACGCCAGTGAGATTGGGCGTGTGTTCAATACTATCTGCCGAACGTCTAGCCTGTGATTTCCGCACAGGGCAAGTCAAACTTATTTGTCCGTGCATGAGCTATCCGTGCCCCAGTCACCCATCACAGACTGCACCAGCGCCAGCACGGCCACGGCAGCGGTATCCGCGCGCATGATGCGCGGCCCCAGCGATAGCGCCACAACATTTGGCACTGACAGGATCAAGTCACGTTCTTCCGCGGAAAATCCGCCTTCCGGCCCGAGCAATACGCCGACGGCTTCGGTTTTCACACGTTTCAGCGTGTCTAAGGGATTTTCGTGACCGGCACGTTCGTCGCAGAAAATCAATGTGCGGTCTTCAGGCCAGTCTGCCAGCACACTTTTCAGCTTTTCCGGCTCCGCCACATCCGGCACATACACCATATTGCATTGCTCGGCCGCCTCTATGGCATTTGCCCGTACCCGATCCAGGTTGACCTTGTCTGCAACCGTGTGGCGGGTGATGACGGGGCGTATCCGGCGCACGCCCATTTCGGTTGCCTTCTGGGCCAGATAATCCAGCCGCGCCGACTTCAGTGGTGCAAACAGGTAGTCAATGTCGGGCGGCAGTTCGGCCTCGCGCAGTCGCTCTTCACAGGTGACCCGGGCAGCCTTGCGGCTGGCGTGCGACACCACGCAGTGCCATTCACCGTCTATGGCATTGAACAGGCGGACTGACGCCCCTTCGGCTGAGCGCAACACGGTCACCAGGTAATGCGAAGCCTCGCGCGACAGCGCCAGTTCATTGGTCGCGGCCAATGTCTGCTGACAATACACCCTGGGCACCCGCCCCTGCGACCTGGCCATTGCCTAACCCGCCTTGCTGATGCCGGAAAGACGCGCCGCATTGCGCGCCGCGATCTGCCTGGTCTTCCGCCCGTCCAGCTCAACCGGCAAGCCATCTGCACTGAATGGCTGCTTGAAGGTGAATACCTGTTCGCCGGTGCCCAACTCATGCAACTGCAAATGCCTCGCACAGGCCTCGCGCCAGGTCGGTGTATGGGCGGCTGCAACCCACCACAAGGCATAAGGCGGCCATTGCGGTGGCTCGAGCCATTCCTTAGCGTGACGCATCGCTTCTGCGTGCAGTCCCTGATAGGCGAAGGCCATGGCTGATTCCAGGTCCTGCCACAAAGACAGGGTCTGCGGTGTCCAGCCGTCTCCGCGTTCTTCATAGAAGTGCGGAAACACAAAATCACCCCACTGTTCCGGGCCCGGCTCGCCCGGATAGCCGGAATGTCCTAGAAAGCCTTCAGCCAGCGGAACCGCGGCCATTATCGGATCGTTGCGGACATGAAAACCATCGTTTGCCGGATCATCCGCCGGTTTGGCGAACACCCCGAACGTGAACAATGCGAGCCGGCTGTTCAAGATTCCTCTCCATGAATGACCAAATTACCGTGCTGCATGTGTTGCCGCATTCGTTTGATGGTTTCAAGACGCAAGCGATTAGGCTAACACTCCATCCAATGATGCAGACAACCAACAATGATGGCCGGGTGGCAGATGCGGTGCGCGAGCACTGGGCCGACAGGTTGCTGCCGCGTGCCGCCCGTCCGTATGCGAGACTTGCCCGCCTGGAACGGCCGATCGGCTGGTGGCTGCTGCTGCTGCCCGGCTGGTGGGCCATTGCCATGGCGCAGACCGCATCGGGCGGCGGCATGGCCAACCTGTGGTATCTGGTCCTCTTCTTCATCGGGGCCGTGGTCATGCGCGGGGCTGGCTGTACGTTCAATGACATCGTCGACCGCGACTTTGATGCAGCCGTTGCCCGCACCAGGTCGCGCCCGATCCCGTCGGGCCAGGTCAGTGCCGGCCAGGCCAAGGTTTTCATGATCGCGCTGTCGCTGACCGGTTTCCTGGTGTTGATACAATTCAACTGGTTCGCCATCTCCCTCGGCGTGCTGTCGCTGGCAACGGTTGCCATCTATCCGTTCATGAAGCGCTTTACCTACTGGCCGCAGGTGTTTCTGGGCATCGCCTTCAACTGGGGCGCCCTGCTCGGCTGGGCCGCTGTGCGCGGTGAGCTCGAGCTGCCGGCCGTCCTGATGTATCTCGGCGGCATTTCCTGGACGCTGGCCTATGACACCATCTACGCTCACCAGGACAAGGAGGACGACCTGGCAATCGGCATCAAGTCCACCGCCTTGAAGTTCGGCGCCGCAACGCCCAAATGGCTGGTCCTGTTCTTTACACTTACATTCATCGCGCTGTTTGCATCGGGATTTTATGCAGGTGCCGGGATTATCTTCTATACCGGACTGGCCGGTGCAGCCCTGCACGCGGCCTGGCAACTGGCGCGGCTTGACGTGGATGATCCCGACCGCTGCCTAATGCTGTTTCGCTCCAACCGCAATTTCGGCCTGATCGTGTTTGCCGGAATCATGCTTGATAGCCTAATGAGACTGCCATCATGAGTGCACCCAACACCCTTTCATCTGCCGAACAGTTTCTCGATCTTGCCAGAAAAGCAGGCGCGGATGCAGCGGACGTGCTGGCGGTTGACGGAATCGCCGTGCAGGTCAGGGTCCGAAACGGTGCAACTGACAAGGTGGAAAGGTCGGAGGCCACGGATTTCGGTCTGCGCGTGTTCGTTGATGGTGCCAGCGCGGTGGTGTCCGGCACGGCACGCAGTGCGCAGGACTTTCAGACCCTGGCAGAGCGCGCCGTTGCCATGGCGAAAACCGCACCGCCGGATGCATCCCTGCATCTGCAGGACACGAGCGGCACGGCTGATCCTCCTGACCGGCTGGAACTTGCCGACGATGCCCGCCCCGGCACGGATACTCTCACCGACCTGGCACTTACCGCGGAAGCGGCATGCCGGGAGGTCGAGGGGGTCACAAAGACCGACGGCTCGGCAGCAAGCTCGGGTCATCGTGAAATCGCGCTGGTGACCAGCAACGGGTTTTGCGGCACCTACCGGCGCACCGGCTATTCCATATCCGCATCGGCGATCGCCGGTGAAGGCACCTCGATGGAGCGCGATTACGATTACTCCTCCAAGGTGCACTTTGCCGATCTGGACGACGCCCACGGCATCGGCAGGCGGGCCGGGGAACGGGCCGTGCGAGCGCTCAATCCACGCAAGATGGCATCCAGGAAATGCCCGGTCATATTCGAGGCGCGCCTGGCCAGTTCGTTCGCGTCGCTGCTGGCCCAGGCAGCCAACGGATCCGGTGTGGTGCGTGGCACCAGTTTTCTCAAGGACATGATGGACAAACAGGTGTTTGCCCGGGGTGTGTCGATTATCGATGATCCACTGCTGACACGCGGATTGTCATCAAAACCGTTCGACGCTGAGGGCCTGCTGTGCGAACCGCTCAATCTCGTTGAGGACGGCGTGTTGTCGAACTGGCTGCTGGACGGGCGCACCGCCGCCAAGCTCGACCTGACCAGCAATGCCCGGGCGGCACGCTCGACCGGGGGGCAACCGACGCCGTCTTCGACCAACCTGTGGCTGGCCAACGGAACGGTATCGGCACAGGACCTGATCGGTTCCGTCAAGGACGGCATCGTGATCACGTCGATGTTTTCTTCCGGCGTCAACATGGTGACCGGGGACTACTCGCGCGGGGCGGCGGGACTGCGCATTGAAAACGGCGAAATCACTCACCCGGTCAGTGAAATCACCATTGCCGGCAACCTGAAGGACATGTTCATCAAGCTGACGCCGGCCAATGACCTTGAGATGAAATCGAGCACCAACGCCCCCACTTGCATGGTGGAAGGAATGACCGTTGCAGGCGCCTGAACTCACATCCACCGAAGAAGCCTGGCGGGAACAGCACGAGCTGTTGTGCGACGCCGTGCGCGAAGCCGGCGAGCTGGCGTTACGGATGCGCCATGCCGGGGTCGGCAGCTGGGACAAGAAAGACGGCTCTCCGGTATCCGAAGCCGACCTGGCGGTCGATCAGTTGCTGGCGGCAAGACTGCGGTCGGCGACCCCGGATTTCGGCTGGCTGTCGGAAGAAACTGCCCGCGAAGATATGACAGAACTCAAACACAATGTCTGGGTGGTGGATCCCATTGACGGCACATCGGCCTATCTGGGCGGGTCGGATCACTGGTGCGTCGGGGCCTGCCTGTTGTCACATGGCCGGCCGGTGGCAGCGGCCGCATTCGCGCCTGCACAGAACCGGTTCTACGATGCGGTCTCAGGGGGCGGTGCGCGCCTGAATGGCAATGCCATGCATATATCGGACAAGTCGAAACTCGACGGCTCCAGGTTTGTGGCCCACAAGAGCGCCATCAGCCAAAGCAAGTGGAAATCGCCGGTGCCGCAAATCAACTGCGCCATGACCACGTCCCTTATTCTGCGCCAATGTGTTGTCGCGACCGGCGAATTCGATGGCGCCATCGCATTTGGCAAGAAGCATGACTGGGATCTAGCGCCCGGTGACCTGATCGTGCACGAGGCCGGCGGGTTCACGCTTGATCTTGACGGCCAGCGCTTCATGTACAATTGCAGCAGCACCCGCCAGAACGGCCTGATGGCCGGTTCGAAAGCACTGCTTGACGAGATCAGTGAACGGCTTCATACGGTTGCAGCCTGAAACAGCCGCCATCGCAAAAACGGGGATGATCGTAATGTCCGAAACCGCCAAACAATCCGACCAACTGCTGCACCTTGTATTTGGTGGTGAGCTTGAAAGCCTGGACGGGGTGCGCTTCAAGGATCTTGATCAGCTCGACGTCGTGGGCATTTTCCCGAACTACGCCGCGGCCGAGGAAGCCTGGCAGGAAAAGGCGCGGGCCACCATAGACATCGCCGAGATGCGCTATTTCATCGTGCACCTGCACCGCCTGCTGGACCCCGAAGATTGACTCTATTTGAGCTCTTCATACAGTTTGCCTGACATCTGCGCATTGAGCAGTCGCAGATCGGCGTTGGTTGCCGTGTCTTCACGCAGCAGCTTGCGAATGTCGTCACAGTCGCGTTTCATCTGGGCGACCAGCGCGTCAAGATCATCAAACTTGCGGTCCGGCCTGATCATGTCGACGAACTCGACCGCCAGTTCGTGACCGTAAAGGTCAGCGTCAAAGTCGAGCAGAAAGACTTCCAGGAACACCCGGTCGGTGTCGAACGTCGGGCGCCAGCCGAAATAGGCAGCGCCTTGCAGCACCTTGTGTCTGCCACCGGTGAGATCCCGGACCCGCACCGCATAGATGCCGTGGCAGGGTTCCATGCCCGGATCGAGCATGATGTTGACCGTCGGAAAGCCGATGGTACGTCCGCGCTGATCTCCCCTGATCACGCTGCCGATCACCGTCCAGCGATACCCCAGCTGCGCATTGGCCTGCTGGATGTTGCCGGCATGCAGCGCGGCGCGAACCGAGGATGATGAAAACGGCGAGGTGCCGTCCTCACGGGTCACCTGTTCCACGATCGTGACACCGAAACCGAACTTTCCGCCGAGTTCCTGCAGCAGTGACGGGCTGCCGCGCCGGCCCTTGCCGAAATGGAAGTCATACCCGGACACAATGTGGCTGATGCCGAGCGCGCGCACCAGGTAGCGTTCGACAAAGTCCTCTGCCTCAACCGAAGCGAGATCACGATTGAAGGGAATGGCGGCACAGAAATCGACACCGAAACTGCGCGCCAGTGCCGCCTTCAGGCGCGGCGGGGTCAGCCTGAACACCGGCTGCTCAGGCTGGAACACCGATTTGGGATGCGGCTCGAAGGTGACAAGGCCGGATGGTGAACCGGATGCTTCGGCGATTTCCACCGCGGTCGACGCCAGTGCCTGATGGCCCAGATGCAGGCCGTCAAAATTTCCGATCGCCACGCATGCCCCTTTCAGTGCACCCGCCACTTCGGTCTGATCAATCAATTCCAGCATTGGTCCACAATCCCGAACAGCCGGTTCCTGCAGTGTTTTTGTGCCGCGGCTTTCATAAATGGCATGTCCACTTGTCTATTACCACACAAGGCCGGATGCCACGCCGGCCACCTGCAACCCGGGCATCTTGCTGGCCAGTTCGACAGCAATGGCGTGCGCATCAATACCGCGGTGATCATCGGCATGAATGCCGCCAGTAATGAAGTGCACCGGCAGGTCATTGGCGCGCGCGCCTTCAATATCGGTTGGCAAGCCATCGCCGATTGCCAGCACCTGCACCCGCTCAATGTCCTGTTTCATGATTTCGCCGGCGTGTTCAAGCGCCACCTGGTATATCGGTGGGTACGGTTTTCCGGCCATTTCAACCTGGCCGCCAAGCTCGGTGTAGACGTCCGCCAGCGCCCCGGCGCACGGATAAAGCGTGCCGCCAACACCAACCACACGGTCGGGGTTTGCACATATGAACACCAGGTTGCGCTGGCGCATCTGTGACAACACGGGACGATAGTCATCCGGCGTTTCCGCCCTGCCGCCGCCACGGCCATCATTGTTCAGCCCCGTACACAATACGGCTTCGGCGTGATCAAGCGCCGCCCAGTTGACGGGCAGCCCCTCAAGCAGGCTTTTGTCTTCATCAGGACCGAGGTGGTAAAAGTTGCTCCCGGCCCGGCGCCGGACCAGTTCACGAGTTACATCTCCCGAACTCACCACCGCATCATAGGCGTTGTCGGGCACGCCGAAACGCAGCATTTGCGGCACGATCACGTGGCTGGGCCGGGGCGCATTGGTGATGAGAACGACACACCCGCCGTTTTCCCGGTGCCTGGCCAATGCGTCAGCCGCTGCCGGATAGACCTGTCGGCCATCATGAACCACGCCCCAGACATCGCACAGCCACACCGGATAGGCAGCGCTCAGATCGCGCGCCGCATCGGCAACTGAGGGAGAACTGTTGGCGGTCATGACAGGTATTATGCAACTTGTGCTGCACTGGACGAATGAAGCGCCCGTTCGCGCACCGCCCGGGGGCTGGAAAATCCGGGTCCGCGCCCGAGTGACGATGCATGCATCATGGACGTCGCGTCGTCCGGCTGTTCAACACCGGACGCGATCAGGGCGATGTTGTTGGCCGCCGTCACCTGCAACAACTCTTCCGCCGTTATGCCGGCTTGCGCCGGCTGAACAATTCCTTCGCCAGGCACATCAATGAATGCAAATCCAAGTTCCGACAGGGCCGGCAGTTCGTCGTACAGCATGCCCTCCCCGGTCAGGCAGAACGTCGCGCCGAGACTAGCTAGCCATGCCAGGCCCTGCAGCCCTGCCTCGCTCAACCCGGCAAGAGCGGTGTGGTGGATGTCCAGCACAATGCCGGCCGCTCCTTCGGGATTGGACTGAAGCAGTCCGACGAGTTCCTGCAGGGACTTTGTGTTTTCCAGGGTCGCTACAGAGATCGGGCAAAAAATTCCGGTAGCGCCACGGCGTGCGCGCAGTTTTTCCAGCAGCGGCAGAACCTGCTGAAGCAACTTGGCATCCAGTAAAGGGTCCCACAGGCTGGCAAGACCGTTCACAACCGGAAGGTCGGCAGACGCAACGATGTGAGTTAGATCGGCAGGTGACTGATCACGCAACCGGAAACTTGCCTTGTAGTAGGCAGTACGCCCTTCGGCCAGCCGAACTACCGGTTCGAGAAACAACTGAACCGGCTGCGGCCGTTGTATCGGGGCATGGGTCAACCGTTTCGGGGCCCGGGAGGGCCGCGTCGCGGGCGGCTGTGGTTTTTTTTGCGGGCGTTGCCCCGCCGGCATCAACTGATAAGGCCAAGCCTTGTCCGGCACCGCCTGTTCGGTTTTGCCGGTATCAAGCCTTGATCCCAGATCGGTGAGGCGTTGCGCCTGGTCGGCGAGGCGTCGGGACAGGCTTTCAATATCGTTGGTGTTTTTTCCAAGGCGCTGGGACAGCATGTTGTTGTGGCGTGTATTGCCGTCTTCATGAGACGGTATCGACGCCGCGGCTGATACAATGACGGCCACGGCCAGACAGGACACGGCTGCCAGCAACGCGATGTCGTAGCGCACCAGTACAAAAATGCACACGGCCGCCAAAACAAGCGCACTAACTGAAAACAGCCAAACCAGCAGTTTCATTCGATCAAGTCCCACCCCATGACTGCTGAGTTCAGCAGCGGTTACCCGATATAGGATAAAATACTAACTCGCTCAACAAGTGTAGCCAATTGAGCGATGTTTAAAAGTCAATACATGGTTAAGAGCACGCCGGTTTATTTCAGCACCGTGACAAATTGTTATGCAAAACCAATTTTCCGCACCTTGCACATGACGTCGAATATCCTCATTATGCTGCGGGAAAAGCGGACGGGTTGATGCAAGTTTCACACTGTACGGGCGGTTCCAGTGCATCGACGACAACAATCAGACCGACAGGACCTGAAATATGAGTTTTGGAAAACTTCTAATCATGGCAGGCCTTGCTATGGCGGCACTGAGTTTTTCCGGCACTGAGCGCGCGGCGCATGCGGCCACGTGTGGTGCCGACTGGGCTGAACCGGGCACTTACAAGATAACCGGCAATTTTCGCGGCAAGAAGGAATCTGCCGGCGCCGAACTGACCCGCGATTGCCGCATCAACCTTAAAATACCCGGTGTCTACACCGGTGGACGGGTCAAACGGTCCGGCAAATGCCTGCGATTTACCTTCAAGATCGACAAGGAAAAGAAACTGTTCAGGGGCAGGTGGTGTGAAGGGTTTGCGGTGGTCAATTGGAAGGGCAAGGATGTCCGCGCCAAGATAAAAGCCGTGCGCCAGGGTGCCAAGTAGCGACATTCGCCATACGCTGCTCCAAGTCCTGTGACGGGTCCCGGGCTTGCTGGTGTCGGCACAACAGAAATTCAAGAGCAACGAACAGGCCCTCGGTTACTCACCGGGGGTTTGTTATACCGGATCTTGTACTCACAGTCGCAGGGCTGCGCGGAGCCGGTTTGAGAGAACAACCCGTTCGCCGAGACATGCCAGCGCAATCAGCCCCCACCCCAGAAGCCCCTGTGCATGATGCGACAGGTCGGCTTTGGCGGTAAAGCTCAGCAGGCAAAAGATGTCTCCTGGCCCGGGTGGCGATTGTACCACATTGTGCAGCGGCAGATGCTCAAGCACCGCCGTGTAATACAGATAAAATGCCTGCGGGCTGAGCCAGACGAAGACCCAAAAAAATACCAGGGCGAGAGACAGGCGTGCCGGCCAGGCCAGACTGCAACTGATCTTGATGAATGTCGCCGCCGTCAGCGCAGCCAGCGCCATGGACAGCAGGACCAGCCCGATGCGTGTTGTTATGGTCAGGATAAAAAACGTGTCGCCGTCATACATGCCAACAAGCCACCTTGCGAATGAGGGTCCTGACATTAACTATCCGCGCTAACAAAAGCCCGCCCGCGGAAAAAAATCTGCGACAAACCTTGACGTACCGGGTCACGCATCATACATGACCCGTTAACTGTTGGCACTCGTCTCTTGCGAGTGCTAGCAGACTGGTCCGGTCACCGGATCACCACAATCAACCAGAGTGTTCGTATACTCAAGGAGAAGCGTAGATGAATTTCCGTCCTCTGCACGACCGTGTGGTCGTTCGCCGGATTGAGGAAGATACCAAGACTGCAGGTGGTATCATCATTCCTGAAACCGCACAGGAAAAACCCATGCAGGGTGAAGTTGTCGCTGTAGGCGCAGGCGCGCGCGACGACGCAGGCAAGCTGATCGCTCCGGACGTCAAGGCCGGCGACCAGGTGTTGTTCGGCAAATGGTCCGGTACCGAAGTCAAGATCGACGGGAACGAACTGCTGATCATGAAGGAAAGCGACATCATGGGTGTGCTGGAAGGCAAGAAGTCCAAGAAGTAATCCTTCTCGGCGTTCTTGTGCACCGATGCACCCGAAACTACCTGACTACAAATTGTTCAAGTAAACCATTTCAATTCAAGGGAGCCTCAACATGGCTGCTAAAGAAGTAAAATTCTCCGCCGACGCGCGTGAGCGCATGCTGCGCGGTGTCGACATCCTCGCCAATGCCGTCAAGGTTACGCTCGGCCCGAAAGGCCGTAACGTCGTCATCGACAAATCCTTTGGCGCACCTCGCACCACCAAGGACGGTGTCACCGTCGCCAAGGAAATCGAACTTGAAGACAAGTTTGAAAACATGGGCGCACAGATGGTGCGTGAAGTTGCATCCAAAACCAACGATATCGCGGGTGACGGAACTACAACTGCTACCGTTCTTGCCCAGTCGATTGTTCGTGAAGGTGCCAAGGCGGTTGCAGCCGGCATGAACCCGATGGATCTGAAACGCGGTATTGATACTGCAGTCGCGGAAGTTATTTCGGACCTGCAAGCCAAAGCCAAGAAAATCAAGACTTCTGAAGAAGTCGCGCAGGTTGGCACCATTTCCGCCAACGGAGAAGCCCAGATTGGTACAGAC
>JBPCVV010000226.1:0-5984 GCA_051010195.1 Anderseniella sp. | reverse complement strand
AGGGTTATCGTGGTCTGCCGGAACGCGCCGTTGTCATCACCATTGAAGCGCTCGACTGGAACTGTCCGCAACATATTCCCCAACGACTGACGCTTGATGAACTGGAGGCGCAGTTGCAGCCGGTTCGAGAGGAAATTGCCCGTCTCCAGGAGCAGAACAGAGACCTGAAAATCGCGCTTGGCCAAGGCTCCTGACCAGCGCTCCACACAAAAGCATCATCAGATGCTCGGTCAAACGACCTCGAAAGGAGGACATCAAATGCACCGCTCTTTGAAAACCCTCGTTGGCGCCAGCCTTCTGGCATTGTCTTTTGCCTCGCCCGTTCTGCTGCCGTCACCTGCCCTTGCCAACGATACCGCGGCCGTCGTCCATCATGAGCAGGTATTGTTTCGCTCGCAAAGCATTGACGGTGTGAAGGTGGCGTATCGTGAAGCCGGTGATCCGGCGAAACCGACGGTCCTGCTTCTGCATGGCTTTCCAACCTCGTCGCATATGTTTCGCAATCTCATTCCGCAACTGGCAAGAGATTATCATGTGATCGCGCCTGACTATCCCGGATTTGGTGCATCGGAAATGCCGGCGGCCGAAGACTTTGAGTATTCCTTCGCCAACCTTGCAAGCATGATGACCCGGCTTCTGGACATCAAGAAAGTCGACCGCTACTCGGTTTACCTGATGGATTACGGCGCGCCGGTCGGGTTTCGAATGTTCGCCGAACATCCGGAGCGGGTGTCGGGTTTCGTTATCCAGAACGGCAATGCCTATGAGGAAGGTCTGGGCGAATTCTGGGATCCGATCAAGGCTTACTGGGCAGACCCGTCAATTGAAAACGCTAGTAAGCTGCGGGGGTTTCTGACGCTGGACGCCACCAAATGGCAATTCACCCATGGCACCCAAAAGCCGGACCAGATCAGCCCGGACAATTACTGGCATGTCCAGTACCTGCTTGATCGCAAGGGCAATCAGGAAGTGCAGCTTGAACTGTTTCTGGACTACGGTACCAACGTGCCCGAATATCCGAAATGGCAGGCCTTGTTCCGCAAGCATCAGGTGCCGACCCTGTTGATGTGGGGCAAGAATGACCACATCTTCCCGGCCGCCGGCGCTCATCCCTACAAGCGCGACCTGAGGATCCTGGAATTTGAACTGCTGGACACTGGCCATTTCGCGCTCGAAGAGTATGGCACCAGCATCGCCCGACGCATGATCGGCTTTCTGAACCGCACGACCAGGTAGACATCGTTGACAACAGCTCAGTTACACAACGCATCGGTCCTCAAACCGGTGCGTTGTTCTTGCGTTGTCGTATCTGGCTTGTACGACCTGCCAAAACCACCATGGAAGGGCCAATCACCGCCTCGTATCTGATGTGGCCACAAAGACAATTGCCGTCGATTTTCATGGGTGAACTCCGGCATTAAATAGAAGCATGCTCACAAAACCAGGTTGAGCATGACCAGAGAAACGATCAGGAACAGGACTGTCATGATGCCGCCGCTCTTGACGAAGTCTATGACCTTGTAACCGGCCGGTCCCATAATCAGGGCGTTGACCTGGTGCGTCGGGATGATGAACGAATTCGATGTGGAAATGGCCACCGTCAGCGCAAACAGGGCAGGGTTGGCACCGGCGGCAACCGCTATTGAAACCGCCAGCGGCACCAATAGTACCGTCGCGCCAACATTGGACATCACCAGCGAGAACACGGTTGCCAGAACGGCTACGCCCACCTGCAGCGACCATACCGGCCAGCCGTCGAGGATTGTCAGGATCTGCTGGGCGAGCCAGGCGGCAGTACCCGTGTTCTGGACCGCCTGGCCAAGTGGGATCAGGCTGGCCAGCAGGAACACTGTGTTCCAGCCCACCGCCGTGTAGGCCTCGTCGATACTCAGCACTTTTGTCAGCAGCATGCCGACTGCGCCGGTCAGCAGGCACAGGGAAAGCCGAACATCGGTGAACAGGATCATCGACAGGGACAGCAGGAAGAATGCCAGCGCCCAGCTCACCTTTTGCGGCCGCAGCTCTTCCTGCGGGTAATCAGAGGTGACCACGACCCAGGAACGATCCTGCTTGAGCCGGGTCAGCATGTCCCATTTCACATGAGCAACCAGCATGTCGCCGGCCTGAAACTCAACAAGTCCGATCGCCGTCGGCTTGTGGTTTTCGGTTTCCACGTGGCTGAGGATTTCCTCGCCGCGGTAAATCGCCAGCAGGCTGAGGCCGGTGGTTTTCCGCAGCAGAAGATCGCGCGGGCATTTGCCGATAACGCTTGAACCGGGCGGCACAACCACCTCGGCGATACCCGCATTGGTGAGCGCAAACTCCTCGCTGAACACATCCAGTTCGGGCCGCATGCGGAGGTTGTTCTTGTCGGCAAATCTCGCGACAACGGATCTCTTGCCGATGATTGCCAGGCGGCACGGTGCCTCGATCTCGGCGGTGAGAACCTGCACCATCGATACCTTGCCCTTGTAGTAGGTGCTGATGATGTACAGGTTGTTTTTGAGGTTGATGTCTGCCAGTTGCTGTCCGACCAGCGGACTGTTGGCCGGCACGTCGACCTCGAACACGTCGGCCTGAAGGCCGTACACCCGCTCCAGGTAGTCTGACATGCCCTGGCCGGCGGACACGTTCATCTTGGTCTGGCCACCGGGCAGTACCCAGCGTCCCAGCAGCAGGAAATACGCGATACCGGTCGCGACCAGGGCAAGGCCGATGGGCGTGACCGAAAACAACCCGAACGGTTGCATTTTCTGGTCCGCTGGCAGGCTGGTGTTGGCTGTCAGGATCAGGTCGTTGAGCAGGATCAGAGGTGAGGATCCGACCATGGTCATGGTGCCGCCCAGGATGGCGCAGAAACCCATTGGCATCAGCAGCCGGCCGGGGGCAATGCCGGTTCGGGCGGAAATTCGGCTGACTACCGGGAGGAACAGGGCAGCTGCACCGACATTTTGCAGAAAGCTGGAAATAACCGCCACAGTGCCGGATATGATCGGCAGCACCCGTGCTTCTGTCGTGCCGCCCCGTTTAAGGATTATGGCCGCGACCTTGTTCATAATGCCGGTCTTGTCGAGGCCGGCGCCTACTATCATGACGGCGATGATTGAGATGACCGCATTTGATGCAAAGCCGTCAAACAGCCTTGTCGGCTCGGCAAGATTGCCAAGGCCGGGGATGTAACTCAGCAGGCCCAGCAGAACCAGGATCAGAATGGCGGCCAGGTCGATGCGGATGATCTCGGACACAAACAGGAAGATCGTGAAGGCCAGCGTCGCGGCCACCACGCCCATCTCAAATGTAAAGACAAGCTCCTCCAATACCAAACCCTTCTCTTGTCCGGTCAACAGGAGCGGTCAGCCAGCGTCATAAACAGCGCGAAAATGAAAACTCTTCGCTTGAAACTGCCCCACAGCAACTGCTGGCCAACCCGCAGAAAACAGTGTGCACCTGCGGCCCGGCTCCAACAAGGGGTTGTAGCTTCAGTTTGGCGCAGAAGGTGGGTTTGCGTGCGCTCCAGCGCTGGACCGGTTGGCTCATTCTGAGATTAACGCGACGCCACGATCGATTGCAGCGAGCGGGTGTCGAGAACATCGAGAAAGGCTGCTCTGGCGTCAGCCATGACACCTTTCAGCTTGCATCGCGGTGAAAACACGCAGCCGCACTCCTTGTCGAGCATGCACTCAACAATCGCAAGATCTGCCTCAATCTCGCGCACCACGTCTCCGACCATAATTTGCGATGGCGGTTTACCGAGACGGATGCCGCCGGTCCTGCCGCGATGGGATACCAATATTCCGGCTTTCACCAGCTTCGCGACGATTTTCATGACATGAGATTTTACCAGCCGCAGGCGCCCGGCAATTTCCTCAACCGTGATCGGCTGTTTTTCATTGGCCAGCAGCATCAGCACCCGCAGGGCAAAGTCGCTTGCTTGATTCAGGCGCATGGCTTCTCCAAAAACATTCAAATTGAATGTTGCAAATATCAGTTTTTCAATCTGCAAAAAATATCTAAATAAAATGAATGTATTGAAATGCCGTCCATCAAAAAGCGAAATTTACCATGAGCTGGTTGCCAGGACTAGTAACCGAGACCCCGGAAGAGGGGTTTCAACTTGCCATCAAACTAAGCCGTATGGCCGTCAAGTTTACCCAACCCGGCTCAGGTAGCGGAGAACTTTCTTTTGTCTCGTCACGGTAGCCGTACCGGCATCCGCAGCGATTGCGTTTAACTGTTCGACAAGCCGGGTCCTCAGATGCATGGCAAAACAGCTGGTCAGGAATTCACACAGCCACTTGACCTGGCCATCGGAAATTCTGCAGGTCTTGAGCCTGTTCGAAACAAATCTCAGGTCATCTGCGCGCAGATTCAGGTCAGGTTTAAACAGCCCGGCGAGTTGCCGGCGGTTCTGCATGCTGATTTTGCCGTCCTCACCTACGACCCAGATCAGCATAATCAGTCGCAGAAACTGCTCGTCATTTTCCTCCAGGTCCGGGAAAATTGCGTCCAGCCGGCGCGCATGATCAATTATTTCAACCAGCCGGCGTTTCTTTCTGGTCCGCCGGCGCACCCCGTTTACGGTCATGGTTCCCCTGATTGTTGTTGCCTCTGGTCAACGCCGTATATCGAGGGTTTCTGTTAGCCCTTCTGGTTGTGTGAATGATCAACTCCGCTGATCAGCTCCGACCTACGCGTCTTGCCCGGTGCAGTTGCCCGTCCGTCGGTTTTCTGCATCCAGTTGCGCAACGGCAGATTGGAATTGTGTCGGCGGATGGCACTTTGAATTCGAGCAGCCTGCTTGATGCAGCCTTCGAAAAGCACCGCAATCTCCGGCGCAATCCGCTCACCTTTCAGGACAAGCTTTTCCAAGTGTGCAAGTTCTTCGGCGACTGTTCGGATCGCCATTTCCTGCTCTTCCATGAAATTCAAACGTGACATAAGCGTCATGTTCGTTTACGCAGCGGCAGACATCAATTGATGATATTCAGTCCTTCGCGGAGCAGCTACGTCATATTGTTGGTGCATTAATCATCCATCAATGGTAAATTCATTTACCGAAGAGGTGGTCGGTGCGAGTATTGCCGGCCACATGATGAGTAGCCAGGCAAACAAAACACCATGAAACAAGATTCGAACAGGAAACCGCGAACTGTGCAGCGTTCTCCGAATATCATGCACGAAATGCTGCGTTCTTTTGTAACCCTTGCAAAGTTTCTCAACCTCACTCACGCAGTCAATCATCTCGGCTCGACGAGGCAGACTGTCAGGCGTCATATTGAAATGCTGCAGTCGCTAAGGGGCCAAAAACTGCTTGCTTTCGAAGATCGCCAATATGTGCTGACCAAGGAAGGGGAGGTGGCGCTGGTCGATGCCGAACAGATACTCCTGTTGGACGAGGCCTGGATGCGCCGGGACGTAAGGGTTGTGAATGGCCTCACGGCAGTTCTCTACAATCCAGACTCGGACGTGCCATATTTCTCGCAGCAGCACTCCATCGATACGATCTGGAAAAACGGAACCCCGCTCATACAAAAAGGACTGCAGAGCTGGGTTGAATCGAAAGCCCAGCTGGAAGCTCCCGAATTTGACGCGGTGCGGGATTATCTTCTTGCTTATCGGCGGCACAACCATGAGTGGCTGTGCGTCAGCATCGGTGAAAATTCATCCTATGCGACGTGGCTGGGTTGGTCGTGGGCAAAAAGCGCTATCGGAAAACCTCTTTCTGCTGATCCCATGGCCAGCGATGCAGACCAGTATGTCAGCCAGTCATATGAAAGCATCTTGCGCGGCGGCGGTTTACGCATCGACCATGTCTATACAAAGATTGCCAGAACTCATGGCGGTACGCCTGAGCCGATCTCTTACCAACGACTCATCTTGAGATGCATGTTTCCCAACGGCGAATATGCGCTGGTGACCTTGGTTGACAGAACAAATACTGTTCAGATCGTTGATGTAAATCTCGAAGAACTGTCTGCAATGGA
>JBPCVV010000225.1:0-11635 GCA_051010195.1 Anderseniella sp. | reverse complement strand
ACCGAATTGGTTCGTTTCTCGGTTGGTACGCGCTTCTAAACCTGCGCCCTGCGAGATCGATTCAGCTTGTAGGTGCAAGCTGCTGTAACTAATAATCAAAGGCGGCTCCACGCTGTGGCGCCGCCTTTGTCATGGTCAACTTGTTGGGGCATATCATGTCGGATACCAAGACACTCAGGAGCGCGGACATTGCGCGCATCATGCAGCTTTTGCCGCATCGCTATCCGTTTCTGCTGGTGGACAAGATCATCGATATGGACGGCGACCAGTCGTGCACGGGCATCAAGAATGTCACCATCAACGAACCGTTCTTCCAGGGACATTTCCCAGCCCGCCCGGTCATGCCTGGCGTGCTGCTGATCGAAGCCATGGCCCAGACCGCAGGGGCGCTGGCACTGGATCACATGGGGGTTGAAGCAGCAGGCCAACTGGTTTTCTTCATGACCATAGACAATGCCAAGTTCCGCAAACCCGTCGGGCCCGGAGATGTGGTTCATTTCCACGTTCAGCAAACCCAGAAGCGCGGGCCTGTCTACAAATTCTCGTGTGAAGCCACGGTGGATGGCACAAAGGTCGCCCAGGCCGACATTGGTGCCATGCTGGCCAGCGATAGCTGACCAGTCGGGACAGTTTCGTAATTAACTTCAGTCGTCGTCCTTGCGTTCCGTGACGGGAACGTAACCACGCTCGGTCGGGCCGGTGTAGAGCTGGCGCGGGCGCCCGATGCGCTGGGTCGGATCCTCGATCATTTCCTTCCACTGGGCGATCCAGCCGACCGTGCGGGCGACAGAGAACAACACGGTGAACATGGAAGTCGGAAAACCGAGCGCGCGCAGTGTGATACCGGAATAAAAATCGATATTGGGGTACAGCTTCTTGTCGATGAAATACTCATCTTCGAGTGCAATTTTTTCCAGCTCGCGGGCGACATCCAGCAGCGGGTCATCGGTAATGCCGAGTTCATCGAGCACCTCATGGGCGGTCTTCTGCATGATCTTGGCGCGCGGATCGTAGTTCTTGTAGACCCGGTGCCCGAAGCCCATCAGGCGGAACGGATCGTTCTTGTCCTTGGCACGATCGATGAATTCCGGAATACGATCAACTGAACCGATCTCGCTGAGCATTTCCAGGGCGGCCTCGTTGGCGCCGCCATGGGCCGGGCCCCACAGGCAGGCGATGCCGGCTGCGATGCAGGCGAACGGATTGGCTCCCGACGAACCGGCCAGGCGCACGGTTGACGTTGACGCATTTTGTTCGTGATCGGCGTGAAGAATAAAAATGCGGTCCATGGCACGGGCCAGAACAGGGTTCACCTTATATTCTTCACATGGCACCGCAAAACACATGCGCAGGAAGTTGGAGGCAAAATCCAGGTCATTGCGCGGATAAACGAACGGCTGGCCGATATGGTACTTGAATGCCATAGCCGCAATGGTCGGGATCTTGGCGATCATCCGGCGTGCCGCAATCTCGCGTTGGGACGGGTCGGCGATATCTGTTGAGTCGTGATAAAACGCGGACAATGCACCGACCACGCCAACCATGATGGCCATTGGGTGGGCGTCACGGCGGAAGCCGGCAAAGAACCGGTTCATCTGCTCGTGGATCATGGTGTGATAGGTGATCGCGGTTTCGAATTCCTTGCGCTGGGCCGCATTCGGCAGATTGCCGTACAACAGCAGATAGCAGGTTTCGATGAAATCACCGTGTTCAGCCAGTTGGTCAATCGGATAGCCGCGATACAGCAGCATGCCTGCATCACCGTCGATATAGGTAATGGTGGATTCGCAGCTTGCTGTGGATGTAAAGCCGGGATCAAGAGTGAACGCTCCGGTGCTGCCGTAGAATGTGGACACATCAATGACTTTAGGTCCGATAGTGCCCTTGTGAACGGCCAGTTCATAGTCTTTGCCGTCCAGGCTGAGTTTGGCGGTGCGGTTTGTTTCCGACATTTTTTGTTTCCTCTCGCAAGCGGATGAATTCAAGGCTGCCGAAGCTCCCCAACGGGGTATCAGCCGCCAGATCAGATTCCGGTCAGGTGCAGCCACCTGTCTGGAATTGCTTTGATCGCTTGTAGGGTGTCACGAGCAACTGAAGTGTGTTGAAGAAACACAAATCGCTCTAGCGGGAGATTGTGACAGTTTGCCCTCAGGTCGTCTGCTTCACAGTTTCCGCCCAGTCACCTTGTCTGCGCTTAACACTGGCGTGTCGTGCTGCAATCTGCAATTTGCAGCGTCACAATGCAATGCGCAATTTGTTTACCTTGCATTGCAGCAATTTACAAGATCATCAGGTCTGCAGGTCCTGCAAACGACCCAGGGCCTCCTCGCGCCCGAGCACCGCCAGCACATCGAAAATGGGCGGAGACTGGGTGCTGCCAGTCAGGGCAGCACGCAAAGGTTGTGCAACCTTGCCCAGTTTGAGTTCCTGTGCGGTCGCAAAATCACGAACGGCCTGTTCCAGGGTTTCGGCCGTCCAGTCTGTTTGTGCCTCTAGCACCGGCAGCAGCCCGGTCAGAACCTCGCGTCCGCCGTCGTCCAGCAGTCGCGCTGCCTTGTCCTCCATCGCCAGCGGCCGCCTGGCGAACAGAAACTGTGATGAAGTCTGCAGCTCAATCAGTGTCTTGGCCCGCTCCTTTAAACCCGGCATGGCTGTAAGCAGCATTTCCCTGTTGCCGGGTCCATCCAGCGCCGACAGCATTTCCGCGCCACCGTCCACGTGCGGCAGGACCTGAGTTAAAGCGTCCAGCAATTCGCTGTCCGGTGTGTCGCGCATATACAGGCCGTTCAGATTCTCCAGCTTGGCGAAATCAAACCGGGCCGCCGATTTGCCGATGCCGTCCAACGTGAACCATTCAATCATCTGCTCGGTCGAAAACACTTCATCATCGCCATGGCTCCAGCCCAAGCGGGCCAGGTAGTTGCGCATGGCCGATGGAAGGTAGCCCATGTCGCGGTAGGCATCCACTCCGAGTGCACCATGGCGCTTGGAGAGTTTGGCGCCATCTGCGCCATGGATTAAGGGAATATGCGCCATGACAGGGACATCCCAGCCCATCGCCGCGTAAATCTGGCTCTGGCGGGCTGCATTGGTCAGATGATCGACACCCCGCACGACGTGGGTTATGCCCATGTCGTGATCATCGACAACGACGGACAGATTGTAGGTCGGATTGCCGTCGGAGCGCAGGATGATCAGGTCATCGAGCTGGTCGTTGACGTAGGTCACGTCACCCTGAACCTGATCTGCAATGATGGTTTCGCCCTGCTGTGGCGCCTTGAACCGAACAACCGGTTTGACGCTCTCAGGCGCTTCGCTGGCGGGCCGGTCGCGCCAGTGCCCGTCATAGCGCGGCGGGCGGCCTTCAGAGTTGGCTTTTTCGCGCATGGCGGTGAGTTCTTCAGGCGAGCAATAACAGTGATAGGCATGACCGGTATCCAGCAAGTGCTGGACAACTTCGCGATGGCGCCCGGCGCGCGAATATTGCGAAACCGCTTCGCCGTCCCAGTCAAGACCCAGCCAGGTCAATCCATCCTTGATGGCCTGAATGGCGCCTTCGGTCGAACGGTTCCGGTCGGTATCTTCGATGCGCAGCAGCATCTTACCGCCGTTTGCCCTGGCAAACAGCCAGTTGAACAGGGCCGTCCGTGCCCCGCCGATGTGCAGGTAACCGGTTGGCGATGGGGCAAATCTCGTCACGACAGGCGCGGTCATGGCCGGTCTCCAAATGATCCGTACAGTGAATTGAGGCTTTCAATTAGCGTTACGGCCCGTTTAGCATAGCGATTTCGAGTTTGTAAGGCCCGACAACGGGTCCTGGGGCGTTTAGGTTATGGACTGGTTTGCCGCACATGCTGGCCGGGCGCACTCCAACCGCAAGGGTGGGGGCAGCGGTCAGCCTGACGCGGTGGATCAAGCAGTAAATCCGGTTGCTGATGACCACCGGGGCTGGCGCTGGACGCAGCAATTGCAACAGCAGCAGGGCCGCGCCATCGCGTGGATGCCGGTCAGCCTGGTGTTCGGCCTGATGGTGTATTTTGCCCTGCCGGCCGAACCTCCTGTTGCTGTATCTGCGGCGATGCTGTTGCTCGCTGGCGGTCTGGTGTTTGCCGTCAGCGCAGGTCGGGCTGGAGCCGCCTCCGTGCTGGTGAGTTTTGCACTGGCTGGATTTGTGCTGGGACACGCGGGAACATTCACGACAGATACGAAAGTCCTGCCGGCATCCACCGGCAAGGTCACGGTCAGCGGCTGGATTGACCAATTGGGACCGGCAACCGGCAAGCGCCGGCGCATGATTGTTGCTGTCGATATGGTTGATGAGGTGAAGCCGCGATACTGGCCGGGCAAGATTCGGTTGTCTGTATCTGCAGATCACCTGAGCCCCCATGCCCGAGGTGATTATGTGACGTTTCAGGCCTGGCTCTATCCGCCGCTGACCCCGGCCATGCCTGGCGGTTGGAATTATGGCCGGGTCGGGTGGTTCAAGGGGATTGGTGCAGGCGGCAGGGTGGCCTCGCACCTACAAAATTCAAAAACCAAACCGGACCTGCGGCGCTGGTCGGACACGGTGGCGGGTCTCAGGGCCGGCATTGCCGAGCGCATTCGTGCTCATTTGCCGGCACGCGAAGCAGGCTTTGCCGTGGCACTGATCACCGGGGAACGCAGCGGGCTCGACAAAGACATCCGTGAGGCGCTGCAACTGTCTGGCCTGGCGCACATACTGGCGATATCCGGTCTGCACATGAGCCTGGTCGCCGGCGGTGTGTTCTGGCTGGTGCGGGCTCTGCTGGCCCTGTGGCCGCTGCTGGTACTGAACTATCCGGTCAAGAAGATTGCAGCCGTTACAGCCCTCGCCGCGGCCGGATTCTACCTGCTGATATCAGGGCAGGCGATTGCCACGCAACGCGCCTTCATCATGTTGTCGGTGATGTTCCTGGCGGTGCTCATGGGCCGTTCCGCCATATCCATGCGCAACCTGGCGGTGGCCGCCATCGCCGTCTTGCTGATAACGCCTGAAGCTGTGCTGACGCCGAGCTTTCAGATGTCGTTCCTGGCGGTGATGGGCTTGATTGCCGGCTATGAAGGCCTCAGCGGTTGGCAATCCGGGCTTCGGGCCGGACTGGCTGCCAGACCGCTTTATGTGAAGATTGTTATACTGGGTGTGTTGATGCTGGCGGGATTGTCGTTGACCACCATCATCGCCAGCGCTTTCACGACGCTGCCTGCAGCGTTTCATTTCAACCGGTTTGCCGCCTGGGCCTTGCCGGCCAACCTGCTGGCCATGCCGGTGGTCACGTTCCTGATTATGCCGGCGGCGGTGGCCAGTGTCTGCCTGATGCCGTTCGGGCTGGAACACTGGCCTTTACAGTTCATGGCACGGGGGCTGGACACTGTGCAGGCGATTGCGGTCATGGTGTCAGGTTGGCCGGGGGCCACCAAGGTTGCCGGCGCCATGGTGCCGAAACTGGCATTCGCGTCCGGCATGGCCTTGTGCTTCCTGGCGCTGTGGCGGGGCAATTTGCGCTGGGTTGGCGGCGGACTGGCGGTCGTGGCAGGGTTTGCCGCCATCGCGCTTGGCCCGCGACCCGACATTCTGATTGAGCGTACTGCGGTAACAATGGCTGCCCGCATGCAGGAGGGCGAGCTGGTGCCTGTCTATACCCGCCGTGGCAGGTTTGCGGTTGAGCGCTGGTTGCTGGCTGACGGTGACGATGCTGACTTGGCGGAGGCGGCGAAACGGTCAGGCTGGACATGCGCTGATGATATGTGCCGAGGACAGGTGAAAGGCAAAAGCGTTATCTGGCTCGGGCGCAAGGCCACGCCGCCGCAGGACTGCCGGCACGTGGATATCGTCGTCTCAGCCGATCCGTTGCGTCGCAAATGCGGGTATCCGAAACCGGAGCAGCTTCATATCGACAGGTTCGATGTCTGGCGCAATGGCGCCCATGCTGTCCGCATCACCCCGCAGGGCAAGCTTGAGGTGACAACCGCACGTGATATTTCCGGCACTCGTGCGTGGGTGCACGAACCGGTGGCGCGGCGCAAGATACTCATGGTTGATCCGGGGCCATGGACCGAAAAGCCCGGCGCCGGTTCAAAGCAGAAAACGCAATCCACTCAGTAACGGCGTATCAGGCCGGCCAGTGTGCCTTGCACCTGCACCTGGTCGGGACCGAAAATCCTGGTCTCATAGGACGGGTTGGCCGCTTCAAGTGCGATGGAATCTCCCTTGCGCCACAGGCGTTTAAGCGTGGCTTCTTCATCCTCCACCAAAGCAACCACGATCTCCCCATTGCGGGCCGTGTCGGCCTTGCGGATGAGCACCGTATCACCGTCCAGAATGCCGGCCTCGATCATGGAATCACCATTGACCTCGAGCGCGAAATGTTCGCCGGGGCGCAGCATGTCGGGGGGCACCGGAACGTTGGTGGTGTGATCCTGAATGGCGGCGATGGGCACGCCGGCGGCAATGCGGCCCATCATCGGCACATCGATTGTCGCAGGCGCTGCCGGGGCAGGGGCTTTTTCCTCGGCCATGCCGCGCGAGCCCTGGATAACGCTCGGGTTGAAAGGCTTGCGCTCCGGTTTGCCCATGACGGCAGGACCAGCAGACGCGTCGGGCATCTTCAACACTTCCAGCGCCCGGGCCCGGTGCGGCAGGCGGCGGATGAAACCGCGTTCTTCCAGCGCCGTGATCAGTCGGTGAATGCCGGATTTGGACCGCAAATCAAGCGCTTCCTTCATTTCCTCAAACGACGGCGGCACGCCGGTTTCCTTCAGCCGATCGTGGATCAGCATGAGCAGTTCGTGTTGCTTGGCGGTCAGCATCAGATGTTTTCCTTGCCGTTTGTCAGCAGGCTGCAACCAACAGTTGCGCCAGCCGGAATCAGAACAAATGCGAAACCTTTATGGCATGTTCCCGCTATGTTCGGCAAGGGGTGGCGAGAGAATTGTTTGGTGTCGTGCTTGTTTTTCGGAGTTTCAAGGAGATGCAAAGGGGCATCAGCAAGGGCCATAGCGAAAGCGCATAGCCGCGGTTGACTATAACCACTGGTTGAAGTGCTACGGGGCCGATGACCGTCAGTCGGTCGGGACCGGCCCGTCCAGCGGATGGAGCGGCACGTCCGGGTAAGTCTTGAACAAGTTTGTGCGGATTTCCGGTAAACCAGGCGCGTCAGCAAATTTGCCAACAGCGGTGCGGGTTATGTGTCTGACTGTCATTCTCTCCCTCCAACAAGTAGATGAATGTGCTGACCTCAAACGCTAGGTTAGCAGACTGTCCTGCTCAAGAGTGTTAACAGGCACGTAATTATCCGCGCATCTGGTATTGATGTTAGGCGTTTTTGTGAATTGGTGGGCCGGCAGTCTGTCTCTCTAAAAATCCAGCAACAGCACCTGAACCGGTTCGCCAGGCTGTGCGGCCGGTGCGTGGGGCGGGCGGATTACCAGGCAGTCAGCGTTTGCGAATACGCGCTGCATGGAGCTGTCCTGCCTGGGAAACGGGGTTGCCATCAACTGGCCTTTGTCGCCGCGTTCCAGGGTGGCGCGGATATGGTCCTGGCGCTGGTCGTTGGCCTTCATGGCAGATGCCAGAACGGCGGTCACAGGGTCAAACGAGCGGCTGTCGCCGGTCATTTTCGCGATCAGCGGCAGGATGAACAGCCTGGTGCACACCATGGCCGATACCGGATTGCCGGGCAGGCCGATGACGCGCTGTTGGCCGCGCCGGCCGAACATCAACGGTTTGCCGGGGCGCATGGCGATTTTCCAGAAACCGATCTTGATGCCGGACTTCTGCATGGCTGCCTGCACCAGGTCATGATCGCCTACAGAAGCCCCGCCAATGGTAACGAGAATGTCGGCGCCGGCGGCCCGTTCAATGGCTTTTCCGATGCGGGCAGCCTTGTCCGGCACGATGCCGAGGTCGACCGGCTGGCCGCCGAAGCGGGCCACCATGGCGGCAATGGCCAGAGTGTTGGACGAAATGATCTGGTCCTCGCGCGGGTTGGCACCGGGTTCAACCAGTTCATCGCCGGTGGCCAGCAGGGCGACCGACGGACGCCGCACAACCTGCACCCGGTCGTGGTTCATGGCTGCTGCCAGGCCGATCTGGCGAGCGCCCAGCACAGTGTGCCGGGCAAGGAGGGTTTCGCCCTTCCTGAAGTCCAGCCCGGCGGCGCGGACGAAACTGCCCTTGGCCGCAGTTTCCTTTACAGTGACAGTATCTTTGGTTTCCGTTTCCGTATTTTCCTGGATGACAATGGTGTCGGCGCCGCGCGGCAACGGCGCACCCGTGAAAATGCGCACCGCCTTGCCTTTACCGACACGGCCGGAAAAGCCATGCCCGGCAGGCGCTTCGCCGATAACCTTCAAGGTGGCAGGCACGTCCGCAATATCGGCGGCACGCACCGCATAACCATCCATGGCGGACGCCGCAAACGGCGGCTGTGCGCGCTGTGCCTTCAACGGGTCGGACAACACCCGGCCGCTGGCATTGGACAAGGGCACGTCTTCTGCGTTGAGTGGTTTGACGCCTTTCAGGATCTGCGCCAGTGCGCCATCGACCGGAAGCAGGTTCATGACCTGGCATCTGCCTTGAAGTGGCCGGACTTTCCGCCCTGTTTCTCGATCAGCCTGACGTCTGAAATAATGATGCCGCGATCTGCCGCCTTGACCATGTCATAGACGGTGAGACAGGCGACAGAAACGGCCGTCAGCGCTTCCATCTCGACCCCGGTCTTGCCTTCGACCTTGACGCTGGCCGTAACGTCGATGGCATTGTCCGGATCATTGATTTCCAGATCGACGGTGATCTTTGAAATCGCCAACGGGTGGCACAACGGGATGAGTTCATGGGTGCGCTTGGCGGCCATGATGCCGGCAATGCGGGCGGTGGCAATCACGTCGCCCTTCTTGGCCATGCCGGATTTGATCAGTTGCAGTGTTTCGGCCTGCATGGTGACGCGGCCAGACGCGACCGCGATGCGGGTGGTCACATCCTTTTCCGACACATCCACCATGTGGGCGTTGCCGGCGTCATCCAGATGCGTGAGTTTGCCGCTGCTCATGCGCTTGCCCGCAAGCCGTCCGGCATGGTCAGGATGGCGCGGGTGGCTTCAGCGACGTCGGATTGCCGCATCAGGCTTTCACCGATCAGGAAGGCATGTACGTTTGCCTGTTCCATCCGGGCCAGGTCTTTTGGCGCAAACAATCCGCTTTCGCCGACGATCAGCCGGTCCTCAGGCACCATGGGTGCAAGGCGCTCGGTGGTCTCAAGGCTGGTCTCAAAGGTCTTCAGGTTGCGGTTATTGATGCCGATCATGGGTGTCTTGAGCTTCAAGGCACGTTCCAGTTCGGCCTCGTCATGCACTTCAGCGAGCACATCCATGCCGAGTTCAAAGGCGGCTTTTTCCAGCTCGGCACACAAGGTGTCGTCAATCATCGCCAGGATCAGCAGGATGCAGTCCGCCCCCCAGGCACGGGCCTCCAGCACCTGGTACGGATCCAGCATGAAATCCTTGCGCAACGCGGGCAGGGCGGTTGCAGCCCGGGCCTGCATGAGGAATTCCGGCGCGCCCTGGAATGAAGGCGTGTCAGTCAGGACCGAGAGGCAGGCCGCACCGCCGTCCTCGTATGCTTTTGCCAGGCAGGGCGGATCGAAGTCCTCGCGGATCAAGCCCTTCGACGGGCTGGCTTTCTTGACCTCGGCAATCAGCGCCCAGTCACCCTTGGCGCGCTTGGCCTGAAGTGCGTTCAGGAAACCACGTGGCGCGCTGTTGGCCCGATTCAGGCTGGCATTGGTCACCAGGCTGGCTTCGGACACGGCTGCCTTGGCGGCGGCAATTTCCTGGCGCTTGTAGGCAGCGATTTTGTCGAGAATTGTGCCGGTCATGCGTTCGACACCTCAACCAGCTTGTCGAGCACCTGCATGGCCGCACCTGAATCAATGGCATTTTCGGCCTGCGCCGTGCCGTCCTTCAGGTTCTTGGCCCTGCCAGCCACCAGCAGTGCGGCGCCTGCGGTCATGGCAGCGGCATCGCGGAAGGCATTACGGTCTGCCTTCAGCACCCCGCGCAACGCATCTGCATTTTGTTCCGCGTCACCGCCCTTCAGTTCATCAAGCGTACGGCGGGCAATGCCTGCATCTTCCGGCTGGATCTCGAATGTGGTGACCTTGCCGTCTTTCAGTTCTGCCACCCAGGTGGTGCCGGTTGGTGTGATTTCATCCAGGCCGCCTTCGCCATGGGTCACCCATACGGCCTGCGAGCCGAGCTTGTTCATAACATGGGCCAAAGGTTCGACCCATTGCCGGTCATAGACGCCGATGACCTGGCGATTGACGCTGGCTGGGTTGGACATGGGACCCAACAGGTTGAATACCGTGCGCGTCGCCAGTTCTACCCGTGATGGGCCGACATGGCGCACCGCGGCATGGTGCGCCGGGGCAAACATGAAGCCGCAGCCGGCTTCTGCAATGCAGCGTGAAATAACGTCCGGCTTTGCTTCAATGTTGACACCGAGCGCGGCGAGCGTGTCGGCCGCGCCGGACTTTGATGACAGGGCGCGGTTGCCGTGCTTGGCAACGGGCAGGCCGGCGCCTGCAGTAACCAGCGCTGCACAGGTGGACACGTTGTAGGAGCCGGATGCATCGCCGCCGGTGCCGACAATATCGATGGCATCGTCAGGCGCAGTTACCGGCAACATCTTCTCGCGCATGGTCATGACGGCGCCGGTGATCTCGTCAACCGTCTCTCCGCGTACCCGCAGGCCCATCAATACGGCACCGATCTGCGACGGGGTGGCGTTGCCGGACATGATGATGTCGAACGCGGTGCGTGCTTCATCCAGTGACAACGGGTTTGCGTCGGCAATCTTTGCAATCAGCGGTTTCAGGTCAGCCATGATCTCAAGCCGTTTCAACTTCTTTGTAGGCGTCTGCCAGTTTCAGGAAGTTACGCAATATCGCATGGCCATGCTCGGATGCAATGCTTTCGGGGTGAAACTGCACACCGTGGACGTTGAGTTTTTTGTGCTGCAGCCCCATGACAATGTCGCCGGTGGATGCGGTCACCTCGAGGCAATCGGGCAGCGAGCCGCGTTCGACCACCAGCGAGTGGTAACGGGTGGCCCGGAACGTCTCCGGCAAACCCTCGAACAGGCCCTTGCCGGTGTTAGTTACATCAGACAGCTTACCGTGCATCAGTTGCTGGGCGCGCACCACCTTGCCGCCGAACGCCTGTCCGATGGCCTGGTGACCCAGGCACACGCCCATGAGCGGCACCTTGCCGGCGGCCTTTTCTACCAGGTCTAGGCAGATGCCGGCCTCGTTGGGCGTGCACGGGCCGGGCGACAGCACGATGGCTTGGGGCTGCATGGCGACGGCCTCATCGGCGGCGATGGCATCATTTCGGATGACTTTGGTGTCGGCACCCAGGTCGCCGAGAAAATGGTACAGGTTCCAGGTGAAGCTGTCGTAATTGTCGATGAGCAGGATCATGACCGTCTATTGCCCTTTCGATGCTCGCCCGGCAAAGCGAACCGCCTCTTCGGCTGCCCTGAACAGTGCCTTGGCCTTGTTGATGCATTCGTCCTGTTCTGCCTGCGGCACGCTGTCGGCCACGACACCGGCGCCTGC
>JBPCVV010000224.1:0-7981 GCA_051010195.1 Anderseniella sp. | reverse complement strand
GCCTTGGCATCGAAAGCATCGACATTGCGGGCCTTCCCGCCCCAGTGCCGCGGTCCGGTCTGGCCGCGCCTGATGCCTGCAGCCCGCAGGGTTTCCTCCTCAGGCTGGTCTCCGGCATAGACCTGGCCCACTTCAAACAGGCCGACCTGTGCCTGGCCGCGATCGACATTGCGGCCGGTTGCGGCCACCAGGTTGGCAATCAGCGACGGCCGCATGTCGGACAATTCAACCGAGATCGGGTTGGCCAGTTTCAGCTCCGGCTGTCCGCCTCCGAACATGTACGCCTGATCTTCTGGCAGGAAAGACCAGGTCACCGCCTCGTTCAGCGCCCGGCCCGCGAGTGCCCGGCGCGCAGCCAGCATGCGTTTCTGGCGGGGGGTCAAAACCGGCCTGGCGACAGCATGGTCACGATGCATGGCAACCGCCTCCACCTTGTCCAGACCATGGATGCGGCAGACCTCTTCGACCAGGTCAGCCTCGCCATGCACGTCCGGCCGCCAGCTGGGCACCGCACAGGACAAGACGTCACCCTTGTCGGTCACCCCAAATCCCAGCGCGGTCAGGATTTCCACCTGCCTTGCTTCCGGCACGTCTATGCCACCCAGTGACTTGACTCGGGTTTTTCGCAAGTCATACGAACGCCCGTTCAGCGGGGCTTTGCCGGCGACTACCAGTTCGGACGGTTCACCGCCGCACAGGTCCATGATCAATCGTGTGGCAAGTTGCGCACCGGCCTTCACAAATGCCGGGTCAACGCCGCGCTCAAACCGGTAACGCGCATCGGTGATGATGCCCAGCTTGCGGCCGGTCGCAGCCGTGCGGACCGGATCGAAATAGGCGGCTTCTATGAACACATTGGTGGTGTTCTCGTCGCAGCCTGAAACCTCGCCGCCAATCACCCCGGCAATGCCTTCTGCGCCATTGTCGTCGGCAATCACCGTCATGGTGTCGTCAAGGGTGTACTCCTTGCCGTCCAGCGCCAGCAGGGTTTCACCCGGTTTTGCCATGCGCGCATGCACGGTGCCGTGCACCTTGTCGGCGTCAAACACATGCAGCGGACGTCCATATCCGACCGTGATGTAGTTGGTGATATCGACCAGCGCGGAAATCGGACGCAGGCCGATCGCCAGCAGCCAGCGCTGCAGCCAGTCTGGCGAGGGGCCGTTCTTCACGCCCTTGATATGGCGCCCGACAAACATCGAGCACGGCAGCGGGTCTTCATCGTCAAACCGCAGGTCAACCCCGATAGGTGAGGCATAGTCGCCCTTTATGTCAGGCACTTCCAGCGGCTTCAGTGTCCCAAGCCCCTTTGCAGCCAGGTCGCGGGCAATGCCGTAAACCCCCAGTGCATCAGGCCGGTTTGGTGTAATGGCGACATCAATCGCCGGGTCATCAAGGCCCAGCGCTTCAGCTGCGCTCATGCCAATGGGAAAGTCATCAGCCAGATCAATGATGCCCTCATGAGCATCGGAAATCATCAACTCGCGTTCCGAACACAGCATGCCGGCGCTCTCGACACCGCGAATGGTGCCAACCTCCAGATCAACGCCGGTGCCGGGAATGTGGGTGCCGGGCGGGGCAAACACGCCGACAAGGCCGGTGCGCGCGTTGGGCGCCCCGCACACCACCTGCACCAGGCCGTCCACGGTTTCCACGTCGCAAACCCGCAAACGGTCCGCATTGGGGTGCTGGCGGGCTTCCCTGACCTTGCCGATGGTGAAGGCCGCCAGTGCGCTGGTCTGGTCCTCAACGCCCTCGACCTCCAGCCCGACCCCGACCAGGCCGTCGCAAATCTGTTCCAGCGTGGCGTCGGTATCGAGATGTTGTTTCAGCCATTTCAGGGTGAATTTCATGACAGTCCTCCCGCCAGTGTCGGCACGTTCAGCGCGCGGAAGCCGTAATGTCTGAGCCAGCGCAGGTCGGAATCGAAGAAGGCCCGCAGGTCGGGGATGCCGTATTTCAGCATCGCCAGCCGGTCGATCCCCATGCCAAAGGCAAACCCCTGTACCTTGTCCGGATCCAGGCCGCCGGCACGGATGACATTCGGGTGCACCATGCCGGAGCCGAGGATTTCAAGCCAGCTGTCACCAACACCAACCTTCACCTGATCCTTTTCCCAGGAGCAGTTGATATCCACTTCCATGCTGGGTTCGGTGAACGGGAAGTGCGAGGCGCGAAACCGCATCCTGACCGCCTCGACCTCGAAAAACGCCTTGCAGAACTCCTCCAGACACCACTTCAGATGCCCAAGGTGGGTCCGGTCATCCAGTACCAGGCCCTCGACCTGGTGGAACATCGGGGTGTGGGTCTGGTCGGAATCGCAGCGGAAGGTGCGGCCGGGGGCAATGATGCGGATCGGCGTTTCGCTCTCCTGCATGGTGCGGATCTGCACCGGCGAGGTGTGGGTGCGCAACACCATGCGCGATCCGTCCGGCTTGGGATTGAAATAGAAAGTGTCGTGTTCCTGGCGCGCGGGGTGATCATCGGGAATGTTCAGTGCCCCGAAATTGTACCAGTCGGTTTCGATATGCGGGCCTTCGGCCACGGCAAACCCCATGTCCCCGAATATCTGGGTAATTTCCTCCCACACCTGCGATACCGGGTGCACCGAGCCTTGTGCTTCCGGGCGGGCAGGCAATGTCACATCGACGAACTCCGTAGCCAGTCGCGCTTCCAGGCCAGCCTCTTTCAACGCGGCCGAGCGCGAGGCGATTGCCGCGGCTACTTTATCCTTGAGTGCGTTCAGCGCCTGGCCGGCCTGTTTGCGCTCGTCGGGTGACATGGCGCCGAGCGTTTTCATGCGCTGGGATATGGCGCCTTTCTTGCCCAGTGCAGATACCCGCACTGTATCCAGCGTCGTCTCGTCGCCTGCCGCTTCAACGGCACTCACTAATTGGCTTTCCAGTTCTGCCAGCTCGGTCATGGTGAAACCCATCGGTCATGTTCAGAATTAAGATCGGGACTCAATTGGTGTTTTACTGCAAACTGAATTGCATAAGATTAACGGGCCCTGACCCAAAAAAGCCGGACATCATCGATGGCATGACATCATGCTCAGCGACAAAGCCCGGCTCTGCTCGGTTCGTTATCAGATGGCGGCGTGCAAGAACTACAGCGCAGCTTTTGCCTTTTCGACCAGTGCCTTGAATGCATCTGGCTCGCGCACGGCAATATCGGACAGGACTTTACGGTCGACTTCGACGCCGGCTTTGCCGAGGCCTTCGATAAATCGGCCATAGGTCATGCCAAGTTCGCGGCATGCAGCGTTAATGCGCTGGATCCACAATGAACGGAAATTGCGCTTCTTGCGGCGCCGGTCGCGGTAAGCGTACTGGCCTGCCTTCTCCACGGCCTGGACGGCTGTGCGAAACACATTCTTGCGGCGGCCGTAATAACCCTTGGCTGCCTTGATTACTTTACGGTGACGCGCATGAGCGGTCACACCACGTTTAACTCGTGCCATTTTGAGGTAACTCCTTGCGTACCGTTAGCGGTTGGGCATAAAGCCCTTGATGATCTTCGCGTCCGCATCCGTGAGGATTGTGGTGCCGCGCTGATTGCGGATGAACTTGTTTGACCGCTTGATCATGCCATGGCGTTTACCGGCCTGGCCGGATTTCACCTTGCCGCTTGCGGTGAAGCTGAAACGCTTCTTGCAAGACGCTTTCGTCTTCATTTTGGGCATTTTGCTATCTCCATTTTGCTCACGACAAAAACTGATCCGGTTCGCAAACTTATAGCTGGACATGCACATGGTGCGGTGGCCAGTCGGCCTTGCCTCGCTTAGCTCGCAGCGTGATGAGCTGGTCGTTTGAGCCTGTTTTTAAGCATTCAAACCGCCACGGCAGCCCACACTGGCCGGGCGGTTCTTTCAAACGAGGTGGCTTATAACCGCGATAGGGCCACTTGGCAACACCTTCAACCACACCCTAAGCTCAACATTTCGGCAACCACGGGCAGGTAACGACGGTGACGGACAAGGCTGGCAACGAGGTAGCGGAATTTCTGGCAAACAATCCGGACATCACCCACCTGGACACGGTTCTCATCGACCTGTGCGGGCAGGCCTACGGCAAACGCCTGCCGCGTAGCCATATGGCCAAGCTTTACGAAAACGGAACCCCGGTTTGCGCTGCCATGAGCCTGGTCGATGCGCTCGGCAACACGGCGGATCCCATGGGCTACGGCTTTTCCGACGGTGATCCGGACGCGATTGTCCGCCCGGTTCCGGGGCGTCTGGTCAGGGCACCATGGGTGCCCGGTCTGGCCCAGGTGCTGTGCGAGCCGGAAGACGCCGTAACTGGCAAAGCGCTGTGGTACGATCCGCGCACCATCCTGCAGCAGGTGGTGTCGCGATTTACAGACCTGAAGCTCACGCCGGTGACGGCAGTGGAGTTGGAATTCTACTTCATTTCGCCGGATCGCGGCGAGGATGGTGCACCGCAGCCCGCTGTTTCACCCCGCAATGGCCGGCCGGAGGCCGCCGGCAAGGTGCTGTCACTGGACAAGATAGACGAATTCGGTCCGGTCATCGCCGCCATCGAAGCAGCCTGCCAGGCGCAGAACCTGCCGACTTCCACCATGATTTCAGAATACGGACCCGGGCAATTTGAGATCAATCTCGAGCACTGTGACGACCCGGTGAAAGCCTGCGACGATGCCGTTCTGTTGCGCCGATGCATCACGTCGGCTGCCCGCGCCAACGGGCTCGACACCACCTTCATGTCGGTACCGTTTGCCGGCGAGTCCGGTTCCGGCATGCACATTCATGCGTCGCTGGCAGATGACGCCGGCAACATATTCGATCCCGCCCACAAGAATTCGGAGACGGAGCTTTCGGCCAGGCAGCAGGAAAACAAAAACATTCCAAACGATTCGGACGCGATACTGTCCGCCGCGATTGCCGGGCTGCAGGATATCCATGCTGAGGCAATGGCGATTTTCGCACCGAACCTCAATGTCTACCGCCGCTATGTCACGGACAATTTCACCCCGGTCACAACCGATTGGGGCGACAACAACCGTTCGGTCGCTTTCCGGATTCCGTCAGGCCCAGCATCAGCGCGGCGTATCGAACATCGCGCTGCGGGCGCTGAGGCAAATCCCTATCTGGTAATGGCCACCGTTCTGGCCGGCATGCACCACGGCCTGGTGAACCGGCTTGATGCAGGCGAAAAATCAACCGGCAATGCAGGTGCCGAAATCGATGACCAGTTGCCGCTCAGCCTGTGGCGAGCGCTTGACGCAACCCGCAATGCAAAGATCCTGCCCGGCTACCTGGGCAAGGACTATTGCGGGATCTATGCAGACGTCAAACAGGCGGAATTCGCCGCGTTCATGGAAACCATCTCGCGGCAGGAATATGACTGGTATTTGTGAGGTGGGTTGAGTTGATAGTTGATCTCGCTCACGCAAGCAGGCTTCGCCTGCGCTCCGCGAGGGCGCACTTCGTGCGACGGCCGGTCGGCCTTGCCTCAGCACTTCGCGCTTCGGAGGAGTTCATCACTTAAGTCGTGCCAGTCGGGAACCCTTCCCTGATTGTCTTTCAGGGTCGGAGAACGGCCCGAGCGAAGCGAGGACAAGCTGTTCGGCCAACCATAAAGCCGGCCAGCAACAACAACCAAACTCACAACATCTCCGGCTCGCGGCCGACGCGTCTTGCCAGGGAGGCCACCGTCAGGCCCTGCACAATGATCGAGAACAACACCACCAGGTAGGTTGCGGTGAGGATTTCCGGCTTCCATTCGCTGGCCGGCAGGGACAGTGCCAGGGCCACCGAGATACCGCCTTTCAAGCCACCCCAGGTCATGATCGGCACAACGCCTTTCGAATAGCCTCTGAACGGCGACAACAGTGCTATGGGCACGGCGACGGCGACCAGCCTGCCGACGAGCGCCAGGCCGATGGCCGCGAGGCCGGTTGTCATGGTGTCCCAGTTGAAGGTGATGGCGAAAATCTCCACCCCGATGAGCAGGAACAGCACGGCGTTCAGCATTTCGTCAATCAGGGTCCAGAACACGTTCAGATGCTGCCGGGTTTCTTCCGACATGCCGTACTTGACGCCGGTATTGCCGATGAAAAGACCGGCCACCACCGCCATGATCGGACCGGATACATGCAGTGCGACGGCCAGTTCATAACCGCCAAACGCCAGGCCCAGCGACAGCAGTATTTCCAGCGGATAATCATCAATGCGCTTCATCACCTGGAACACGCACCAGCCTAGCACCGCGCCGAGAAGCGCGCCGCCCAGCGCCTCCTTGGCAAAAAATGCCGCCACGCCTGAAATACTGGCATCGGCGTGCGCTCCGGCGGCCGGAAATGCCAGGCCGACGAGCAGCAGAAACACAACGTAACCGACGCCGTCATTGAACAGGCTTTCGCCGGCGATCTTGGTTTCCAGCGATTTGGGCAGATCGGCCTGCCGCAACACACCGAGAACGGCGACCGGGTCGGTCGGCGAAATCAGCGCGCCGAATACCAGCGCCACTAACAACGGCATGGCGGTGAGCCAGTAGAACCCCACTCCAACAATCAGCGTGGACAGTGCAACGCCGAGCGTGGCCATCAGGGCGATTATCCAGGCTTCGGCGCGCAGGTCCTCGATATTGACATGCAGCGCACCAGCAAACAGCAGCAGGCCCAGCATGCCTTCCAGCAGGGCCTGCGAGAATTCTATCTCCGCCACGAACGCCGTGACGGCCTCGGCAATGTCGAGGAATGGGAACACGGCTTCCAGGCCAATCACGGCGAGCGATGCGAGAAACGCCACGACCAGAATGCCGATGGCCGGCGGTAACTTGAAAAACAGGTAGTTGATGGCCCCGAAACCGCCGGCAAAGACAATCAGCAGTGCTGTGATCTGCAACGCATTCATGGTTCTGGCGCCCCTGTTACGGAAAATCCACTTGTAGCAGACAAGTGGACGATTCCACCATTACCGCAGCGAGCATCCAGACCGGACTCAAGAACGCCGCCGGATCACTCCAGCAGCGTTGAATTTTCATCAAGTGTACCTGTTCTAGCAGTCGCGATTTTCAACGCATCGGTACCATCTGCGGGTTTCCCAGCCATAACGGCGGGCGCAGCGCCTCTCGATGCGGCGGCAGGTCCTGTATTCTTCGCGTTCGCGGGCCGCTGCTGCGGCAGCACCAATTGCGATGGCACCGGCCGCCAGTCCCAGACCAATGCCCAGATTGCGTCTACTGTTGCGCTTGCGCCTGTTGCGCCGGATGCGGTCGTGGGCCCGGCGCTCCTTCTTGGCAACCTTGTAGCTGCCGGGCGATGCATGGGTTGCAATCGATGGCTGGGCGGCAATTGCCGGGGCTGTCGCGGCTGTAGACACGCTCAGCGATCCGGCCGCCAGCATCAGCGCTGCAGCCGACACGGCAAACAATTTCCTGATCAATTCCAGACTCCTGTCCTGATTTTGCATGTCGTCATGAGAGCAGGCTGCGAACCCCCGTTCAAGCTTTGGCCAAGCCCCATTCTGGGCCGCAAACTAGGTGCAAAACAAGGCCAAGTACACATCAAAAACAAGCGCTGCAGGTATTACCCCGCTTGTACGTACCAGATGTATCAACCGTGTACGGCGGATTAGCTGTAAACCGAGAGCAGGCAGCAATTAAACTTGCGTCACCGGGCTACCCGGCGACGCAAATTATTGTTGTAAAGGGTTTTCGGGCTCAGTAACCGCGGCGGTCCATGCAGCGTTCCCAGCGCCAGGTGTGCCAGCCGAAGCGGCGAGCGCAGCGACGGGCGGTGCGGCGGTAGTGACGGCCCCCGCGATAGCCGCGGTCGTGGCCATAGTAGCCGTGGCCGTGAGCCGCGCCGATTGCGCCGAAGGCTGCAGCGGTGCCGACACCGGCCCAGAATGCGCCCTTTTTCGAAATGGCGTGTGCCGGAGATGCCATGGCGGCGGCAATGGTGATGGCTGCGACGGCGGCAATTGCTGTGTTGCGGATGGTGGTCATTGGTCTGT
>JBPCVV010000223.1:0-3319 GCA_051010195.1 Anderseniella sp. | reverse complement strand
GGGAATAACCGGGTTCGGAACCGATCGGGTCCTTGTTGCATGATAGATGTAAGGCCGGAAACCCAGTGTCAGTACCTTGACCCAGGCCAGCATTAGCACAAGCACGTTGCGATTATCGCGTAGATTCATATTGAAACAAAAGCCCAGTCGATATGAAATCCGTGAGCAAAATTTGATGCTGACATAGCGATATCATGCGTCGGCACGGCTAACCAGCGCGCCTGCGGGCATCGAGCTCTTCACCATTGAGCTCAGCGCCCGCAGCTGACGTGATCAGAATCCGGGTTGGTCCCGGAACAAGGCCCAATATCTTGCCGGGCACGAGTTTTTGCAAAACCCTGCACTGACCTGTTGCGTGGCGCGGGCCTTACAAGGCGTAGCTGGGATTATGCCGGCTTGTTCAGCAACAGCTCTTCATTGCGGATCGCCGGAAACTCCGAGGCATCGACGTATTTGGGGTACTCATCCAGATAGGGCAGCGGTCCGTCGGGGCACGGGAACACACAGAGGATTTCCCCTTCCTGATTACGCAGTGAGCCCAGGCGCCCGTGCTCTTTTTCCTTTTCAAGGTGCTGCAGCAGCCCCGCCAAAGCCATCCCCGACGTCGGCCCGACCATAAGGCCAAGACGGCTCATTGCCATGCTGAGGCGGTATGAAACTTCGCTCTCCGCGCGTTCGATATGATCCACATGCTCTCGCCAGTCGAAGCCCACGAGGTTTAGAAGTTTCTCCGTGCGTGCGCCTGGAATGTATTGATCCGGCGCGCGCATCACGCCGACCACCGGCAACTCGGGTTTTTGCCGTTTCAGATAGGTGGCTGTACCGATCAGCGTACCCGTCGTGCCCAATCCGGCGCAAAACAGGCTTAGGCGGCCGTCGGTCTGGTCCCAGATCTGCGGACCGGTCCATTTTTCATGCGCTCCGGGATTGTCGGGATTTTCATACTGGCCGGGGTTCAGCATGTCGGGTCTTTCACCGTCCTTGCGAGCCTTGCAGACGCCGCTGGCCGGGTCGTTTTCGGACGGTTTTTCTGGTTCCTGATTCACGATGGGGTAGACGCCGAAGAACAACAGCATCAGAAGCTTGTTCCACGAAATCTCGGCCGGCACGTAGGAGCTTGTCTTTTCCACTCCGAATTGCCGACCGGCGATTGCGAGAGAGAACACGGTGTTGCCCGAGGAATTCTCGATCAGCTCTTCGACACCATCAAGCTCGCCACTTCGTGCCTTTTCCATAATCATGTTATAGGCGGGCACAGCCTTCACATTGCCCAAGGGCATAAGATTCATGAGCTTTGCCTGTATCCGCACGCCATCTGCGGCAAACGGATTAAGCGCGGCCGGCAACTCTACCAAAGGCAAATATGGAAGATTGCCGGGATTGAGAAAATCCTTGATCGCATCCGACCCGCTGAACACATTCTTGTTTGATTTCACGATCCATCTCCCTGAGTTGGATGCCTGTTGCCTTAGACACCAAGCACAAAATCGTGGCTGCTTGTCTCTATTGCAACAGCCAACGGCATCTAGCAAAAAGCCTAAGTGTCCAACCGGCCACCGTAGCGGTGCGTCAGCTGGTTTCGTACTGCAGGCACTTTCAATGCATAGGGTTTTCAGCAGTGCATGTCTGATTTGCGATCTACAGCAGACCTTATGTGAGCATCGTCACCATGAGTGCTTTTGACCCATTTCGGAAGTATGGGCTTTAAGGCTGGAGTCGCCTACACGCTGTTTCCGGATATCGGTTGATGGTGTGCAAGACGTACGATGTTGGGTGCAGTGCGGACAGCTTTTCGACGATCCAGAGTTCACATATGCGCCGTAGCAGGCATGACGTCGGCATGGGAACTACATCGCCACGCTTCCGGCTCTACAGGCTGTTGACTAACTGGAGTAGATGGGCTGGGGTCTTGGGTAATATGTGGAGGTTACATCATGTGGTGCATTAGATCATTTCTCACCCTCGCCATTTTGACCTGCGGAGTGGTGTTCGCTTCGGCACAGGAAGCTAAAAAGCCAAACATCGTTCTGATTATGATGGACAATTACGGCTGGGGTGAGCCAGGTGTTTACGGGGGGGGCATCTTGCGAGGTGCACCGTCTCCAAACATCGACCGGCTTGCCAGTGAGGGCATGCAGCTTCTCAATTACAACGTTGAGGCTCAGTGTACTCCTTCACGTGCGGCCATCCTTACTGGGCGTTACGCGGTACGCACCGGCAATGGCTCTATCCCGGTCGAGACACCGGTCTACGGGCTTACTCAATGGGAGTACACGATGGCTGAAATGTTGTCGGATGCCGGTTATGCGACCGCGATGTTTGGTAAGTGGCATCTTGGCCATACAGCGGGCCGGTTTCCCACTGATCAGGGGTTCGACGAGTGGTACGGTATTCCCAACTCGTCCGACGAAAGCGCCTGGGCTGATGACACACGGTTCCGCGAAGGCACCGATCCCTTCGCCGTTCTTGAACACGTGATGGAGGCGAAGAAGAACGAAACTCCACGCAAGGTTAAGGTCTACAACACTCAGGCGCGGATCGATATTGATGGCGAAATCACCACAAAGGCAATTGACTACATGGAACGCAAGGCCGCGAAAGACGCGCCGTTTTTCCTTTATCTGCCCTACACGATGACGCACATGCCTGTGCTCCCCGCCAAGGAATTCAAGGGCGCCACCCGAAATGGTGACTTTGCTGACGTACTTCACCAAACGGACGTCTACGTTGGAAGATTGATGGATACGGTCACGCGCCTTGGTATCAAGAATGAGACGATCTTCATCTTCACGTCCGACAACGGGCCCGACCCGACCCCGACCAATCAGAGTTTTGCGGGGCCTTGGAGTGGCAGTTACTTCACTGGTAAGGAGGGTTCGCTACGGGTTCCGTTCATCGTGCGCTGGCCGGGTGAAATCGGGGCAGGCAGCGTTAGCAACGAGATCGTCCACCAAATGGACCTGTTCCCGACTGTTGCCCGAATAATCGGCGCCCAGTTGCCGAAGGACCGCATCATCGATGGTGTGGACCAACTCGATTTCTTCAGCGGCGCTCAGACGAATTCCAATCGCGAACATGTGGTCGTATATGTCGGCAACGAGATTTATGGGGTGAAGTGGCGGAACTATAAAATGATGTCGAAGGAGATCGAGGCCGCTTTTGCCGATCCGACGAGGCGTTACGGCGTACCGCTGCTATATGATCTTCACGTTGATCCCAAGGAGGCCAATCCGCTAAACGCGAAATGGTATGAGATTGGCTGGATTCGCTGGCCGGCTGGCAAGTACCTAGTCAATCACCTCGGCTCGCTTAAACAAGA
>JBPCVV010000222.1:0-4886 GCA_051010195.1 Anderseniella sp. | reverse complement strand
AGGCCGACACCCGCCAATCGCCCTACACTCTGACGGTGACGGAAGAAGACGACGGCTGGTTCCGGTTTTCAGAACAGCTTGCCGGTGCGGAGCCGGACTCGTTCGACTATACGCTGGAACCGGTAGGCGGCACCCAATTTGGTGACATCAGCCAATCACTGCAGACTGACCCAAACTCATCTTTCCGGCGCATGCTCAAAGCCCAGCGCCGTTACCCCGACCGCCACGTGATCCTGCGTGGGTGTGTGAAAAAGACGATCGGATCTCGATGCACAAGCGAACAGGTACTGACCTCAGACCAGGCGCTGGTTGACTGCCTGTACGACGATTTCGGTTTGGATGTGCCGGACGTCGCATCAGTCTGGCCTGCAATCGCAAGACGTCATGAGGAGTTGTTCGGGTGAGGTGACAGCACCCTTGGAAGCAACGGCTGAGAGGTTCAACCAATGTGTTGCGATGACCGGTTGAGATCACAACCCAAAGCGGACAAAAGTTCGCGGCATCAACCGCAAAGTCTCAGCTGCATCAAGGCTAGTGGCCACAGAATTGTCTGTTGGCGCAGCGACCATGGGATTGGGCATAAGGCCGGTAACGCGCAACTGTCCCTCGTTGGTCACGTCGATTGTGTGCTGCACCCGGCCTGAAAAACCTAGCCGGGATACATCTTGAAGATGACCTCAGCGGAGTCTCCAACCTGGATGTTCCGATAGGAGCTCTCGGTGAAGCTGGCCAACAAGAACGGGCCTTACACTCCAACAAGATTCATCCATCGAGGATCAGTCTTTCGATTTTTCAGTTTTGGGCAGCTGCTGGTGACGCGGGTCCGGCGACTTCCATCCGGCTGCCCGCAACAGTTCAATCATTTGTGCAGCGTGCTCAGGATGCCGGAACAGGCTCGGCCAGAGCAGGTCAATACGCGCCTCGGGCCAGGCAGTGCTCAGTCTGCGGACCGCCTGCTGCGCTTCACTGGTATTGCCGATAGCTTGATGGGCCGCTGCCAGGTAGGCGAGCATCGGCGGGCTGATCGCACCTCCGGATGTTACGGCAGCCTGCATCGCCTCCGCTGTTTTCGCGTAGTTGCCGAGGTGCAGGTTTGCGGCCGCGAAGATGACGGGCCGGATACTTTTTCCCTGGCCTTGTCTTCGAAAGCTGATGGTCGGGTTTGTCGCCGTCGCTGCTGTCTCGAAATTCCCACTGAACAAGTTAACCAAGGCGTGAATGTCAAGGACATGTCCATCAGTTGGCGCAAGGCGCACCGCGCGCTCAGAGATTCGCAAAGCTTGGTCACACTGACACTCAACAAAACTGACCCACGCAGCGGCCGATTGCGACCAAGCGTCGGTCGGATTCAGTTTGACTGCCTTGTCCGCGGTTTTGCGTGCCTCATGCAATAATTGTGTGCGGTCGGTTGATTTAGGCAAGAGAAAAGCTTGGAACGCTAATACCTGGGCCGCACCGGCAAAGCCTCCGGAGTAAGCCGGGTCCAGTTCGGTGGACCGTCGGAACATTCCAAGTGTCAAGTTCAACCGGCCTGGATCGAAGACAGGAAATATCAACCCACGCGCCTGCTCAGCCAGATTATGTGCTTGCAGGGTGATGGGAGATTGCTCGAACACTGCCTCGCGTTCCAATCTCCGAACAACGTTTGAACGTTGTTCCAGATCCGCTGTCTTGTTGGTACTCTCTTCCGCCCTTTGATTCAGGCCGAGAGTGAAAACCGCAGCGCCTGCGAGAATGCCGCCCACGACAAAGGTTCCCACAATCAGAAAGGGTCGGTCAAAAGGATGTTTATCGGCCGGTGCCGGTGAGGTTGTTTCTCGTCGTTCGAATCTTGGCGCGTAGCCACCTGAATCGATGTGAATGCGGATGGGATCGTTTCCCCCGCTTCCCAGATAGTAAAGAACCAAACGTCGGCGAAGCCGGCCGGCGTCAACTCGCACGACACTTTCGTTTTCATCATCGGTCCCGGAGGTGCGACCGTACACGTCTTCTGCAATCGTTCTGGCCCTAATTCTAGACGCCGCGCCGCTGAGTGTTTCCTCAACCACATAGGTCAAAAACTCCTGAAGGCGAACCGATCGACTAATCTCTTTGCTGGTGACCACGGCCCGCAAAGCGGCTTCTACTTCTTCCCTTGAAGGTTCTGATCCCGGGTTGTTCTCTTTTGACGACATAATCAAACGCTCTAACAAGACTCTCCAATCCATACGTATGTCGCTCGGAGACAGTTGCAAAGTTCTAGGCGCAGCTAATACTTTAAAACCGTAACGTGCCCGTAACATAGGGTATCAAACTAACAACTCGTTCACAAATCAGCCAACTTTGTCCCAGCCGATGCGCTTGCGCATGGACGGCCTAGGGCAGGCCTTTGACGGTCTTTGTACCATCGATTCTGTGCTTCCCCGGCACATTAGGTTCGAGGCAAACATGGGAGTTAGTTTCAATGAAACGAACCAGGTTCAATAAGTCCAAGTGGCGCAAGTCACCACTGTTAGGTGCTGCGTGTCTTGCCATGCTCGTCGGAACACTTTCTATGCTGAATGTGGAAGTTGGCGTAAAGCAGAGCGTAGCGGCAGCAAATGACAAGCCCAACGCCTACTCACCCACCGGCACGGTGCCGGACCGGGATGTTTACTACCCCGGCACTGAGGCTCTGGCACCCAATGAAATGCGGGTGGTGGCCCTGGGTACAGGCCAACCGTCACCGAGGCCGAAACAGGCAGCGTCGTGCTGGCTTGTCGAATTGGGCAATGGCGACAAATTCCTGTTCGACATTGGGGCAGGTTGCCACGAGCGACTCGCCGCTCAGAAAATTCCCTACGACTACATTGACAAAGTATTCATCGGCCACCTGCATGTGGATCACTATGGCGATCTTGCAAGCTTCTGGCTCGGCGGCACCACCATGAATCGGTTGACGCCGCTGCGAATTTGGGGACCCAGCGGACACGCACCAGAATTCGGCACCGCGTGGGCCATGGAAAAGATGAAGGAGATGTACACCTGGGATCTTGGAACCCGTTCTGGTTTTCTCGACCCTCGTGGCATGGAACTGCAAGTGACGGAGTTCCCCTACGATCAGGTAAACAAAACTATTTATCAGGAGAACGGTGTTACGATCCGATCCATTCCGGCAATTCACGCTATTGATGGCGCGATCAGCTACATTCTCGAATGGAACGGGCTAAAATTCAGCTATTCGAGCGATACATATCCCAACAAATGGTGGTTAGAGCACACTAAAGACTCAGATATCTCCATTCATGAGTGCTTTCTCCCGGCTACCTTGTTGGTGAAGAAGCAAGGTTTCACGCCCGCCGAGGCCGTCAATGTAGGTGTTCAGGCGCACTCGTCTCCAGAACAGTTCGGCAAGGTGATGTCGATGACAAAGCCGCGATTGGCGGTGGCCTACCACTTCTTCAACGATGTTGACACAAACCCGGAAGTCCTGGCCCGCGTACGAAAAACCTACGATGGTCCGTTAGCGCTTGCGGAGGATTACATGGTTTTCAACCTGACCAAGGATGAAGTCAAAGTGCGGGCGTCCGTCGTGGACGAAGCCGTCTGGCCAAGTCCTGCTCAGAAAAAGAAGATTCCGCCGGACGCATCGGCTATCACGTTCTCGAAGTTCATCAAATCTGGTGCCTTCGCCATGCCCGAGGTGGTCAAGGATATCTATGACGAGGTCAACAAGATTTACGGCACCAAGTTGGACCCGACCAAGAAATAGGGTTTGGATGTGCCGGACGTCGCATCAGTCTGGCCTGCAATCGCAAGACGTCATGAGGAGTTGTTCGGGTGAGGTGACAGCACCCTTGGAAGCAACGGCGACCGCTCAACCAGTACGAAGAGTCCGCTATTGGGCGCAAAGCAGTCATCCAAGGCGCAATTCCAAACAGTCTGCTTCTGACCCATAAGCAACATCGCCTAGATGGTGTCGCCACCCTCAATACCTCACGTCTACACGCATGGTTTGCGTAATACCTGATCAGGTCAGCTTTCGGTTGTCGAGCAGGTGATCAGTTGACTGGCGACAACAGGTCCGGGTTTATGACGAGATTGCGCACGCCGTGGGCATGGTTCTCATCGAATGGGTTGTCGGCTAGCCATGTGCCAACCGAATTAATGTCAAGTTTCACGACATTGGGTCGTACACCCCAAGTCACTTGGAAGGGGGAGGCTTTCTCGTTATAGCTCGGGCCGGTTGTTGAACCCCCATAGATGACAGGAACGCCGAGGTCGTTCGGCAGGTTTGGTACCTGGTTTAGGCCATTGATCTGTTTTATATGCGCCATCTCGGTAAAGTCGGCGGCGTTCGGATCGTTGACCAGAACGGCGACCACGGCTTCGACGCGCAACTGCGGATTGCCGGTGGCGTCGTTCAAGCAGGTTCCAAGGCCGTTGCCCAAGCTCGCCTTTGCAGTGGAAAAGACGAAGTGAATCTCGATGGTATCACCCGGCACCAGATCACCATGTTTGCTGTCTCCGATTTTGTTGTCGACCGGTGCCAGCTCAGCATCGGTCAACTTGCCATCATACTTGAAGCCGGTGCCATAGCCGGTGCCATCGCCGTTGCCAGCATAGGTGGTGAAGTTGCCGCCCTTGTGCTCTGCATTCTCGTGAAAATGGATGTCGCACAACGCCATTTTAGTCACCTCAGGCGCGACGTTGAAGAAACGGTTGTTGGTGCCTTCATGCGCATTGATGTCACGCGGCGATTGCGGGCCATATCCAGCCCCATCTGTGGTCGCGGCCAGCACTGCGCGCTGCTTGGCAATCACCTCGTCAGAAACGCCATGGCCGTCACTTGCGGCCATGGCTGCTGTACCCGTCATGGCGATTACGGAAACGGTAGTTACGAGCCGGCATAGTGAGTTAGACATCTG
>JBPCVV010000221.1:0-4763 GCA_051010195.1 Anderseniella sp. | reverse complement strand
GGAGAATTGAACATGAAAAAGTTTCTCGCCATCGCACTTGCCACTGGTTTCGCTTCAACCGCCGCTCTTGCTGCCGACTTCACCGCTGTAGACGCTGACCAGAACGGTTCAGTATCCATGGAAGAAGCCAAGGCTGCTATGCCTGATATGGGTGCAGACGCATTCAAGGCCGCCGATGGCGACCAGAATGGCGAACTGAGTGCCGACGAATGGGCTGCGATCCAGGGCTAAGTCCTGTCCGTTCTCAGGAGTTTTAAGGTGATCAGGTTGGCGGAAATCGTCACCATCGAATGCTGAGGTTTTCCTCGTCATTTGTTGATTGCTATTCCCCTGCAAAATGACCCCACCGGTGTTCCGGTGGGGTTTTTGTTGTCGGTGCTCCAGGTCCCGGGCCAGAAGTGTCCTGAGCGCGTACCAGGAAAACCGGCCCCCCGGGCGCGTGATCCGGCGTTCTGAAATATCCCAGCGAAAACGCCTGCCACTGCGGCGTTTGTTGCCAGAGCCTGGACGGGGATCCCGTTTTGAGCTTGGTTCCCAGCCTGACCGTTCTGTTAAGCAGAAAATGTGCCATGTCGGTCTCGATCGGTGCTGCAACAAGATTTGAAAAATCGAACGAACGCAGGTTCATTTGTTGATTGGTGATAACCAGGTTGTTCGGGCCGAAATCACCATGCTGAAGACTGACAACGCTGGGTTCGTCGGCCAGTTCTGCAGCGGCTCCCTGCAACACCTCCAGGCACCTCTGGTGCAGATCAAGACTGTCTATTGAACATACCGGCTTTACGCAAACCAATGAACCGGTTATTGCAGGCACCGTTCGTATTCACTGGAGCAGCACAAAATGAGCAGCGCAAAGAAAATCCGCGTCGCGGTGATCGGGGCATCTGGCTATACCGGCGCTGATCTCGTGCGACTGGCGCATGCGCACCCGAATATGGAAATCGCGGCACTGACCGCCAATTCTCATGCTGGAAAGCCGATGGAAGCGGTGTTTCCCCATCTGGCCTGCCTGGGCCTGCCGGGCCTGGTGACCAATGACGATGTGAACTGGTCGGGCATTGATGCTGCATTTTGCGGCCTGCCGCATGCCACCAGCCAGCAGGTCATCAAGGGGCTGCCTGACCATCTGAAGATTATCGACATGTCGGCTGACTTCCGGCTGCGTGACCCTGACACCTACGCACAATGGTATGGCAACGAACATGCCGCACTCGATCTGCAGGCCGGAGCGGTTTACGGACTGACCGAGCACTACCGAGATCAGATCGCCGGAGCCAGGCTGGTCGCCTGTCCGGGCTGTTATCCAACGGCGGTTCTGATGCTGTTGCTGCCGCTGGTAGCAGCCGGGTTGATTGATGCATCCGATCTGGTGATCGATGCCAAGTCGGGTGTATCCGGTGCCGGCCGTGCGCTGAAGCAGAACACCTTGTTCTGCGAGGCCGGCGAGGGCATGGGGCCGTATTCCATCGGCAAACATCGGCATGCACCTGAAATCGAGCAGGAACTGTCGATTGCCGCTGGTAAGGATGTGATCGTCAACTTCACCCCGCACCTGGTGCCGATGAGCCGTGGTGAATTCATAACGGCCTATGCCAGGCTGGCGCCCGGCAAGACCGCGGACGATTGCCACCAGGTGCTTGCGGACCGCTATGACGATGAGCCTTTCGTCAACCTGGCGCCGGAAGGGGTCATGCCGGCGACGCAGTTTGTCCGCGGCTCAAACAGGGTCATGATGGGTGTGGTGCCCGATCGCATCGAGGGCCGGGTGGTACTGCTGTCTACGCTCGACAACCTGGTCAAAGGCTCCGCCGGCCAGGCGGTGCAAAACTTCAATATCATGTTTGGATTGCCGGAGGAAACCGGTCTTGAACAGGTGACTTTGTTCCCGTGACGGTGCTGTTTTCGCCCTGTACAATCAAGCAGGTCACGCTGCCAAACCGCGTGGTCATCGCACCCATGTGTCAGTATTCCGCGCAGGACGGCCTGATTTCAGACTGGCACTTCGCCAACTACTCGAAATATGCCCTGGGCAGGCCGGGTGCCATCATCCTGGAGGCCAGTGCCGTGCAGGATATCGGACGGATTACCCATGGCGATCTTGGTATCTGGTCGGATACGCACGCCGACGCCATGCGCGGTATTGTTGATTTCATCAAGGGACAGGGTGTGGTGCCCGGAATCCAGATTGGCCATGCAGGCCGCAAGGCATCCATACAGCGCCCCTGGCACGGCAATGGTGCGCTGGACGAAACCGATGCTGCACGCGGCGAGACCGCATGGCAGGTGATCGGCCCAAGTCCGGTGCCGGCCGGTAATGGCTGGCTGGTGCCACGCGAAATGACTACGGCCGACATTGCCCAGGTCACAGACGCTTTTGCTGCCGCAGCCAAACGTGCCGATCATGTTGGCATGGACATTCTGGAACTGCATGCTGCCCATGGCTATCTGCTGCAGCAGTTCTTGTCACCATTGTCCAATGAGCGCACCGATGAATATGGCGGCAGCCGCGAGAACCGCATGCGGTTTTTGCTCGAGGTTGGCGAAGCAGTGCGTTCGGTCTGGCCGGCAACCAAGCCTCTGTTCGTGCGGATTTCTTCCGTGGACGGCTTTGAAGGCGGCTGGAGCATTGAAGACTCTGTTGTCCTGGCGCGGGCTTTGAAGGCTTTCGGAGTGGACGTCATCGACTGTTCTTCCGGTGGCAACGCGGCAGCCGGTGCCACCGCCTCAACCGGTTATCGTGGTCCGGGTTTCCAGGTGCCGTATGCCGAACAGATCAGGCGTGAAGCCGAAATCCGCACCATGGCGGTCGGGTTGATACTGGACGGAGAGCAGGCAGAACGCATTCTGCAAGACGGCCAGGCTGACCTGATCGCAATTGCCCGGGAAGCCATCAATGACCCGTTCTGGCCCCGCCACCAGGCTCAGGCAATGGGCGTCGATCTGGATTTCGGCGGCTGGCCCGAACAATATGGCTGGTGGCTTGATCGCCGTGCCCGGGGCCTGCATCAACTGGCCAAGTCGGAAAAATAGCCCGGTTGTGACGGGTTTGAGATGGATCAAGGAAGCAAGGCCGGACTTCGAGCACTCTGGTGTCCAGAAACAATGCTGCATCTTATTGCAGGAGGACACGCCGATGCTCGATATCTCCCCGGAAAAGGTGGCTCACGTCATCGTGCGAGCCCGCGAACTGGATGGCAAGGTTGCCGCCTGGGACGGTGACGGTGATGATGCGGATTCCGACAGCATTCTGGAAGCGCGCCGTGACGATCCTACGGAAGCCGAGCTTCGCAGCTTCATTGACGAAATGAATGTCGATGAGCAGGTTGCACTGGTGGCCCTGATGTGGGTCGGGCGCGGTACCTACGAGCCTGAGGATATTCAGGAGGCCCTGGAAACGGCTCGCTCGGAGCGTGTCAACAGCACCGATGACTACCTGTTGGGCGTGCCTTTGCTGGCAGATTATCTGGAAGACGGTCTCGACAAGATGGGAATCTCCGTCGAGGCGGCGGAAGACGGTATTCTCTAGCTTCCCTTGACCTTCACATAAGAACCCGGGGCCGGCTCAATCGGCTGCAGCTTGCCCAGTTCCGGATCCCGTGCCGGAACCTTCTTGCCTGACCTGTCGGATAACCATTCCATCCAGTGCGGCCACCATGATCCCGGGTGCTCGTCGGCACCTGCCAGCCAGTGGTCAACGGTGTCGGCGCCCTTGTCATTGGTCCAGTACTGGTACTTGCCGCCCTCCGGCGGATTCACCACCCCGGCGATGTGTCCGGAGCCGGCCACGACAAGCTGCGTGTCGCCGCCCAGGAATTCGCCGATCTTGAACACCGACTTCAGCGGTGCGATATGGTCTTCTCGGGCCCCCAGATTGTACACCGGTACCTTGACCTTGCTCAGGTCGATCCGCACCTGGTCGAGCGTCATCTTGCCCTGGCTGAGATGATTGTACAGATAACATTCGCGCAAATAGAACGAATGGGTGGCAGCCGGCATGCGTGTCGGATCGGCATTCCAGTACAAAAGGTCAAAGGGCATCGGATCCTTGCCCTTCAGATAGTTGTTCACAACATATGACCAGATCAGATCATTTGACCTCAACAGATTGAAAGCATTGGACATTTCCTTTCCGTCAAGGAATCCGTCCCTGGCCATGCGTTCTTCCACCAGGCTGATCTGCTCTTCATCGGCAAACACTTTCAGATCGCCGGCATGGGTGAAATCCACCTGGGTTGTGAAGAAAGTCGCAGACTTGATGCGCTCGTCATTGCGGGCCGCCATGTAGCCGAGCGTGGCGGCCAGCAGCGTGCCGCCAATGCAGTATCCGATGGCATTGACCTTCTTTTCACCGGTCTGTTCCTGGATCTGGCTGATGGCCTCAAGAATGCCGCCATGCATGTAATCGGCAAACCCTTTTTCAGCGAGCTTTTTGTCCGGATTGACCCACGAGATGACGAATACCGTGAGGCCCTGTTCAACGCACCAGCGAATAAAGGATTTTTTCGGATTGAGATCGAGAATGTAGAACTTGTTGATCCAGGGCGGCACGATCAGCAGCGGAATGCGATGCACATCGTCCGTGCTGGGGGCGTACTGAATCAACTGCATGATCTCGTTCTGATAGATCACCTTGCCCGGCGTCACTGCGAGATTGCGGCCCACTTCGAAGGCTTCGCTGTCGGTTTGACTGATCCGCAAGAGGTCGTCGGACTTTTCCATGTCCTTGACCAGATTCGTCATGCCCTCGACGAGGTTGCGGCCGT
>JBPCVV010000220.1:0-7415 GCA_051010195.1 Anderseniella sp. | reverse complement strand
GGTCGTTCGTCGACATGCTCACCGGCAACTGGAGCCTCGACGCCTCACCCGCCTACAACATGCTGGACGTGATGTCGCGCATTGTGTCGCCCTATGACACCAACCCGTTTGACATCAACCCGCTGCTTGACCTGCTAAACCAGACCATCAATTTCGAACAGGTGCGAAAGTGTGCCGACATCGATCTGTTCGTGTCGGCGACCAACGTGCGCAACGGCAAGATCAAGGTGTTCAACGGCACGGAACTGACGGCAGACATGCTGATGGCGTCCGCCTGCCTTCCGCACCTGTACAAATCCGTCGAAGTCGACGGCGAGCTATACTGGGACGGCGGCTACATGGGCAACCCGCCCATCTTCCCGCTGTTCTATCACACCCCGATCGCGGACATCATGATCGTGCAGATCAATCCGATCGAGCGGGATGACGAGCCGAAAACGGCACGCGAAATCCATAACCGGATCAACGAAATCACCTTCAACTCATCCCTGCTGCGCGAGCTGCGGACAATTGATTTCGTCACCCGGCTGATTGAAGACGGCAAGTTGGATGCAGAACAGTACACCCACGCGCGCATGCACCGGGTCGAGGCAAGTGAATTGATCAATCCCCTGTCAGCCTCGTCCAAGATGAATACCGAATGGCAGTTCCTGTGCCATCTGCGCGACATCGGCCGCGACACTTGCAGCGCTTGGCTGGACGCCAACTACGACCAGGTCGGCAAGTCCTCAACGTTGAACCTGCGCGCTATGTTCGAGTGACGCCAGCAGGCGCTGAAGGTGCGAAATGTCGTCGATGACATGATCTGCCAGCGGCGCCAGTTGCTCCCGGGTTGAATTGCCCGACAACACGCCGACGCACACGCCGGCACCGCCGGCGCGTCCGCATAGCATATCGTGAGCATTGTCACCGACCATCATCACGCGGTGCGGCTCAAGGCCTGCGTGGCCGGCAAATGCCAGCACCGGATCACCCGCCGGTTTGGGATTTGCAACTGAATCATAACCCAGCACCAGGTCGAACATGTCGGCCAACCCGAATGCCCTGACGGTGGCACGCGCTGAAGCCGCCGCGTCGTTGGTCGCCACTCCCAGCGTCAGGCCAAGCTGTTTCAGGCCAGAAAATATCTCAATGCCCTCATCCGCTGAAAAGACAGGATGCGACGCTGCCTGCAGGCAATGGGAGTTGACCTTCTCCACAAGGGCGGCTGGCGACATCCTGTTCAGCAGTGGCATCCACACTTCGACCAGGTCATCGGTGTGCCCCGCCGCCCATATCGAGCCCGGCAGGAACGTATCTCCGGCAGGATCAAACCCGGCAACATCAAGCAACCGGATTTCCAGTGATGCATCCCCTTCAGCTGCATCAGCAGCAATTGCTTTCAGAGCCGGTGTCCAGGTCTTTTCAAAATCCACAAACACACCGTCTTTGTCGAACAGCACGCCGGCAATCGCACTTGTCATGTCGTATTCCTAGAACCGTGTGGTCAGGCTGGAAGACTCCGGCCGCGGCCTGTCTTCCTGCAACTGCGCCGGTGTGCCCAGGTAAATGAATCCGGCTATGCGCTCATTGTCAGCCAGCCCCAATGTCGCCAACACCGGCCTGTCATAGGCAAACCAGCCCGATATCCACTGTGCGCCCAGCCCCATGGCCGTTGCCGCCACCAGCATGTTCTGGCACACCGCGCCGGCCGACATCAGCTGTTCCCATTCAGGGATCTTGGCATGATCCGTCGTTGCCGTGCTGACGACCCCGACAACACACGGCGCACGAGAGAACATGTTGCGCTGCACGTCCAGCGTTTCCTCGCCATGGCTGGGATGCAGCTCATGATACCGATCGACAACGATCTGCCCTGCCCGTTTGCGCGCGTCTCCTTCGAACACGATGAACCGCCACGGCGTCAGCTTGCCGTGATCCGGCACTCGCACGGCGATATTCAGCAGGCGATCCAGCTGTTCGCCACTGGGTCCCGGCCCGGTCATCGCCTTGGCCGACGCCGACCGGCGGGTTTCCAACAGGCTCAACGCATCAGCCGTGTTATTGAGCGCGTCAAACGCCAGTCCCTTGTTCAGTTCAACCATTCATCTTCCTTTGGTCTGACAGGTTTTCCGGGCACTTCATATCACTGTCTTTACACGTTTACTAAACCTGAAACGATCACGTTAACCTTCTATTAAGTATTTAATTGCGGGCCGGGCGCACGCTGTGGTTTGGTCTTTTTGCCGATCGGAAAACAGGTCGGGGGATATGCAGACCGGGCCTTGCAAAGAGTTGGGCATCCAGAAGTCTGACAGGGAAAATTAAAAATGCACGTACTTCTCCAACGTGCACGACAGCACAGTCGGGGCCGCTTTCTCACAGGGGCGGCCCTGAACTTTGTCGGCGCCAGTTTACTTCTTGGTATTGCAGCATCATCGGCCCTTGCCGCGCAGCAAACAGACGTTGATCCGACCGTCACCGGCTCACTGCCGGCCGCTATTTCAGAAGTTCCATTTGAACTGCGCATTGAAATCACCGGGCCCGGCCGTGAGGGCATCCGGCTGGCAGGACGCCTGACATCCGAAGGCGGCCTTATAAACAAGCCTATTACCTGGAAACTGGTGCACACCCTCGGCGACGGTGCTCTCAGTGGCGAGACAATCTACAAGGGCGCCCGGCCCATCGCAGACATTCCGCTTGAACCCGGCAATTACCGCATCGAGGCGCGCTATGGCAGCGTATCGACAGTCAAGCCCGTGGTCTTGGCCAAAGGCCAGCATCTTGACCTCACATTCGTGTTCAATGTCGGTGGCCTGCGCACGCTGTCGACACTGGGCAACGAACCCCTGCCGCAGAAAATGCGCGCCGTTCACAGGGCCTATGCCATCAACGGCAGCAGCGCAGGACAACTGATTGCCACATCGCAACGACAGGGCGGGCTGATGCGGCTGGGCGCGGGCACATACCGCCTGGAAAGCGAAATCGAACCAGGCAACACCGTCACCCATACCGAAGTGACAATCAAACCGGGTATCCTGACCTCCCTGAACCTCGATCATGAAGCCGGTATTGCCGTCATCAACGCACCGGACGGGGTACCGTGGTCCGTTGGCAGCGCAGAAAAAAACTGGCGCCGGTCGGGCATCGGTCCCGGCATGCTGACGCTGGCACCGGGCCGTTACACCTACAACGACACCAGGCAGACCCGCACCATAATTGTCGTGTCCGGCAAGCGCACCAACGTGCGTGCTGCGGACTAGAACGAATTGGTATTGGATCCGGTCATATCGCGAGGTCGAGACGCGGCTTCCAGAACGGGCGGAACAGTTCGATCTTGGGGCAACGGTTCATGACTACCTTGAGCCCTGCCTCCTCAGCCAGTTTCGCCGCCTGGTCATCATATACCCCTATCTGCCCCCAGAGCACCTTGGCACCTATCGCGATGGCCTTTTCCGCAATCTCATAGAACTCTTCTTTGGGTCGAAATACCTCGACCATGTCGACCTGCCGGTCAATCTCTTCCAGGGAGTGATAAACCAGAATACCACGAATCTCGGTCAGCTTGGGATTCGGGTTGACCGGCAACATCTCATATCCGGTTTCGTGTAATACCCGAAGCACACCGTAGCTGAACTTGGTCCTGTCACGGCTGGCGCCGACCATCGCTATGGTTTTGACCGAACGTAGGATATCGGCCAGATACTCCGGCGAATAATCATAAAGATGATCGATTTCGGCCTCGGGCATTTACGCCTCCTTCGGTGTGGCGATGTCCTGCTTCAGCTCGTGCGGCTCGAGCGGATCAAGAAACGGGTTGCGATAAAGTTTATCGTGGCTTTCGACACCGATCTCAAGCGTACAATCCGACACCGGCCGCGCAACACAGAGCACCACGTAGCCATTGCCGATCTGTCGATTGTTCAGCGCCACCTGGCGGCGCTGATCGACTTCGCCTTCGGTCAGTTTGGCCGCACAGGTAATGCAGCCACCATATTTGCACCCATAGGGCAGATCGACGCCTTGTTCGCGCAGGGTGTCGAGCAAAGGGCGGCGGGCATCGACCGTATAGGTCGCTCCGCCTCGGTTGGCGATTGTTATGGTCCGTGTGCCCGTCACAGCCAGATATCGCTTGTGCAATCACCGCCTGGATAACGGGTTTCATGGCAGCGGCTCGGGCCGTTGGGTTCCATGCCGAAATCGACCTTGAAGTTTTCATTGATCTTCATACCGCCGTTTTCCACATCGCAGTCGATCATGAGCATCACGCCGCCCTGGGTCCGGATGTCCGGATAAAACTGATTGTCCCAGGTCGAAAACAGCGACGTGGTGACATAAAGCCTTTTGCCGTCAAGCGACAGCTGAAACATCTGCGGACCGCCTGCAACCTTGACACCGTTTACCTCGGGTGCCTTGCCAAGTAGGCCTCCCATCCAGACCTGGCCGGTGAGCCTGGGTTTATGCGGGTCGGTGATATCGTACTGGCGCATATCGCCGTGCAGCCAATTGTTGAGATACAGATACTTGTCATCCATCGACACCAGAATAGCCGACATCACACCGGGAACCGGGATCGGCCATTCAGGATGCGGCTCGTTTTCCACATCGATGATCTTTTCCCACTCCCATTGACCCGTTGCGGACTTCCAGAAATGGATCACATTGGCACTGAGCGCTGCGCCGCAGAAACCATGCGTGCTGTCGGGGTCGTGGTGGAACTTGACCTCCAGCGGGATCAGCCCGTCTTCGCCCAGATACTTGCTTTCGACCGGAACGCGCTTTTCGAAATCCCAGAAATGCAGGCGGCGGCCATATTTCAAGTGACCGACTTCCTCAAGATCAAAACCGGGCATGAAGGTATTCGGCGCGGCCCATTCCGAGCTGACCATGACGTTGTGGCGCGGCTGGTACCAGAAGTCGTAGCCAAACGGAATGTCACCCATCGAGTTCTCCCAACGGCCCACAATTTCAAAATCCTTGCTGAGATGCAGATAGCCGCCCGGTGCCTCGCCCATGGCATCGCCGAGGAACGAAATGATGATCTCAGAGCCGAAACAGTGAACGGTATGCGGACCTGAAAGGTTGGTCTTTGCCTTGATCTCGGCGCCGTCGACAACCTTGTGCAGGCGCGGCGCGCGCGGGTCAGCGCCAACATCCACGACATGGATGTTGTTCGAGCGGACACCGGGCAACAGCAGATACCTGCGCGACATCGACGCGTCGTCATGACAGGACGAACATGCATTCCAGCCCATGTGGTGCAGCTCGTCCCCGATTCCAGGCATCTCCAGCCGGTGGATCACCTGGGAATAGGTCGGGCTGTCCGGGTCCGCATCCACAGTCGCCAGATAGTCAGGTTTTTGAATGCCCGTGCCTGTGTAGATCGCAATCGTGTAGAGTACCTTTTCGCGCGGTGCCTTAATCGCTTCTGCCGGACTTGCATATCCCGGACCGCAACACAATCCATCCGTCATTCAAGTTTTCTCCCGTGATTCCCTTACACGCACTCTATTCTCTGTTGCGAACAGAATGCGAATGTCAGCAGCGTCGAGGGCGGTTGGTTTCATTGTTTTCCTGCCTTCAAGAACATCTACCGTCAGCACAATCCGTTACCAATCGGAAACAGCATCAATCCATTTAGGCATTGATATATATCGTTGCCAAGCGGCTACCCAGGCGAATATCGCCCACAGACAGCAGAGATACCGATACATAGGCACTGTCCACTGGAATTTGCGCAGCAGCAAATACTGCGGGCGTGTGCGCGCACCCTTTATGGATTGAACAGGCACCACTGTTCTGATCTGCTGCTTGCTCCGCGGCAGGGTGGATCAGGAGGCAGTATCATGGCGCGACTACTTGGCAGGACAGCATTCATAACAGGTGCAGGTTCCGGGTTTGGCGCGGGAATAGCCAGGGCGTTTTCCCGCGAGGGAGCAAGCGTTGTTGCCGCGGATCTGGATGCTGCCTCGGCCATCAATATAGCAGCAGAGTTATGCGCTGACGGCGGCAAGGCGTTCGGTGTCGGCATGGATGTCACTGACCGGGAAAGCCTGGATGCTGGTGTCGCATTCTGCCGGGAAAAGCTCGGTTCTTTGAACACTCTCGTTGCAAATGCAGGTATTGGCCAGCGGCCGGTTTCCATAGCTGATACGTCGGCCAGCGAACTTCATCGTCAATTCGAGACCAATGCCGTCGGTGTTGTTCAGAGCTGTCAGGCCGCACTGTCGGCCTTGAGGGCAGCTCAGGACGCATCTATCGTCATCACGGTATCAGGGATCGCCCTGGTGCCCCGACCGCAACTGTACGGTTATGGAATGGCAAAGGCGGCGACGGCGTACTTCATGAAGTCATTGGCGCTTGAACTCGCTCCTGAGAAAATCCGGGTCAACGGCCTCTTCCCTGCGGTTGGCGATACACCGATGTTGGCAGAGTTTGCGGGTGGCACGCTGAGCGATGGAGATGCCGGTGCGTTCGCCGAAGCATTACCTCTCGGCAGGCTGATTACTCCTGAAGATGTTGGCTCTGCGGCTGTTTTTTTGGCCTCTCCGAGAGAAGCCGCCACCTTGACCGGATGCGCACTGCCCGTAGATGCCGGCCGCTGCGTCTAGAGCAACTTTGAAAGCGATCACGTCTCTGTCCGATCATCTCTCCGGCAGTGGAATGAACTCCTCCGCATCTCCTGGCACGATGTCGAATTTGGCCGTGCGCCACTCCTGCTTGGCCTGTTCAATTCGTTCTTTTGACGATGACACGAAGTTCCACCAGATATGGCGCGGTCCGTCCATCGGCTCGCCGCCCAGCACCATGATGCGCGCCACTTTCACAGCCGTAACGGTGATCGCATCACCTGCGCGCAGCACCAACAACTGCCCGCCCTCGAAAAGGTCTCCGGCGATACGGATCTGACCGGATACCACATAGATCGCGCGTTCCTCGTGAACCGCCGGCAACGGCATGGTGGCGCCAGGGTGCATGACCGCCTCGCCGTAAAACATGTCGGAATGGGTTTTGACCGGCGATGTCTCGCCAAACATGCTGCCGGCGATAACCCTCAACATCACGCCGCCATCGGTGATCACCGGCAGATCTTCCGCGCCATGGTGCCAGAAGTCCGGAGCGGCTTCCTCCTGGTCTTTCGGCAGCGCGACCCATGACTGGATGCCATAGAGGTTGTTTTCCCTGGCTCGTTCGTCCGGTGCAGTGCGTTCGGAATGCACGATCCCCCTGCCCGCCCGCATCCAGTTGAGCGCACCGGGATCGATTGCCTGTTCAACGCCAAGGCTGTCTCGGTGAAAGATCTGACCCTCGAACAACCATGTCACCGTGGACAGGCCGATATGCGGATGCGGCCGCACATCGATGCCCTTGCCGGCCTCCAGTTTCGCCGGCCCCATCTGGTCAAAAAAGATGAACGGTCCGATCATCTGCTTTTT
>JBPCVV010000219.1:0-15552 GCA_051010195.1 Anderseniella sp. | reverse complement strand
GGAAAACTGGAAGGGCGGGATCGATGCCCGGAGGCGGTTCGATGTCCACATCAGCCAAAGTAAGCGATGCATGACTTTGGATCGCATCAACATGTCGGCGGGAAAGCAATGCCACATCAAGGCCGCGGCCATCGTTGCCCGGCAAACAAATACGTTGCGAATATGGTCTTGCTCCCGTCGGCAAGAAGTATTTCTGGTGAAAGTGATTGAGGCTGTCGAGATCAAAGACTTCTTGCAGGGCGACAACATCAGCGTCCACCTCGTTCAGAAGCTCGCCCGTCAGTCGGCGATCGATCGCGTCCAAACGCCTGTCTTCGGGAACGTCGGAATCCCAGGCACCATGGAGTCGATTTTGGCCATCAATACTCTGCAGCCTGAGGTTTTGAACATTTAATGTTGCGACAAGCATTATGATGAAAGGATCGCATAGTCGCAGGGCTTCAGAAAGGCCTGGATTTCCATGTTCCAGCCACTTTGCAAGGATGCTTTCAACAAAACCTGTGTGTCTGGTACCTGACCACCTGAAATGTCGGTTCCGTCCGAAACCATGCGTTTAGATGTGAGGTTTTGAGGCTGGCGGCACCATCATTGGTGTGGTGAGTGGTCTGATGATGATTCGGATTTGTTGGACGCCGCTAAACGATCCGTTGTGGACGTTGCATCGAAAGGCGCGTGAGCAAGTCACGGACACGGGTTCTGCCGTTTCTGGTGAAGGGCGGTTCAGCAAGGTGTTTCGCACGCCGGAGAACCCCGGCCGCAGTGCTCCGGTATACGGCTAAGCAATGAAACGCAGGGCAAAATACGGAACCAGATTGAATACAAGAATAGCAATTTTGTAATAGGCGAGGTATTTGAAATACACGATGCTCAGTTCTTGCTCCGGCACACCAAACATACCGGAGTGAATTTTCAAAACCCACTCTTTCTGCCAGATCAGAATTGCAGCCGCAATCGCGAGCATCGCAATGTTCAAGATTGCACACCATCCGAAAAATTGTGTCATCTGCTCGATCGTCATTGCTAAATCTCCGATCCGGCATTGAGAATATCGCTAATGATGCGGTGTCGGCGGCTTCCTTGCCAGAGAAAGGGTAGTTGGTCACCAGTGACACGGTAGATATGTCGGTACACGCGGGACATCTCCATTAGATTGCCAGTTCTGGGACAAAGGTGAGACTCATGAGCAAGGATCAAAGATCGGGAACGTGACTTTGTTAAGCGCTCTGATTTACAAGGTTACGAATTTCCACAACGGTCAGTTCTGAAAGGTCTTCGGACGTGGCGTCCTTCAGGATGTCTGCCTGCTTCACCTTTCTGTCGAAACGAATGTCGGTGCGTTTTTCGATATCTGCGACAGTTGTCAGGAAATCCCGCAACAAGAACAGTTCATCTGCAGAGTCCAGGGCTTCAGCTCCGCCACCTGTTTCGATGGCAGACTTGTCCAGTGAGAACAATTGAGATGCCTTCATCGCCAGCGACCTGAGTTCGCCGTCACTGTCCTCCCATACAATCACCTTCCAGTATGTCAGTGGAATCTTCCGGTTGCCGCCGCCTGGCTTGCCGGGCCCGTACACTGGATCGGTGTCTTCGAAGAACGGTCCTGTGAAAACGATCATCTTGGTATCATCGTCGGTGGCGGCACGCAGCACGGCGACTTCCAGGCCATACCAACTGCGCTTCTCTTCGCCGGCAGAAATGTCGGACGGATGCCGGTCCTTGTCCTGATTGAAGCGCGGCTGCTGGGGACACGCGTTGGCATGGTTGAAGGTTTGGCGATTGGCCTCCTTGCCGGCCTGCTGATCGCCCCATATGGGCTCGGTACGGCGCACAATGTGACCGCGGTCGAAATCTGCGGTCTCGATGTAGCGGCTGGCATCGTCGGTGCCTGACCGCGGGATCAGCTTGTTTTTGCCCCTATACCATTTCTCGATGGTCTGGTCTGACCGGTCGATGCGCCGGTCAGGCAACCAACTGTGGGCACCCTCGGCCCTGGCCGCGAATATCGCGATATTTCTCTCGGCGTATTCGCGGATCTTCCGGTTGCTGCTGCCGATACCAAACAGCGATGCTCCATCTACATTGCACGCGCCGAAGAAGGGCATCTTGCGGTCCTTGTTCATGACAACGGAAAAATGCGTGTACTGGAGTTCGCCGAGTTTTGCGCCGGGATATTTGTGAGGCTCGTCCAGCGCGGTAATGTCCTTGTGCCGCGCAGACAGAAGTCTTGGCAACTCGATAACGTGATTGTCGAGAAAGTCGGCCCTGAAGCCTTCACCTTCCCTGGCCAGCGCCGCCTCGGCGGCACCACCTTCAGGCGTGGCCGGAGGTGCCGGAGCGGGCCGATGGTCGTTGCCCGCTGAGTTCTGTGGCAGAAGTCCGGGAACCGAGATGGAAATCCGAAGCGGAATCTCCAATGTCGCCTGATGCTCGCCGGCAACAATTGGTGTTGCCGCGTCATATGTAACAGGTCCTGTCGACACTGCTCCTGGGCCCGGGCCCCGATTGTAGTTTGGCACCTGCGCCGCCTCGGCCGGCGCAACGGACCGGCCCAGATACAGCATCCGGTCAATGGCCCCGAGAGTACGCGAGTTCATTCCGTCGCGCTGTTGTTCGACATGAGCGATGATCTGGCTGATGCGAATACCTTCATTGACCTGACTCGGGGTAAAATTTCCCCGCCCGACAGCTGAATGAAAGGCCTCGCCCCAATGGTGCAGGGCAATGACCTGCCAATGGTTGTTGAAAACAGGTGAGCCGGACGATCCCCCCTCGGTGTCGGCAATGTAGTGCAGTACGAAACCACCGCGCGCGGCGATCAGGTTGTCCTGCACGACCACTTCCTTGGCGCGGCCCTGGGGATGCTGAATGATATTGGCGAATTCGCCGAGCGCATGCTTGTCGCTTGCCGGCGACAGCGGGCACCAGCCAAACGCGGCAGCGTCCAACGGGCCGGACTGGCGCTGCCCCAGTCCGACAATTGCGTAATCCCGTTCGGCAACCTCGTCGTGGACATAACAGATGTGCGGATCCAGCCTGAACGTGGTCGCGGCAACCGTGTCATCTTCAACAAAGTCGAATTCGGCGCGTGCCGTTGCGGCTGCGTCGAATGAAGGAAGCACGTGAAAATTGGTCAGCAGGAGACCTGGCGCGCACAGGAAGCCGGTTCCCATTTCGCCAGTAAGCGGCACCACGATTCTAGCGACGGCTCGTGAGATGCCTGCGCCGTTCGCCAGGAAAGAAACGGGAAGGAAATTGTTTCGCGGTCCCTGTTTGCTCTCCCGTCCATCGCCGGCCGGCATTTCGGCGGGAAGTCGGCGAACCGTTGCCATGTGGCGGCGGCTTGCTTCGTCCTCGGCCTCGAGCGGATCATCTGCCTTGTACTGGCGCCATGTATCCAGAAGCTGACGCCTGTGCCCGGCTATTCGAGCGCGAACAACTTGGGAGATTTCAGATCTGCTCATGGCCCACGGCTCCTGTTACATGCTCAGATAATTACGTTTGATGTTGCATTGACGTTATGTCAATTTTGCGAACGCCGGATATCTGGCGGGTATGACCGTCCAAAGTCATCGATTTGAGTGTAACTGTCAAAACACAGTCCCTGTTTCAGAAACAGGTAAAATCACTTCACCTTTCATTGAATGAATACATATCCTTTGCTTGAACTCGGCCATATTGTCGGGGCTGTGATACGGTCCGCCCGCGCGAGTTGGGGCAACTCGATTACGGCATGGGGCGCCGTTGAATGCGCAGCCTCATGGCTATGCGCCGAACCAACCCCACTACTTTGCCCAACACAACATCAACATGGCGGCCGCCGTCCCGAAACATTTTCGGCCTGATCATCGCCTCTGCATTTGCATTGACTTTGTTGGTGACAACGGCGGGTGCCCGAACCAGTCTGGTCTGTCCACGGTTCGGTGAAGGCACCCACAACGGCACCAATGCAACATCTAACCACCTGCCGACAATCTCAACCAGTATCCGGCACCGGCCCCTACGCCGCATGTGGATTTCGGCGTTGAATATGGCGTCAACATTGTTGCGGAGTTCAGCAAGCCCGGATTGCGGATAAACACGGCGACCATCTACTGGAATCTGTCAACCTGGAATCCCTACAGGGTCGTCTGGATGAAGACCCGGCTGGACAGTTCCGTGATCATCAATCCCTGAAACGCCAAAGGGACACCGATTATCGGTGTCCCCGCACGCTCTTAATCAGCCGGTTTGTAGTCCGGATTCAAGTCGCGCAGTCTTCCGTCGATGCTGTTGATTGAGTCGGTAAGGTGTTCCCTATGCAGCGTGACTTCCGCAAGTTCCTTGGCAAGTATCTTGCGGAGAGCGTTCAAGTTCGCCTCGTCCATGCCCTCCAGATCGAGTGACTGGAGTACGTCAATAATAGCCATGTTTTCTACCCTCTCATGCATACCTACAAATTGATCCGCCGAGCGATGCTAACAAAGCCATCGAACCGACACCAGCACCAAAATTTACGTAGCGGCCGTTTGCGGAAAGGAGATGTGTTCCCGGGGGCTGCTCAACCCGGATATGTGGCTACTGGAATATGAGCGGCCTGACCGGCATTTCAGGCCCTTCCACCATCTGTACCAGTACCTCCCGGTAGCCGGCCAACAACTGCTCCATGACCGGTTTCGAGAAACAGTCTCTGCGATAGGCACACGATCCGATCACACCACCGGGTGTTTCTTTCAGCATTACTCTCATGCGGCTTCTGTTTACCGGCATGACCGGTTGACCCTCACGGTGGGGGTCACCAAATCCATTGGTCTGAAGGCCCGGGAGCTGCAGTGAACTTCTGTAGGGGTTCTGGTTGATAAAGAAGACGTCCAGCAGAGGACGCACATCAATATCGCTTTCCTCTTTCAGTCGTAATGCCAGCTGCTCGAATGGCAATTCCTGGTAGGAAAACGCTTCCAGCAACGCCTCTCGAACAACCCGCAACAGGTCACTACCGGTATTGTTGCCGGCAAGTTCGGTTCTCACAAGTACAGTGTTTTCGACCAGGCCCATGATCCTGTCGGTCGACGGAATGCGGCGGTTTGCCATAGCCGTGCCTACACACAGATCGCTCAAGCCGGTAGTGCGGTGCAGAACGCCCATGAAACCGGCAAGCAAGGTGATGAATGTCGTACATTCGTTGCTGCGGCTCAATTCCCGGATGCCGTTGAACAACTCTCCGGAGACCTCCAGCGGCACGTAGGCCAGTCCGCCAGCCTGCACATCCGGTGATCCGTAAGCAGCGCCGGCAAAAACCGGGCTGGCCGACCGCAGTTTGTCACGCCAGAACCGCACCTGCGCAGCTGCGCCGGGCGACTTGCTCCATTGCCGCTGCCAGGATGCAAAATCAGAAAATTGGATGGCGTTGTCGGGATAATCCGGCTGGCGGTCATTCAAGAAAGCCTCGTAGCTCTTCGAAATTTCTTCAAAAAGAATGCCGATCGACCAGCCGTCGGTTATGGCGTGATGAATGGTGAAAAGCAGAATGTGTGTGGCAGCATCGAGCTTCATCAGCCTGAACCGGAACAACGGCCAGTTTCCTGGCTTCAGGGCTTTCCTGAGTTCCGATGTCTGCATCATGACCGCGAGCTTTTGTGCTTCGCGCAATTCGAAAATGCTGAAGTCTTCAACCTCAATCACCACCTGACAGTCGTCCTCCGGCAGGATGTCCATTACCCACCGATCCTGCTTACGTATGAACCTGGTGCGAAGTGCATCGTGTCGGCGCACGACTTCAGCGATGCACCGCTGCAACAGGCCCGCGTCGAGCGGTCCGGCGATCTTGAACGCGAACGGCAGGCTGAACTGCGGCAGCCCCGGCAGGAACTGCTCTGCGTCCAGCACATGTTCCTGCGTAATGGTGGGACGCGGAACCCCAGATGCGGCAGCCTTTTGTATATCCGGCACCGGAGCAACCACAGCTTGTGTTTCGGCCGCCTCGAGCCGCTGCGCCAGGTCTGCAATTGTCGGGTGATCAAACAGCGACCTGAGTGGCAGCGATACATTCAGCTTCGTACTGATTTTCGCAAGGATCCGGCTGGCAAGCAGTGAATGTCCGCCAAGGTCAAAGAAATTGTCGTGAATACCGAAATCGGATACGGCCAGGAACTCCCGCCAGATACCCTGCAGGCAGCGCTCGGTCGCCGTGCGAGCGGCAACGTGCGCGGTATCGGCCATATCAATGACGTCGCTGTTTTCGGACAGCGCACGCCGGTCGATCTTGCCATGCGACGTCAGCGGGAACTGATCTACACGGATAAACCCGGCCGGTATCATGTAGTCCGGCAATCTGGTCCTGAGAAAACTCTTCAGTCGCGAAACCGCAAGTTCATTGCCTGCTGTAAGCTGCATGAAGGCCACCAATTGCTTTCCGGCAACGGCCTGATTGCGCAAAACGACGACTGCCCTGGCAATACCATCCCTGGTTTCCAGAAGATGCTCAATCTCCTGCGGTTCGATGCGCAATCCGCGGACTTTCAGCTGGTCATCTGCGCGGCCGAGAAATTCCAGCGTGCCATCGTTACAATGACGCACAAGATCTCCGGTCCGGTAGAGCCTTGCGTCCGGACCGCCAGCAAACGGATCGGCCAGAAAACTCTGCCCGGTCTGTTCGCGATCATTGAGATAACCGCGCCCGACGCCGGAACCACCGACATACAATTCTCCGACTATGCCGACAGGCACCGGCTCAAGTGCCGCGTCGAGGACATACAGCCGGGTATTTGCAATCGGCTGACCTATAGGTACGGAGGCGCAATGCGCAGGTGGCGGCTCCCGCATGATGTGAATTGCAACATCATCGCCACACTCTGCGGGCCCGTAGGCATTTATCAGCGGTATGTCGGCAAACTGCTCGAACCAGCTGCGGCACAATTCAACCGGCAGTTCTTCCCCGGTACAGATCATCCATCTGAGACGACGCAACTGTTCACCGACAAGGCCACGCCTTCGTGCATCCAATATCGACTGCAACACAACCGGCACGACCTGCAATACGGTGATCCCGGCCTGGTCGACTTCGCGGGCCAGCATCCCCGCGTCGCGAACAGTGTCTGTATCACAAATGTGAACCCTGCCGCCTGCCAGCAGCGCCGTCAGAAACTGCCACACTGCGATGTCGAATGTTTGAGGCGCGGTCTGCGCAACAACATCATCTTCAGTGAGCTGCAGATCATCTGCCTTGCTGCGCAGGTGATTGAGCAGACCCAGTTGCTCAATCATCGCACCCTTGGGAGCGCCTGAGGTTCCCGATGTGTAGATGACGTAGGCAAGATCATCATGGCGCGGCGCTGCCGGCGTAAATGCCGCATCAGGTGCGCCGTTGCTGATTTCGTTCAATGTCAGTACCCTCGGCCGTGCGTGTTCGGCAATCCCACCAGCTATTTGTGCTGCCGCCTGGCGGCATTCACCGCTGGCCAGGATGACACTGGCTTCACTGCCCGAGACGATCTGCCGCTGCCGTTGCTCAGGATGGTCAGGGTCAACCGCGAGAAAGGCCCCGCCGGCCAGGATCACAGCCACGAGTGCACTCAGGAATGCGCAATCGCGATTTGCCAGCACGACAACAACGGTGTCCGGGCCCACACCGAGTTTCATCAGCTGGCGGGCGTGACAGGCCGAGGCCTCGTAGAGCGCTGCATAGGTCAGTGACTCCGTGCCGTCTGACACTGCAACCTGGTCGGGAGTTTTGTTAACCTGCCGGACGATCAGGTCGGCCAATCGCAGATCGCCGTGGTCCACATGGGTGTGTGTGAAGCGGCAGAAGAGCATGTCCCGTTTCTGTTTTTCCGTCAGCAGGTCCAGCCCCGATACGGGACTTGCCGGGTCAGCAACGATTGATTTCAACAAGGTATCGAACTGGGTGGCAATCCGGGCAATGGTCTGTTCATCGAAAAGATCAGTGCTGTATTCAATCCAGCCACACAGGTTGTCGGTCTGGTCGAACAGCTCAAGCGTCAGGTCAGTGCGGGAAATTTTCGGGTCCACCTCCAGGAACCGGGTACTCAACCCGTCCAGCGTGGGCACTTCCGGCGGCGCGCTTTGCAGCACGAACATGGTCTGGATCGGGCCGGACCGGTCGCCGCGGCGCGAAGCCTGGATTTCCCGGACTACAAGCTCGAAGGGGAGGTTCTGGTTTTCATAAGCCTTGAGTGCCGCCTGTTTGACCTTTTGCAGGAGCACCTGGAAAGGCGGATCACCACCCAGGTCAGTCCGCACCACGAGGGTGTTGACAAACATGCCCATGACATTCTCGGTTTCAATCAGGTCGCGGTTGGCGATGAACGTCCCAACAGCGACATCATCGGTGCCGGTCAACCGGTGCAACTGACACTGGAACGCAGCCATGAGGGTCATGAACAGGGTCGCACCCTGCCGGCGGCTCAAAGAGCGGAGTTTGCGGGTCAGCGCCTGGGAGAACCTGACCGGATAGCGGGCGCCACGACCTGTCCACACAGGAGGTCGCGGCCGGTCGGCCGGCACTGACACGGCGGTGAGACCTTGCAGTTGGGTTCGCCAGTAGGCCCGTTGACGGCTGGCTTCGGATGTCTTGAGCCATTGCGCCTGCCAGGCGGCAAAATCGCGGTACTGGAACTGGATTTCGGCAAGGTCCGGCAGCGAACCGCTTATCCGGGCTGAGTAGCACTGCTGCAGCTCATGCCAGAAGATCGCCTGGGACCAGGCATCGGTGATCAAATGGTGCAGGACAACCACCAGGCCATACCGGTCCCTGCCAAGTTGATACAACTCCACCCGGATCAACGGGCCGGTCGCCAGGTCGCTGCCTTTGCCCATCGTTGCAACGACGGTTCGGCACAGGGCATCGGTTGGGTCATCGGCATCGCGAAGGCATCCCCGCTCCTTAATTGATATTTGAGCCGGGTCGTGGGCATGCACCACCTGAACCAATGTGCCGCCATCATCCTGGAACGTCGTCCTCAGGGCATCATGACGGCCTGCAATGGCCGAGATGCTTTCCTGCATCGCCCGGACATCCAACCTGCCCTGGACCAGCAGCACTTCGGCAACCTCGTATGCCCTGTCAGTCAGGTCGAGCTTGGACAGAATGTAAAGCCGGTGCTGAGAGTAGGACAGCTGCCGGGGCAATTCATCAGCCGGCAGCGGATGGGCGGTTGCCGGTTGCCGGCTGCCGGACCTGGCTTCGGCCTCCATATATCCAGCCAGGGCTTCGACTGTCGCGGCATCAAAAAAGGCAGACATGGGAACATCGACGGCAAGGCGTTTCTTGATCCGCGATATCGCCTGGGTGGCATTCAGGGAATCGCCGCCCTGCAAGAAGAAGTCATCCAGGACACCAATGTTGGGCCGGTCGAGCACCTCCGCCCATATCTCAACCAATGCACGTTCGATGTCAGTGCGCGGCTCACGCCGGGAACCGCGCCGATCCCGTAACGGACTGACGTCGGCATCTGAAAGGTGTTTTTCCAGCAATGCCCTTTGAATTTTCCCGGTGGCCTGCCTGGGGATTTCCGGAACGACATAAATCTTTCGCGGAATTTTGTGCGACGCGAGTTTTTGCGCAGCAAAACGGCGGAGTTCGCGGTTCGTCATGCCGGCGTCCGGTTTCAGCACGATCGCAACACCAACGTCTTCGCCAAGGTTTGCATGGGCGGTCGGGAACGCTGCGACCTCCGCAATCACCGGGTGCTCGATCAACACCTCTTCGACCTCCCGGGGCGCTATCTTCTGGCCGCCCCGGTTGATAATTTCCTTGATGCGGCCAACAATGAAGAGGTAGCCATCACTGTCCAGGTAGCCAAGATCGCCGGTTCGCATCCAGCTGTCGTAAAACCCCGCCGCATTGGCTGCATCATCTGACAGATAGCCGGCGGTAACGTTCGGGCCGCGCATCACGATTTCACCGGTCTGCCCGGCACCAAGCGCATTACCGTCAGCGTCGAAGATGGCGAGCTCGGGCCCGGCTGCCACACCGACAGAACCGATTTTCCTTGGCAATGGCGGCATCGGATTGGAGGCTATCTGCGAGGCGGCTTCCGTCATCCCGTAGCCTTCAATCACCGGGACACCGAACTGCTTCTCCAGTGCTTCAAATATATTGCCGGGCAATGATGACGAAGCCGACCTTATCAGGCGCAGAGACGTGTTGGCCGTGTCGACATCTGAGCTTTGCGCCTCCTTCAAGATGGCCTGGTGAATAGTCGGCACACCGGTGATCCAGGTTGGCTTGAAGTCTTCCAGCCATCCCAGGAACCGGGCCGCGACGAAACCCGGCGCACAGATGATACCGGATGTGGATACAAGAACGCTGAACAGTCCTGAAATCAATCCGTGGGCATGATGAAACGGCAGCACATTCAGGAGCCGGTCGTGGCGGGTCAACGCGACCGACTGTACGACGGAGTTGCCGGAGTAGCAGATGTTGGCATGAGTGAGCGGAACCGTCTTGGGCCGCGACGTGGTACCGGACGTCGGCAGCACAAACGCATGATCGTCCGGTTCACCAAACCCGTCGGTCACCGGTGCGAGCTCAAAACCGGCCTGCAAAACAAACATGCCGGCCGGCTTATCCGTCTGCGGCACAAGGTCTATGACGGGAATGTCCAGTTCGCGGGCCACGTCGCGACAAGGCGTTTCAATGTCGTGCTGGATGACCGCGACGGATACCTGCAGATCCACCAAGTAGCGCTGCCACTCATCGGCCGTAAATGCCGGGTTCAGCGGAACGCAGACACAGCCTGCCGAAATTGCCGTGACCGCCGTGGCCATTTCAGGCCCGCCGGTCGCCAACACCGCCACCTTGTGGTGTCTGGCGAAGCCAAACCGGCGCAAGCTGTCGATAACCTCAGTCGCAAATTCAAACAATTCACGGTAACACAGGGGTTCGCGTCCCGGTGCCAGAATCGCCGCAATCGCCGGATGCTCACGCGCGTTGCGCGCCAACAGTCCGGCAATGGTGGAGGGCAACCCGGTTACAGCAGGGTGTTGCTCGGCGCTTACAGGCAATCCATCTCGCTGCATTACTTTCATTCCATCGTCGCGCAGGCCCGATAGTGCACCCTGAGTGTCCAAGAAGTACGTAAGTTGGTCGGTAGAACAATGGCAGTGATGTTACCGTAAGCGCAAGGGTTCGAAGGGCAGTGCACATCAGGCGAAGTTCGACACGTCGCGGCAGCAATTGACCAGATACCGGGCCAAAGGCGCCAATTTCAAAGATCAGCTTGGAGAACCGGAAAAGCTGACGATATGATTGCGGGTTCAAATTCACCGGTTCCCCAAGACAGGCAACCCTCGGCGAGCTGCGCAAAACGGATTGGTCATGTCTGTAGACTTCAAAAGCTGGCTCCAAAGCCACGGTCTCATGCAATATGAGAACCTGCTCTCGGACAATGCAATTGACCAGGACGTGCTGCAGGACCTGACAGACGATGACCTCAAGTCGATCGGTATCCCGCTTGGCGATCGCAAGCGGATGCTGAAAGGTATCCGAAATGCCTCCGCACAGACGGCTGCGGGTCACGCGGGCAACATGCAAATGTCCACAGACTCCAGACCGGAAAGACGCCAGGTCACGGTGCTGATGTGCGACCTGGTCAATTCCACCGGCCTGTCCCGGCAATTTGACGCCGAGGAATTTCGCCAGATTGTGCTGGAATACCTGACCTGCTGCGAAGGTCACATAGAAGACCATCAGGGCACATTGTGTCATAGGGCGGGAGACGGTGTTCTGGCGATTTTCGGGTTTCCGAGAACCAATGAGCTCATTGCAACCGAAGCGGTTCGCACCGGGTTGGAAATCATAGACGCGGTTGAAGGCCTGCGCCCGTTCAAAAACGTCACCCTGAAATCCCGGGTCGGGGTGGCGACCGGCATTACGGTCGTCGGAGACATTATCGGCGAGGGACTAGGGCGTGAACTGACCGTTTGGGGTGATACGCCCAATCTCGCCGCCCGGCTGATGTCCATCGGAAAACCGGGAACCGTCATCACGTCGGCGGAAACCCGAAAACTGACCACAGGGTTCTTCGAGTTTTCCGATCTGGGCGAGCGTTCGCTGAAAGGTTTTGAAGATCCGGTTCCTGCCTGGCGGGTCGTCAAGGAACTGGCCATCGGAAGCCGGTCACAGGCAGTTCGCACCGACACCGGCCTCAGCCCGCTGGTGGGCCGAAAAGAGGAAACATCGCTGCTTGAAAGGCGTTGGGAAAAAGCACGCGGCGGCGCCGGCCAGGTGGTCACGATCAGCGGGGATCCTGGCATCGGAAAATCGCGCCTGGTGCAGGGTTTCAAGGAGCAGCTGGCGGGGAAACCCCACCGGGAACAGGACTATTACTGTTCGCCGGTTTACCAGAACTCGGCATTCTATCCGATCCTGGAAGAGTTTTCGCGTGGTGCGTGTTTCGATGTGAAGGACAGCCCCGAGCAGAAACTCGACAAGCTCAAGGTGCTTTTGTCGAGCATCTCTACCGGCGCGGCGTCAAATGCACCGGTCATGGCCGACCTTCTGTCGATACCGATTGACGGGCATTACCCGATTACCAAACTTGGCCCGCATGAACTGAAGCAGAAAGCCCTGAGTGCTCTGCAGGATCACTTGAAGTGGGCTGCGGATGACCAACCGGTGCTGATTGTCTTTGAAGATGTGCATTGGTGTGATCCGACAACCTTTGAATGGATAAACCGGATCGTTGATTGTATCGAGCATCTGCCGGTCATGCTGATACTCACGCACCGTCCGGAGTTTACGCCGCGCTGGTCGAAACATTATGTGACACGGCAGCAGATCATGCCGCTCGACCCGGTCATGTCGCGCAGCAAAATTATCGAGGAACTCGGCCGGGTGCCCGGTCTGCCCGAGCCCGTCGTGGATGCGATGATGGAAAAAACCGACGGCAATCCATTGTTCATTGAAGAATTCTGCAAGGCGGTCACGGAAGCCGGCGACCCAGACGGCAATGCTGAAGGCGATCCCTACTCGATGCTGCACACACACATCGTGCCGAGCACGTTGGCGGACTCGCTGATGTCGCGCCTGGACCGGCTTGGTCCGAGTAAACACGTAGCACAGGTTGCTGCAGCCCTTGGCCGTCAGTTCTCCCGGACGATGATCGCAGCGGTGGCAGATTTCAGTGGCCAGGAACTGCGCGACGCGCTGGACAAACTTGTCGAGGCCGACATTATCAAGCAGATCAGTCCAGAGGCAACGGAACACAGCTACAGATTCAAGCACGCGCTGCTTCAGGATGCAGCTCACTCAAGCATGCTGAAAAAGGAATGCCGGCGTCTTCATACCCGGATCGGTGAGCACCTGGAGGACACCGAACCTGAACGTGCAGACCGCGAACCGGAGCTGTTTGCGTTTCATTTCACCCACGGCGACATTCCGGAAAAGGCCAGGTCCTACTGGCAAAAAGCCGGCGATGGCGCTATCCGCCGGCTGGGTTACACGGCACAGGAAGTTGTGGAGTGCTACTCCCATGCGCGATCGATGAGCGAAACACTCGGCGACAGTTCAGGCGTTTTTGCGGCACTGCGGGGTCTGTGGGTGTACCGCTTCATCAAGGCGGACCTGAGCAAGGCGAAAGAGGTCGCCTTTCAATTGATCGACCTGGCCGAGCGAACGCTGAAGAACAAGGAACAAGGTACAGCCGAAGACTCCGGCGATCTGCTCATCGAGGCCCAGCGCGCGCTGGGCATGACCTGCCTGTATCTGGGCGAATACAATGCGGCCCTCGATCACATTGAACAGGCGATCGCACTTTATGATCACCAGCGTCACGCCTCGCACATGGAGAAGTACGGTGTCGACCCCTGGGTGGTCTCCGCATCCTATCGCGCCCATATTCTCTGGTTCCTGGGTCAGACAGAACAAGCTCTGAAGCAGAGCACGGAAGTACTTACAGTGGCGCGGGAAATGGACAACCCGTTCATACTGACCGGCGCCCTAGCATTTGCGGCATACCTGCAGCAGCACCTGAAAGACGCTGCGGCCACCAAGCAACTGGCATCGGAAGCCATTATCCTGGCGGAAAAATCCGGGTTTCCGTTCTGGGTACAGCAGCAGAAGATACTCAAGGGTTGGGCAATGGTCGAACTGGGTGAGGTAGACGACGGCATGGCCATGCTGGAAAAAGGCCTTGCTACCTATCAGGAAATGGGCGCCCGGCTTGCACTGCCCTGGTTCCTCAGCCTGTCCGCCGAGACACTGGCCCGGCTCGGCCGCAGCGGTGATGCGATTCGAACCTTAAGGGCAGCATTGGCCAGGGCGGAAACCACGGGTGAAAACTTCTATCTGGCCGAAATTCAAAGACTTGAAGGTGAGCTGATATTGTTGTCGCAAGCACCCAATGCCGCAGACCGGGCAGAAGTGTGCTTTCGCAGGGCCATAGAAACCTCGAGTGAACGAAATGCCATGGCCCTAACAGTCAAGGCCACCGCAAGCCTGGCAGATCTGCTGAAAAGCCGGGGCCGGGAAGAAGAAGCCGAGCAGATTGTTGCCGATGCAGCAAACATCAATCGGCCTGAGCAACAATGACACAAACTCTCGCAGATGCCAGGCGCCATTATGTGGAACAGATCAAGGCGCGTGCGCAGGTGACGTCATCGCGCATATTGAAGGCTTACCGCGATGTCCCGAGAGAGCGGTTTCTGGGCGAAGGACCCTGGCGAATACGAAGTGATATTGTTTCAGCCTACGGTTCAACCGAAAGCGCCAATCCTGCCGACATCTATCATGACGTGCTGGTCGCGCTTGACGAAGATCGCAGGCTGGACAACGGATTGCCGAGCCTGTGGGCACTGCTGTTCGAAGCGCTGGACCTCAAAACCGGTGAGAGCGTCGTGCAGATCGGCTGCGGCACAGGATATTACACGGCAATTCTGGCGGATATCGTCGGACACTCCGGACATGTCACCGCTATCGATTCAGACCCCGGATTTGCCGCGCAGGCGAAGCAATTGCTTGGTGAGCACGACAATGTACAGGTTGTTCACGGTGATGGCTGCCAGTTACCGTTCGACTCTGTTGACGCCATTGTCGTCCATGCCGGCGCCAGCCATCCCTATGCGGCATGGCTCGATGCATTGGCAATGGGCGGCAGACTGCAGTTTACGCTCACATCCGCCGGCCGCCAGGGCATTGTTTTCCAGATCACCAGAACACCACTGGGCTTTGAAGCGGAAGCCTTGCGGCGTATCGAAATATTCCCCTGCGATGAGGGCGACAACAAAACAGATGCCAATCTCAGATTGTCATTCTGGAACCCGATCACGTCCGGCATCAAATCGCTCAGGCGGGATCAGCACGAAGAAGACGAGACCTGCTGGGCACACGCGGAAAACTTCTGCCTTTCCAGACTGGCCCTGTGAACGTGAATGGTCCCGGCGTGGTTGCCGCAGCGTTAAAGAGCGTCTGAAAAATTGTCATTCCGGGAGATCAGCCGCAGCCGGTCGATATCGCGGATTTTTATCTTGCGCTTTCCAAGCTCGATGATGTTTTCAGACACCAGATGACCGAGCTCCCGCGAAACCGCTTCGCGGTGAGTGGCAATGCGGGTCGCA
>JBPCVV010000218.1:0-10506 GCA_051010195.1 Anderseniella sp. | reverse complement strand
CCCTGTGGCTCAAGCGTATTACCGACATCTATTCACATTGCGTCTGGCTGAATCCGTCCAACGCCAAGTACTGGGGATACACGCCGTCCATCGATTATATCAGGACCTTGTTCGAAGGCCGCATGTTCCCTCTGACTTTGGAAGGCATCGACGAGGCGATCAGGGAACTGGTGCGGTAGGATCGTTTATCTGACTTTCGCGGACAGGGTTCTGCAGATCACATAAATTCCATCGATCAGAATCCAGAGTCCCAGTATTATGCCGGCGCCAAGCCACCAGCCCCACATGGGTTGTACAGTATCCGCGGCCTTGAAGTGGTCAACAATGCCACTGAACAACGTAACCACAAGGCACACTGTGAAAATCACATTTGCAACCAGTATTGCCGCGCCAAGCGTGTTGTGACCCAGGTAAAACCGGTGGGCGCCTGCACCGCCGAGCAACAACCACATCAAGATCAGCACTATGACTGACTTGCCGTCACCGTAGGGTTGCAGAAAACCCAGGTTGATATCAAAGTCATCGCCTTGTTGGCCACCAAACAAGCCAGGTTTCGTGTGACGTTCGTCGTCCGCATCGTCGGCGACTGGACCGGCAACAGCATACGCGGGCTGAGCCACTAGAGTCGGTTCCGGACCGCGCTTTCCGAATGCCATGACTGTGTATCCTCGATTAAACGGCAAAACGGCGTTCAGGATGGCAACATTTGGTTTCGGAATCCTTATGGCGTCAGTACCCGGATCATTTCGCCATACCCCCGCATTCTGGCGAGCTCCAGCGGTGTTTTCCCGTTTCGATCCGCTATCGAACGATCAGCGCCCGCCTCTATCAGCAGCCTGGCTGTCTTCACATGGCGTGGACCGCCATCGCCGAGTACAACCGCTTCGATGAGAGCGGTCCAGCCCAGGTTATTCACATGATCAAGCGGAGCCCCGGCCCCTATAAGCACCTGCACGCTTTCCCAGTTTCCAAGGTGGGCAGCAGCAATTAGCGCTGTGCCGCCATAAATGCTGGTGACGTTTTTCGCACTTCCGCCGGCTTCCACGGCGGTACGCACCATCTCTGCATCATTGGCGACGGCAGCTATGGTGATAATGTCGTACTTGTCGTGTTCGAGCCGGTTGGGATCGGCACCGGCCGTGGCCAGCGCGCTGACCACCTGGTCATGGGACGCAAAGGCGGCCACATGCAGTGCGGTGCGCCCGTGGCCGTCGGTCGCCTGCACATCTGTCCCGGCACTGATCAGCCGGTTGACCTCGGACAGGTCGCCTGCATGGGCCGCCGCGTGCAGACCGCTGTAGCCGGCAACTTCGGTTTGCGAAGGTACCACCTGCCCCTGGGCCTGGCTTGCCCACAGCGCAAGGACAACCATGAGAACGGGTATTTGTTGCACGATGTTCATTTTCTGAAAGGCCTGTGCCCCTTGCTGCCAATGACGTAACCCATTATGTCAGCATCCATGGTCCTTGCAAAAATCACATCCCTGTTAGGCAGCGGCGCGCCCCGCGCCTCAAAGCCTGACGTCAAAACGGCCGTCGCAGAGCTGCTGGTCACCGCCTCCTTGATAGACGGCCACATGAGTGACGAGGAAATGGCAGTGCGTGACCGCCTGTTGAAGGACAAGTTCGACCTGGACGAACCAGGCCTGGCACAACTCAACAAGGATGCGAAGGAGGCAAGCGACACCGCCATTGACTTCTATCGCTTCACCAGCACCATCAAGGAGGCCTACGATCGTGAACAGCGCGAGACGGTCGTGAAGATGCTGTGCGAAATCATTCTGGCGGACGGCAGGATCGACGAAGACGAAATGAACATGGGCTGGCGTATCGCCGGCCTGCTCGGTTTTGACAATCGCGAATGGGTCATGATCCGCAAGGGTGTCGAAGACCGCATCTGCGACGGCTGACCTGATTAGAAACACCACGCACCCAGACAATATGAACGTATACTGAACAAAATGCTCAGTTCTTGTTCAATATCGGATTCCTAACGTCACCGCCAACCTGAATTCTGTTCAGGATCACGGCAAACAAGACGAAGGAATGTCCCGATGAAAACCTTGAAAATTATGCTGGCAGGTGCCGTTCTGGCCCTGTCTGTCCCCACCACCATGACCAGCACCGCGTCGGCCTACCAGTGCCGCCACCTTCCGGTACAGGTGAAGGTGCATAGACCCGGTAAGCTGGCGGCCCGTATTCAGGCGCGCAAATCATGGTCTGTGAAAGTCAAAAACAAACAGGGCCTGGCGTGGTCTGTCTGGAAGATCGCCAAGAACAAGAAAATCAAGTGCACACACGGCGGCCAGCGCTGGCTCTGCAAGGCCAGGGCCAAACCCTGCCAGTACGTCGTTCAGTAAACGGCTTGCGTCTCCTGCCGGGGCAACTCTGCGGCAGGAGATGCTATCGACAAGTTGAGGTCAGTTGCGGCACTGTCCGTGCGCATGACAGTTACGACCGAAAAGCCGCTCCGGCAGCGCAAACCGCCACCGCATGAGCCGGATTTTTTTCGCTGGACCGGTGCGGCTACCTGTGACGAGGACCGGGCATGGCGCATTGCCATGACCATGCTCAACGAGTTCGAGACGTTCTACTTTGCCATGCGCACTATTCCCCAGCAGGCCAAGGCGGCGTTTGAGGACGCCAACTGGGCGGAAGCACTTTATCTGTCGCACAAACGGCTGGGTTCCTATTCGCGCACGGTCCATCAAGTCGCCGTACGCCTCGGTGCCGCCCTGCCCGGCCTGACCGACGATACCAGGCTGTGGGAGCATGTGGTGAAACTGTTTGAGGGCCAGGTCGAGGAGCGCTATGAACGGGACTTGGCAATCGCCTTTCTGAATTCCGTCCACCGGCTGATCTACTCCGATACGCGTTGGAAATGGGTTGACTACAATTACCGCACGTCTGCGCGCACCACCAACTGGCTCAATCGTGCCGGCCACATCGTGCAACGCTTTGACGGGGCCGACATGGTCAGCCCGCACACCATAGTAGGCATCATCTCAATTCCAGCACTCACGGCAAAATTCCGGTCGCTGGACGCTGACTGCGCCGCATGTGCCGATCACATCAACAAGGTCTTCGGGTTTTCTGAGGGCGGTATGGGATACCAGGGCATCGCTGTCCTCAATGCGGGTTTTTACCGAAACCGCGGCGCCTATGTGGTCGGCCAGATCGTCACCCATGACGGCACCGGCCACCCGCTGCTGATCGCGCTGGAAAATGGTCCTGACGGGGTTTTTGTCGATGCGGCAATCACCAATGAAGCAGACGCCCACAATCTGTTTTCTTCAACACTGGCCAATTTCCATGTGACCAATACGAGATATCACGAATTGTGTGCCTTTCTCAGCCGCCTGATGCCCGGTCGCCCGCTCGGACTGCATTACTCCACCATCGGCTACAACCATATCGGCAAGGTGGCGGTGATGGACGAGTTGTCGCGCGAACTGTCGGTTGACCCGCACCGGCTGGCGACCGCACCAGGGTTCAAGGGGTCGGTCGCGATGGGATTCTCAGCCGCCCAGTCGCGATATGTGCTCAAGGTCATTCGCGATGAACCGGCAGAACATTACAAATGGGACGAATGGCCTGGCACCGCCGCGGTTCTGAAAAAATATCGCCGGGTGCACGAGATCAACCGCACCGGCTCGATGCTCGACAACATCATTTACCAACGCGTGGCCATGGACCGGAGCTGGTTCGATGAGGCCCTGCTTGACGAACTCGCCGACATTGCCGCCAGCTCAATCCGCATTGAAGATGATCGCGTCGCTTTCAGCCACCTGATCGTGCAGCCGAAACTGGTGCCGATACCGCTCTATCTGGAAACTGCAACCAGGGCGCAGGCAGAAGACGCCATCATCGAACTGGGCGATTGCATCAAGAACAACGCCGCAGCGAACATTTTCAACCGGGATCTCGATGCGCGCAATTACGGCGTCAACCAGTACGGCCGGGTATATCTGTTCGACTACGACGCCGTGGAGCCGTTGGTGGATGTAAAGGTGCGCACCAATACTGACAGGGAGGAAGGCGAGGAAGATATTCCGTCCTGGTTCTTCGAGGATGGCATCATATTCCTGCCTGAGGAAATGCTGCCTGGATTGCGCATCGAGGACCGTGACCTGCGCCGTGTGTTCACGGACCGGCATGGTGACCTGCTGGGCACAGGCTACTGGACCGGCATGCAGGCCGCCCTGAAACGCGACTGGGTGCCAAAGCTCAAGGTTTATCCGCGCACCTGCAAAATCGGGTGACCTGGAGTGCGGCCACTCACCCGTCCTGGTACAATTCGCTGGCCACACCCAGGTATCCGTCCCAGGCAAACCAGTAGGCGATGTGTCCGGCCACACGGGCCAGTTTGCTGCCGTCCGGACCGGTGAGATCATCCTCGCCCACTTTCCATCTGCCGCCCGGCCCTTTCATCTCCTGCTGGCTGCCGGCAAACTGAAACTCCCGGTCTCCTCTTTCATAGGCCCTCACAGTCCGCGTCAGGCTATTGCCGATCAGTACCACTGGCCGATCGCCGATCCGGTCGTTGATGACCTTGCCCGGGCCGAATACCGTGACCGGCCAGGCTTTCGAGGCCGCCGGACCACGAATGCCGAACACATAATCCTTGCGCTTCAGCCTGCTTTCATCGCGCACGATGGTTGGGAACATAAGCTGGTCACTGGCGAAGTACTCCTTGTACACAACGCCGGATCCGTAATCGCGGCGATGTCCGGTTTCCAGCGACAGCACCTTCGTCGACGGGTTGGCTGCACGCCATTGTTGCCACGACGTGATCGCCACCGGGCGGATCTCGAGCTTGATGCCACTGTTGACCAGAGGCCCTACAACCGGCTTGCCGGTAAACTGGTTCCACAGGGATTTCGTGCCCCGGTCGAACATAAGCTTGTTCGAGCGGTACAGAAAACCGGATGAGCCGAACACGAATGGCGCCGGCCTGCCTTCAACTCGTGTTTCAAAAAGAATGCCGGCGCCGCACAAGGTGCAGTATGCAAGCGCCACCGGCACCCCGCCAATGGTCTCGTTGAACATTTCATGCCACCCCATAATGCGCAGCGGATAGGCCCGCACGTCACCGTTGATGGCCACGCCGAACACCAGATCGTCATCTTTCATGTAGTCGGCGTCGGCGGCTTCTATCAGTTTCGGGTTGTCCAGTGACGGAATACCATCCACCACGACACCGCCCCAGGTGATTTCCTCGAGGCGGATCTTCATGTTCTCCGGGCGTGCTGCATTGCCCTGGAAAAATTCCAGGAACCTGGGGTCGATACTGGCCAGCAACTGCAGTTTGAAATCTCCGTAGACCGGGTGCGATTTCACTTCGGGGTGAGCCTCCTGCCACAACATGGCGTCGCGCCAGGTGGTCAACGGTTCTCCGGCCAGCGCGGAAATGGCATCAGTCACAGGTTCGATGTCGTCCGTGTAACGCAATAGCATGATGAGGCCGGAAATGACGTCCTTGTTGCCTCTTGCCACGAGTTTCTGCATGACGGTTTTGATATCCGGTGCTTCCGAAAATACCGTTTGCAGCAGAAGTTTCCCGACGTCTTCATCGGACAAGGTTTGCGCAAAGCCGCGGGTGGCCGGCAGCATTGATCCGGCCAACACCGCTGCCGAACGGGTGATGAATGTTCTTCTTGATGTCATGCGGTCAATCCGTTGCCCAATCCTGTTTGTAGTGTCAGGCGCAAGTCTGCCTCCCGGGAGACCGGATGCACAGCCCCTTTCACGCACACGTGTGGCAGTTTGATGAACAGTGTAATCGGGCCGCAACCGGGTGGAACATGACCGATGTTTAATGTGACAGACACGCCGGGTTTCGCAGTTCGGCCACGTCAATCGTGTATATACACAGGCAAATCCTCAAACCTCGGAGACCCGATCCATGAAAACAACTTCCAAAATTGCAATAGCGGCTGCTGCATTGATTGCAGTCGGCGCGATAGGCACAGCGGCGTTCGCCCATCGCCATGGCGGCGGCCATCACGGCGGCGGCTACCATGGTGGCGGCCATCACGGCGGCGGTTACGGTCGCGGACACCATGGTGGTGGTTATGGCCGTGGTCACCGTCGCAGCTGGAAGGGCCACGGCAAGCGCCATCGGGTCCGCCAGATGATGGAACGCTATGATGCCAACAATGACAGGAAGATTACCCAGCAGGAGATCAACACCAACCGGGAAGCCTGGCACAAGGAATTTGATGCCAACAATGACGGCAAATTGAGCCTGGACGAATTCAAGCAGTTGTTCCTGAAAGCCCGCGCCCATCGCATTGTGCGTCAGTTCCAGCGCTTTGACCGGGACGGTGACGCTGCTCTCACCCAGGAAGAATACCTGCGCCCGCTGGCTGACTTGGTGGAGATGCGTGACCGCAATGGTGATGGCGCGCTCAGCCGCGCAGACATGCGTCGCCGTCACAAGAACCGTCACCGCATGATGAACCGCGAAGACAGGCGCGACGACGCTGAGCAAACCGAAGAAGCAGCACCGGAAGGCGAAAGCAGCAACTAGGCGCGCCTGCCTCCAGCGCTACAATCTCGACCCGAACAACCGGGGCATGTCAGTAGTCATGCCCCGGTTGCGCAATTAACAATACGCATTATGACGGGGTTGGGTTAGTTTCCGGATCGCTATGAACCGGCACACGGAAATCAATCTTGGCGATGCCACCGGCTGGAGAACTCCGGTCAACCTGCTCATCCTGATGGTGGCGGCAAACGCCATTGCATTCTCGACCTGGTCGGCACTGCTGAACAACTTTGCCATCGAAGGCGCTGCGTTTACCGGCAAGGAAATCGGCATCCTCCAGTCGATCCGTGAAATTCCCGGGTTCCTGGCCTTCACTGCGGTGTTCATGTACTTCGTCTGGCGCGAACAGACATTCGCCGTCATCTCGCTGGCCCTGTGTGGGCTTGGCACGGCCATCACAGGGTTTTTCCCCACTGCATTGGGCTTCTACATCACCACCTTCATCATGTCGGTGGGTTTCCATTACTTTGAAACCGTGCAGCAGTCGCTGTCACTGCAATGGCTGCCCAAGAGCGACGCCCCACACCAGCTCGGTCGCATCATCGCTGCCGGATCATTCGCGACCATCGCGGCTTACGCGCTGATCTTCGTGACCTGGAAACTGCTGCATCTGGACTTTTCCTCCGTGTATCTGGCCGGCGGCGGCGCAACGGTTCTGCTGGCGCTGCTGGCCTGGTTCGGGTTTCCGAAGTTTCGCGAAGCAGTGCCGCAGCGCAAGCATCTGCTGATGCGCAAACGCTACTGGCTGTATTATGCCCTGACCTTCATGTCCGGCGCCCGGCGCCAGATTTTCATCGTGTTTGCCGGTTTCATGATGGTCGAGAAATTCGGCTTTTCCGTCGCCGCCATCACCGGCCTGTTCCTGGCCAACGCCGTGTTCAACATGTGGATTGCGCCGAAAATCGGCAATCTCATCATCCGGCTCGGCGAACGCCGCATCCTGGTGCTGGAGTATGTCGGCCTGATCGGTGTGTTCCTTGCCTATGCCTTCGTCGAAAACCCGTGGATAGCTGCCGCCCTGTACCTGGTCGATCACGCGTTCTTTGCCATGGCCATTGCCCAGAAAACCTATTTCCAGAAAATCGCGGACCCGGCGGATATGGCGCCAACCGCCGGCGTGGCCTTCACCATCAACCATATCGCCGCCGTGGTGATCCCCGTTCTGTTTGGCCTCATCTGGTTGTCGCATCCCTCCTGGGTGTTCATCATCGGTGCCGGCATGGCGGGTATTTCGCTGATACTGTCGCTGCTCATTCCCAGAGATCCTCGCGAGGGCAATGAAACACTGCTTGGCAGTCCCGCGTCTGCCGCCGCTGCACCGGCGGAATAAGCCGTTACACAAAGACTGGAAATCCGGTGGCAATCCCCGCTAGTCTCGCTTTCCAAAAGACCTGTAGGGAGGCCGATCCATGACCACTGACCATCGCGCCAATGATCCGTTGCTGCAGCCATATCAGCTTAAGCACCTGACTTTGCGCAACCGCTTCATGTCCACCGCGCACGAACCGAACTATCACGACGATGGCCTGCCTAAGGACCGCTATATCCGCTACCACGAGGAAAAGGCGAAAGGCGGCATTGCGCTGACCATGACGGCCGGCTCCGCGGTGGTGTCGCGCGACTCGTCGCCCGTGTTCGGTAATCTGCATGCCTACAGGGACGAGATCGTTCCCTGGCTCAAGCGCCTGGCTGACGCCTGCCACGAGCATGGCTCCGCTTGCATGATACAGCTCACTCATCTTGGCCGGCGAACCGTGTGGAACGGCGCCGACTGGCTACCGGTGGTATCGCCCAGCAATGTGCGCGAACCGGCACACCGCGCCTTTCCGAAGATCATGGAAGACTGGGACATGGATCGGATTGTGCGCGATTATGCCGACGCGGCGGAACGCATGAAGCAAGCAGGTCTCGATGGTTTCGAGCTGGAATGCTACGGCCATCTGCTGGACAGCTTCTGGTCGCCGGCCATCAACAACCGCGAAGACGAACACGCCGGCTCGCTGGACAACCGGTTGCGGTTTACCCATCGCGTGCTGGATGCCATCCGCGACCGGGTCGGCCCAGACTATATCGTCGGCCTCCGTATGGTGGCCGATGAAGACAGGGACAAAGGCCTCTCGCGCGAAGAAGGTCTGGAAATTTGCCGGCGCATGATTGCCACGGGCCAGGTCGATTTCCTCAACATAATCCGGGGGCACGTCGATCATGACGGCCCCCTGTCACGGGTTATTCCGGTCACCGGCATGGCCTCGGCGCCTCACCTTGACTTTGCCGGCCAGGTACGAGCCGAAACAAAGTTTCCAGTATTCCACGCTGCCCGTATCACCGACGTTGCGACCGCGCGCCATGCTGTTGCGGAAGGCAAGCTGGACATGGTGGGCATGACACGCGCCCATATTGCCGATCCTCACATTGCTGCCAAGGTGGCCGATGGCCGGGAAGACGACGTGCGCCCCTGTGTCGGCGCAACTTATTGCCTTGATCGCATATATGAAGGCCGCGCCACCACCTGCGTACACAATGCCGCAACCGGCCGCGAAGCCACCATGCCGCACGTCATTCCCAAGTCAGAAGGCCACCAGCGCCATGTCGTCGTGGTCGGCGCCGGGCCCGCCGGACTTGAAGCGTCGAGAGTCTCCGCCGAGCGCGGCCACAAGGTGACACTGCTGGAAGCCGCACCTGATGCAGGCGGCCAGATCAGGCTGGCAGCCAGGGTCAAGCGCCGTGCTGAACTGATCGGCATTGTCGACTGGCGGGTTTCGCAGTTGCAGCGCCTGAGGGTTGAGACACGCTACAACACCTACGCTGAATCCAGTGATGTTGAGGCGCTGGACCCCGACGTGGTTATCATCGCAACCGGCGGACTGCCCCGCGAAGACGCAATCGCCGAGGGCAGCGATCTGGCCACGTCGAGCTGGGACATCATTTCCGGTGATGCCAGCGTCGGTGACGACGTCTTGATGTACGATGACAACGGCGCCCACCCGGGCATGGCGGCAACCGAAGCCGTAATGGCACAGGGCGCGAAACTGGAAGTCGTCACGCCGGAGCGCATGTTCTCACCGGATATCGGAGGCCTCAATCTCGTTCCCTATATCGAAAAACTGCAGGCCCACGGTGCCGTCATCACGACCATGACCAGGGTCCGGTCACTGCGGCGCGAGGGAAACAAGATCGCGGCGACATTATCCAGCCCCTACAATGAAGCCCTGTTGGGCGAGCGCCTGGTCGACCAGGTCGTAGTTGAGTACGCAACGGCTCCGATGGATGAGTTGTACTTCGCGCTCAAACCGCAATCCAGCAATGGCGGCGAGATGGACTACGACGCCCTTGTCGCCGGCCAGAGACAGCAGGTGGTGCGCAACAAGGGTGCGCGTTTTCAGCTGTTTCGCATTGGCGATGCCGTGGCCGCCCGCAATATCCACGCCGGCATTTACGATGCGTTGCGCCTGTGCAAGGACCTGTAAGACGGCAAATGCAGTTTTTTTTCAGGCTTATCCACCGGTCATCGTGGATAAGCTGTGCAAAACCCAATCGGTGATTGCGCCTTTTGGAAATTCGCCGAATACTCTCCTCATCAGCAGACGGGAAGGCAACTGACCGGACGCTGGCGGGGACCGGAAAACCCTGATTTTCTTCGGAAAATTTGCGGCAGATCTGGAAACTGGTTGCTGGGCCCACCGGGCTGGACATATAGCGCCTCACGGCTGCTTGTGGAAGGTTTGGACCGGGATTGGCAATAGAGGAAACGCGCAAGTGGGCAACCGCTTTGCGCGTTTTCTTCTTTTGTTCAGCGCTCACGCAAACAGCCTTCGGCTGCGCTCCGCGGCGGCGCACTTCGTGCGGCGCGCAGTCGCGCTTGCCTCGGCACGTTCCGTACCTCGGACTGGAATTCATCAACACGGTTGTTCAGGGTCGGAGAACGGCCTGAGCGAAGCGAAGAAAGCTGTTCGACCA
>JBPCVV010000217.1:0-21145 GCA_051010195.1 Anderseniella sp. | reverse complement strand
AGTACATGGTGTTCAGGAGCATTTCGTTTTGATCAGGCGTGAGCTTGTTGATGAGTATGCGTCGTTTGTCGGGCATCTCGATGAAAACCCGGACATATCGTGCCAGCGTGTCTGCGCTGGCGAACATACCCATTCCTCCGCCTTTCCAGGTGGACAGGTCGTGGTAGGTACTCAGATATAATTGCCGCCCGGCGACCAGTACGGCCAGGACCGGAATGGCCATGAACAGCAAGATGTGCTTCGGTGAAAATGACAGAATCTTACAGCTCCTGTGGCAAGTATGATTTGAAGCTACCTGCTGGGGATGATAGGCGGAAACCGGACCGCGTGGCCATAGATGATTCAGCGTTGCGGCACTGCAGGAATGCTGTGGGAGGGGCAGGGGTTTCGATATTTCGGGTCAGGAGGCCGGTGACGTTTAAATCGTTGTCTTCCTGTAAAAATTCCACACCTGAAAACGTAGCCGGCCCGAATACGCCGTCGACCGGACCCGGTTCTTACCCGAGTTGTTTCAGAGCACGTTGCGTGGCTCGGACCTCGTCAGGTGCAACGACCAGATCCTGTCCGACGATAACCGTTATCTTGTACATATCCGGAAGACTCGACCACGTTTTACCGGCGCCAACCGGTGCAGAAAGACAGGGTCCGCAAATCTCACAATCGCCATCCTCTCGACCAAAAGCAAAAGTTTATGTGGCTATATTCTGGCGTACACGAATTATCGGTGCGCCCGAATTGCTGTTTGGGCCTGCCCATGTATGTCGGACAGTAGGAGGCAGGGTGTTCTTGTTGGCAAAAATCGCTATGATGAGGGGAAAATATGGAACAAGGACAACGACATACAGTCTGACTGCCAGCAACAGATTTACTGGCAGCTCACCCTATTACGCCTTCGCAACCGGTGGCTGTGAGCGCGGCCCGGCTTAGTCGCATCTCAAACACGCCCATTTTTCAACACAGTTTCACCCAATTGTCTTCCTGTTTACATCGAACTCGATGCATACTGTTGGGGTGTTAGTTGACTACAAAGGGACGGCCTTTGTGATGCGTAGGTGTTTAACCGCTTACCCGGCATGCTGGTGTTCAGCCAGGTGCAGGGGCAATGTGATTGGTGTATCTTGTGCAGTTGCTGCTGCGCTGTTTTCTTGTTCACTCGTCAGTGTCGCATTACGAAGCGCTTCTCGATTGATTCATTCACGAAGGTGAGGGAACTTCTGAAACACACATAATGACCGCAAGAGTCGTGTGGAACTACCGCCGAGGTGGCCCAGCCGGGACCGTAGGCGGAACAGGGGAACAGCGTTATGAGCAATGATAGAGACGACAGTCGAAATGGGTTCAAAAACAGCCGGATCGATTTGAGCCAGCTGGGTGATGACACCTGGAGCAAACCCGTGAGACGCCACGCGGCGGCGCATGGTCCCAGGAGAAAACCCGGAGCAACAGCGTCACTTCCGGCTATGCAGCGAACACATCTAGATGAATTGTTTGAAAGTCGGGTGAGAGCGGCGGCCGCGAGGCGTACGGTCAAGCAGAGCAGGAGACAAAACCGTGTCTGGATGTTTGCCGGCGGGCTTTTTCTGGCAAGCGTAGGTGGTGTTGCAGCAGCTTATTATCTGGTCGCGCCGCCCATGGCGACGACCGCTCAAGTGATGGAAGGCGCTGACTACCAGGCGGCGCAAACATCTTCGCTCGAGGCCGACCAAAACATTGCCGGTACAAGTTCACATTTCCAGGGAAAGCCGGTGCTGGCGGCCGCGCCGGGTACGCCAACAGATGACGACCCCGAAGTGTCTGTCGCCGCACAACCTGCGGCTGACAATTCGGCTGCTTCAGATGTTGCGACGCGGGATCTGGTCGCACCTCCTGCAGCCGGGCAAGTTTTGGCGGCGGATACTGTCGATGTGCTGGATGCGCCGAAGCAAGCGGAACAGCAACCAATGGCAGTCACAAAGGCGCCGGTTACAGAAGAACCCGAGCAGCCTGTTTCGGCGCAGCCGGAAGTAGAGCGCATGGTGCGCATTGTTCCCACAGCCGTGTCGGATGAGGTCAAAACCAAGACCAATGTGAATGCGTCAAAAGACGCAGATGCATCCGGTGCATCCAACGGACAGTGGTTAGCCCTGCCGGAGGCTGAAAAACAACCTGCCGCTTCGCCCGTCGTAACGGCTGCCGCGACACGGCAGTCAAATGAAACCAAGCCGGCAGATGAACCTGTCAAATCGCAACAGGAACTGTTCGAGGCGTTTCAGGTATATCTGAAAAGCACAGGCCAAACCGCGACAGGTAATGCTGAAGATCAGGAAGCGCTGTTTGACAAGTTTATGAGTTGGAGCGTTGAAGCCCTAAAAGACAACTGAGTTCAATTTGCCTGTGATGATGGTCAAGGTGACCGGCAGTCGATCTACGGTCTTTTCCTGGAAATTTGGAGCGCGGTTTTGTATGGGCAAAACCGCGCTCTGTTTTTTGAAACGTAACTTCGTGCGCTACTTGGTCTTGGCGCGGTGTTCTGCCAACTGACGGGTGACAATCCGGAACCATTCGCCGGACTCCTTCAGCTTGCTAATGCCGCTGTCCAGTGTTGCCAGGTACTGTTTGGCATTCGGATTGGTCTTTGCGATTACGGCATGCATGGTCGCGACATAAGACAGATGATCCTGGAACTTCACCTTGTCCTTTGCTCCGAGCTTGGCAATGGTACCTTCTGCAACGTCAGCTGCAAGCACAACCCCGTCATACTTGCCTGAGAGCAGGCCGTCGAAACAGCCCTGGGGGCTGTTTTCCTGGGTAAATGTGATATTCGGTTCGACGAGACCATACTCCTCCATCATGAAAGTGGAGTAACCCGAAGGACGGCACAGATGAGTGCCAAAAAAGTCCTTGTGGCTGGCAGGTCGAGGGTGATCGATACGGGTGTAGTAGCCGATGATCTGTTCAAACAGGGGTTGTGACCAGTCAAGGTTGTTGCAGCGGAATTTGGAGCCGTCGCCCAGTTTTTCAACCAGGTCACAGTTGGGCCGGAACCAGACCAGACTGAAATCGTAGGCATGGTCTGAAATGAGAGGTTGCAGGTGGGCCCCCCAATCATTGATGAAGTCGATCTTGTAGTCCGGCTTGCCGTCGGCAAGAGTCATGGCAACATTTGCGACCTCGGTGATCATGCCGCCCTGCGCCTGGTTTTCATTGGTGAACGGCGCCCAGTCAGTGCCGACGACGAAGCGGATCTGACGCGGCTTGGGAGGCGGCAGGGCCTCGGTTGTGGATGCCTGGCGCAAGACGGAAGAATCGGCAGATGACGGCGATGTGTCGTCCAAGCACGGGATCCTGAGGACAGAGCCTTCCTGAATGAACGATGGATTGCGCCCGATGGTGTCCGAGTTCACGCTGTACAACAACTGGTAGCTGGCGGCGTTGCCATAAACCCGTTGGGCTATCGCGCTGAGGCTGTCGCCGCGCACGATTTTGTAAGGCTCGCCGCATGTTATGGATTGTGCGGTTGCCGGGCTTGATCCGAATGTCGCGCCCGAGACCAGAACGCCGGCGACTGTAAATGCTGAAAACAGATTGAATAGTTTCATATTTTTCTCCCGAAGTCGTATCCAGATAAAGTGTTTGATGGCAATTTTTTTGAATGTGAGGGATTTGGCAGGCGCGGAAATTGGTCCCGACATCGGCGGCAGGGCCAGACCCTGTTCGTCGACACGGAATACTATGATGTGACCGCGGTACCTTTTCTGCATGCGACTGGTTAAGGCGCATTAAGATGCCAGGTTGGCTCAGACAGCACGTTGAACTGTATTGCAACTCTGCCTTGTACCGGGCGCGCTACCGTCTTGTCACTTCGGTGTTTTTTTCCGCTGTATCCTCTTTTCCCGCCGTCCCGTTTCGATTGTTCATACATCCGGTTCTGTCGCCGAACCATGATGACCATGATGGATAACTACTAATTCGGATTGTTCTTGCTCCACTCGAGGAACTGCTCGAAGTCCTCGTTGTTCTTGCGCCACTCAAGAAACGCTCGGAACAGTTCAAGCTGCCGTTCCTGGGAGAGGTCACTCTCCGCCGGTGCCGCCGGTTCCGCCTTGACACTGGGGGGGCAGCCTGCGCCGTCGCATTTCACGTCTGCGATGGGTATTCTCACCGTGCCGACGGATGTCTTGACCACATAAAATTCCGCGTCCATCTCCACCAGGTCGCCTTCAATGCGGGTGTATCCATCATTGGTGACAAGCACCACAGGTTTTGCCTTGGCGGCAGCACCGAAGGTGATTGCACCGATTACAAAAAAAGTAAAAATAGCCGCACGCCGCATCTTGATCCCCCTTGTTCGCGGCCTCGTTCAGTTCCACGCATTTTGTGCTAAATAGCGCCGCCGAGTACTACTCAACATAAAAGTGGCAGTGCCGAACCTAAAACCGTCTTGCGAGCTCTTCGATCAATCATAATCAGCTCACAGAACGGTCTATGTTACATCCAAATATGTCGAAAATGAGCAGGGCGGCGGCAATAGCGGTTGTTGTATCTGGATACTTGAAAAAGCATGTTTCAGAGTCCCGAATTGGCATTGTATCGACTCTGGAAACTCAACAGACCGGTGTTGCAGCTTGTCCGTGGTTGCTAGTCATTGAGCTGTGCTGCGGCAAAAAAAACATACACCAAGATGTTTGAGTTATACCGCCTCGAAACTTGGCTTCACCGCGTCTTTGGCGAGCCTGAATGCGGCCCGTCAGGGGTGTTGGCAGCTCGTGCATACCCTCGTTGGAGACAGGCTCTGTTGCCTCAATTCACGGCCTTTGTTTCCGCCAAGATTTTGCGGTGCGCTTCTTTGCCGGAAATCCAGTAATTCATGAGCGCGTCGCCGGTGGCGAATTTTCCGCGCAGGCTGTTGGTGTTCATGTAATCCTGCCATTCCTTGGATTCATAAACCGCCTGGAAAGTTTCCTGGTAGAACGCGATCACGTCAGGCGACAGACCTGGCGGTCCGACAATCGACCTCTGCATGAAGTACGTCATGTCGCGGCCCAGCTCCGCGAATGTCGGTACATCGGGATACTGGTCCAGACGTTCAGGTGTAAATGCGGCAATCGGGCGGGATTTTCCTTGCCTGTAATACTTGTCTTGTTCGGACGGATTGTTGACCGTGGAATTGGCCTTGGCCTCGATCAGTTCCTTGGCCACTGCGCCGCCACCCTTGAACGGCTTGTAGGCCATTTTCAGTTTGTAGGCCTGGTTCAACAGGTCGGTCAGCAGGTTGTCCTCGCCGCCTTTGCCGGTTCCCGCCATTAGCCATTTCGGACCCTTGGCTGAGGCTTGCTTGATAAACTGGTCGAGGTCGGAGATGCCACTGTCCTTTGTTACCCAGAGCAGGAACGTGTCTTCAGCCATGCGCGCGATCGGTGCAAAGGTTGTGATGTCGATTTCCAGCTTGGGTTGACGCAGGGGGGTAGTGAAAAAGCTATTGAGTGTAACCATCACCACATGCGGATTGCCGGAGTTGGTTTTCATGTACTGAAGTGCGTCACCCCCGGAATTGCCCGGCATGTTGACCGGTTCGAAAGGCACCGGTGACATCTCTTCGTCGCTTATGATCTGGATGAATCTGCGCGCCATCTTGTCGGCACCGCCGCCCTTGCCAGCCATGATGATGAGCTTGACCGGTTGTTCGGGATACCATTGTGCAAGAGCCTGACCGGTGGCTGTGATCACCAGGCTCAACAGGGTTGTTGCGATCAGGGCGAAATGACGAAGGAGGCGGGATGAATACATGGCTAGGTTCACAATGATCTGGTTGGTCTGGCAATATGGCGGACGGCGGGCATCAGGCGTCGTTACTGATTGGCAGTGCCGGTGTTGACCCAGTCCTTGAAGCCCTTGAAAATCTGCTCGGCGTCGGTCTTTGAAATTTCTCCGGCCACGCGAATGTTGGCTTCAGCGAGATATTGTGTGAAAGCGGCTCTCAGATCGGCGGCACTGCAACTTCCGAAATTGCTGGCAACGACCGGTTTTGCCGCGGCATCAACGGCCGCCTTGACCCGGATCCAGTTGTCGAGACGGGCCGACATGTTGAATTCCTGCCACTTCGGGTGGTTGGGGCGTTTTTTCAACTCGCCGGATTTGGGGAAGAACTGGTTGATGAATTCGGACACTTTTCGGTAGCGCTTGGTATCCTGTTTCCAGTTGAAGGAAAGCAGCACGTTTTGCACGGCCACTGTGGTGATGTTCTGACCCTCAGAGATCAGGCCGGGATAATCACCCGCATCGATGCTGGCGGGTATGTAGTCGGGCATTTTCTCCAGATTGACAGGCACCGGCAGCAGGCGTAATCCGGTCTTGGGCAGGTTCTCGTACATGCGCACCGGCTTTCCCGACACGCTGATAACCGCATCCAGTTCGCCCTTCTGGAGCTTCTGCAAAGCCAGCGCATAGTCATCGTACACCGGGGTATACTGGACATTGGCTGCGCCGAAGACGGTGCGGGCAGAGTAATCGCCGCTGCCTTCCTTCGGTCCCACGCCAATTCTGCCGCCTGCCAAATCCTGGATTTTCGACGCTTTTTCAGACGCAAGCAGGTGAACTTCTTCATTGAACAGTTTGGTTACATAGGCCACGCGGCGTTCGAGTTTGGGAAAGGTGTTCTCGGCTCTGACGCGTTCAAGCGTGTCGAGTGACACAATGGCCAGGTCAATATCTCGCAGGAACAAAAGGTCGGAAATGTTTTCCGCGCCGCCGCGGCCCGATATGGTCATCAGCCTGAGGCCGTCGCCGCGTGCAAGCAGGCTGGCGATTTCGGTCGCAGCCCGAAATGAGGTGCTGTTCACGTCTTCGGCCACGATCCGGATCACATTGTCGGCGGCCTGCTTGCGCAGTTTCCATTCGGCTGCATTGGTGGTTTGTTGAGAGTGAGCGCCCGGGGCCAGTAAAGTGAGAAAGAAAGTAAGGAAAACAAGTATGGTAGCTATTGATAGCGGGTATCTTTTCGCCATGACGAACCTTTCATCCACATACCAGAAGCGCAAGGCTCCGGCACTCACGTAACCGCCCCTGTCTGCTCGTAGATCAACTGTGCCGCAGGGACGGACATTCGCTTTTGCAAGTGACCTTAGTTTGCATATTTCGCGTCATAAATTGGGCGAAAAAACGTTCAAGAAAAGGCGGTCATGACCTGCGCTTCATGTTAGACAAGTGTTACGACAGTTGCCGTGACTTCGTGCGGGCAAGTTCATAACAAACCACGTGAGGAAATCTTATGGCGAACACGTCTTCTGCAAAACGCGAGGTGATCGAGGGTCGTGCCGCCCTGGTTGTCATCGACATTCAGGCAAGCACTTTCATTGACCACAGCGACATGAGAGCAATCGACAATATGCCTGGCTACAAGGAACGCATGGAACAGGCGCGGGTTGCCATAGACGCAGCACGTGAACACAACATTCCGGTAATTTTCATCCAGGAAATTCATCGTCCGGACCTGGTTGACTTCGGTCGTGAGCTTGACGGTGACGAGGATGTGCATTGCCTTGAGGATGATCCGGGCACCGACATTGCCAAAAAAGAAATGGGGTTTCTGCCGACGGACTATCTTATCAAGAAGCGGCGGTACTCGGCGTTCTTTGGCACCGACTTTGAAATTCTGCTGCGGGGCCTGAAGGTAGACACCTTGTTGCTGTGCGGCGGATTGACGGATGTCTGCGTGCACTACACTTTTGTTGATGGTCACCAGTCGGACTATTTTTGCCGTGTCATAGAGGATTGTGTGGCCGGATCCAGCCTGGAGGCGCATGAAGCCTCGCTACGCGCTATGGAATACCTGCAAACAGGTGCGCGCAGATCCCTCAACGACGTGGTCTCAGCCATGGCGGGCTCTACACAATTGCGTGTTTCGGCATGATGGCGTTGTGCGAGATCTTCTCTTCATCGCGAGAAACATTATGATGCCTGTCATATTCATGTGCGAAAGCGTGTGACCAACCCGGGGGATGTCAATACCTGTCACGAAAGGTCCGTAATGAAAACACGAACTTTGATGGTGGCACCTGCGGTGCTGCTGGGTTGTGCATTATTTGCGGTCGGGGGCGGATATACTCCTGATGCGGCTCACGCGGCAAAGTCCTGCGGATTTGGCTGGGCCAAGCCCGGAAAGTATAAAATCTCTGGTAACTTCCGGGGCAGGGTAGAGTCCGCATCCGCTCGCCTGACTGCCGATTGCCGCGTGTCATTGCAGATCCCCGGGGTCTTCACCGGAGGCCGGGTCAAGAAGTCAGGCAAGTGTCTGCGCTTTGCATTGAAGGTCGAGGGCCAGCGCAAGGTGTTTTTCGCCAAGTGGTGCAACACCTATGGACTGGTTCCCTGGAAAGGTCGCAATATCCGCGCCGATATCAAGCCGATTTTCATTGAAGTGCCAAGCGTGCGGCCGAAGACCAACTTCAATAACAGAGCCAGGCAATAGCAGGTTTGGAAGCGGTTTGTTGTACAGGCCAAGCTGGGCTATGCGCCGTGCATGCGGTCGATGTTAAGTCTCGGAGATCGCCTGACCTGAACTCATGTTTCATTCGATTTTGTAACCGGTAAATTTACAACATTACAAATGTCAACTTTGTAAACAACCAGGTTTGCATATTGACCCAATTTGGCTCGGGTTATGTTTCCCGATGACTTAGGAAGGAAGACCACAACAACTGCTGTAATGACAACTCGGCGCGCATTGGAGGGAACAATATGAAAACCGGTCAATCACATCTATTCATCCCGGGTCCCACCAATGTTCCGGACCGTGTGAGGCGGGCGATGAATGTTCCGATGGAGGACATGCGGGCGCCCGATTTCGGTGACCTGACGAAACCGTTGTTCGCCGGATTGAAACGGGTGTTCCAGATGAATTCAGGCCGCGTCTTCATGTTTCCCGGATCCGGTACCGGGGCCTGGGAAAGCGCCATCACCAACACTCTTAATACAGGTGACAAGGTGCTGATGTCCCGGTTTGGACAGTTCAGTCATCTTTGGGTTGATATGGCCGAGCGTCTCGGCCTTGAGGTGCAGTGCATTGACGTGGAATGGGGCAAGGGTGTCCCGGTGCTTGAGTACGCGAAAATTCTGGATGCTGACGAAAGCCATTCCATAAAGGCGGTTTTTGTCACCCAGAACGAAACCGCCACCGGCGTAACTTCGGATGTGGCCGGTGTACGTGCGGCACTGGACTCAACCGGGCACCCGGCAATGCTGTTTGTGGATGGCGTCAGCTCCATCGGATCCATCGATTTCCGTTTTGAACAGTGGGGGGTCGACCTGGCCGTGTCCGGGTCGCAAAAGGGCTTCATGCTGCCGGCAGGCCTGTCAATGCTCGGCGTCAGTGAAAAGGCACTCGAAGCCTCAAAAATCACGACGATGCCGCGGTGTTATTTCTCTTTTGAGGACATGCTCAAATTCAATGATGACGGCTATTTCCCCTATACGCCGCCCACGCAACTGTTCCACGGACTGCGCGAGGCACTGGCGTTGATCGAGGAGGAAGGGCTGTACAATGTGTTCGCCCGCCACAAGCGTCTGGCGGAAGGTGTCCGCAGAGGCATACAGGCGTGGGACGGCTGCAGCCTCTGTGCGCATTCCCCGCAATGGTATTCAGACACCGTCTCGGCAATTGTGGTGCCGGAATCCATCGATGCGCGCGATGTCATTAAATACGGCTACGAACGCCATCGCACCAGCTTCGGCACGGGCCTCAGCAAGGTCATGGGCAAGGTCTTCCGCATCGGTCACCTGGGCGACCTGAACGAGGTCATGTGCCTGTCTGCACTCGCGTCGGCTGAAATGGCATTGCGTGATGCAGGCGCCAAGGTCGAATTCGGATCCGGCGTGGCGGCAGCGCAGGAATGGTTCGAATCCAGCAAATCGGTCGAACTGGGTATCGCAGCCGAATGAAAATCTGATACGGACAGCCATTGCTCTAGAGTGGCACACGAAACGGGTCAACAAACCGCATGCAGGTTCGGCCCGTTTCTTTTTGCTTGGCAGCAAGCCTTGTTTCAGCGAAGTATCATGACACACTAAGGCTGGTTCAAGGGATGTAGGCCGTTGCAGGACGACCCGCTGCTGTTTGACTTTGTGATTGTAGGGGCTGGGTCGGCCGGGTGCGTGCTTGCCGGCAATCTCTCCGCCTCAGGCAGGTATTCCGTTCTGCTCCTGGAGGCCGGCGCGGACCGGAATGACTTCTGGATAAAGACACCGCTGGGCTATGGGCATTCCATTGTCAATGATGCGGTGAACTGGATGTATGCCAGTGAACCCGAAGCGGAACTTGGCGGGCGCACAGTTCCGGTTCCGCGCGGCAAGATCGTGGGCGGATCCAGCGCCATCAATGCCATGGTCTATATGCGCGGCACCAAAGCCGACTATGACGACTGGGAAGGCGAGGGGAACCCGGACTGGGCCTGGGACAAGGTTCTCGCCAGTTACAAGCGGATTGAAAATCACTGCGTTCGCGATGATTGGCACGGGACAGACGGGCCGTTGCAGGTCAACAGCAGGGCGAGCGTCGCCCACCCGATCTGCGACGCGTTTCTTAAAGCCGGCCAGCAACTTCAAATCCCCCTAAATGATGATTTCAATGGCGAGTGCATCGACGGGTTGGGTTATTACCATCATACGATTTGCTCGTCGGCAAAGCGCATGTCGGCCGCGCGTGGCTGGCTGGAAACGGCACGTAAGCGGCCAAATTTCCAGCTAGAAGCAAACGCCCATGTGGTGCGGCTCGAAATCAGTGACCGCACGGTATCAGGTGTCGTCTACCGGCAGGGAGATCGCATGATAACAGCCAGAGCCCGGCGTGAAGTGGTGCTGGCAAGCGGGGCCATTAACACGCCGCAACTTCTCATGGTGTCAGGTATTGGACCCGGTTCGTCGCTTCGCGATGTGGGCGTTGAAGTTCGGCACGACTTGGCCGCCGTCGGACAGCATATGCAGGACCACTTTGCTTACGACATGCATTTCCGCTCCCGGGTGCCGACCATGAACCAGCAACTGTGTTCCTGGTACGGCAAACTGCGCGCCGGTTTGCAATACTATCTGTTTAAAGCTGGACCGCTGTCGTCCGGCACAACCCACGCCGGTGGTTTCGTGAAATCGTCACCATTACGGGACAGGGCAAACCTGCAATTGTATTTCTCGCCGCTGACCCGCGACCTGCAACCGGGCTCTCCAGGACGCATGGCGCAAGCTGACCCATATGCTGCTTTCTCAATCGGCATCTGCAATACAAGGCCAAAATCGCGTGGTGATATTTCGCTGCGCAGCGACGACATGCGTGATGCACCCATGATCCGTTTCAACTTCCTGGACGATCCTGACGACTTGGTTGAGATGGTTGAGGGTGCGCATGTGACAAGAGCGCTGGCGAATGCGCCTGCACTCAAGGAAATAATCGAAAGAGAATACCTTCCAGGTCCAGACGCAAGGTCAGAGGAAGATCTTGAAGAAGATATCCGGGCCAGGGGATATTCGATTTATCACCCATGCGGCACTTGCCGAATGGGAGCAGACAGGAAACGATCTGTCGTCAATTCGCGGCTTGAAGTCAGGGACCTGCACGGATTGAGAATAGCTGATGCGTCCGTTTTACCATTTGTGCCGACTGGAAACTTGAACGGGTCGGCCATGATGATCGGTCAGCGCGCAAGCGAAATCATTCTTGAAGATTCAAGCACTTGAGCTTCGCTAATACGGCCAGTTTGGAATTATTCCAATTTTAATTCCGCTATTTCAATTAGTTACGGCCAGTCAAAATGTCGCAAGATGGCGATTGTGCCTTGCAAATTTTATTCCCGACTGATTTAGTCAGTTTATAAATTCACCATCCAGGGAATGTATTCTATGTCCGTCGTCAGTGCGACCCTTAATCGCCGCCGCTTTGTTCTTGCCGCCACCGGGTCGGCCGCCGGCTTGCTCGCCGCACCGTCAATCCTGCGTGCTGCCGGTGAGATCAACCTGTACTCGTCACGCCACTACGATACCGATGAGGCGCTGTATTCCAATTTCACCAAGGAAACCGGGATCGCCATCAACCGGATCGAGGCAAAGGCCGATCAGCTCATCGAACGGATGAAGGCCGAAGGGGCCAATTCACCGGCCGATGTGTTTATCTCCGTGGATGCGGGCCGCATAGAACGGGCAAATGTTGAAAACCTGCTGCAGCCGATCCAGTCAGAATTGTTGAGTTCCCGCATCCCGTCTCATCTGCGCCACGCTGACGGCAGCTGGTTCGGATTTTCAAAACGGGCCCGCGTTCTGGTTGTCGCAAAAGATCGCCTGGATCCGAAAGATGCCAGCAGCTATGAGGCGCTCACGGCAGACGCAATGAAAGGCAAGGTACTGATCCGCTCTTCGGGCAACATCTACAACCAGTCGCTTGTGGGTTCGATTATCGCCGCACACGGTGCGGATGGCGCCGCTGAATGGGCAAAAGGCATGGTTGCCAATTTTGCCCGCTCGCCAAAAGGCGGTGACCGGGACCAGATCAAGGCAGTGGCCGCAGGCGAAGGTGATGTCGGCGTGGTCAACAGTTATTATCTCGGCAAAATGATGAAGTCCGGCAAGGATGACCAGCGCGCGGCAGCCGACAAGGTAACCCTGGTGTTCCCGAACCAGGCCGACCGGGGAACTCATGTGAATATTTCCGGGGGCGGCGTAGCGCGTCATGCCAAGAACAAGGACGGCGCCGTCAAGTTCCTGGAGTACCTGGCCTCCGATCAGGCCCAGGAGTACTTTGCAGCGGGTAATGTGGAGTATCCGGTGGTCAAGGACGTTCCCCTCGCCAGCCCGCTGGATACATTCGGTGAGTTCAAGGAAGACACGCTGGACGCCCAGAAATTCGCATCACTCAATGCGGAAGCCGTGCAAATCATGGATAAGGCTGGCTGGAAATAATCTTCTGTTACCGGTTCGCCGGATGAAGATTTGACTGTCCAAACGGTATATGGCGACAGCGCAGGATTTCAAAGACGATCCGGATGGATTGTCAGCGTCAAAGGGGCGGGCCTTGAAGGTCCGCCCCAATGGCGTTTTTGTCGCTACTGCGCTGCTGACCTTCCTGGTGTTGCTGCCAATTGCAGCAGTGTTGTCCAGCCTGCTCGATACCAGCGGCGGCTCATTGCGCCATCTGGCGGCAACCATTCTGCCGCAACTGGTTGTCAATACGCTGGGCCTCGTGCTTATGGTCGGGGTGGGAACCGCTATTGTCGGCACAGGGACCGCATGGCTGGTCAGCGCCTGCAGGTTTCCGGGCTCACGTTTTCTGCAATGGATGCTACTGCTGCCATTGGCCATGCCAGCCTACATTATCGGGTACGCCTACACCGATTTCCTGGTGTTCGCCGGGCCCTTGCAAACCGGTTTGAGAGACCTGTTTGGGTGGACCCGGCACGACTACTGGTTTCCTGACATACACTCGTTGTGGGGTGTCAGCCTGATGTTGGTGCTGGTGCTTTATCCTTATGTTTTCTTCCTGGCGCGCACGGCGTTCCTGGAACAATCGCGTGGCCTGCTTGACGTGGCCCGCACGCTGGGGCGTGGCCCCTGGAATGTTTTTGGCACCGTGGCGCTGCCCATGGCCCGGCCCGCCATTGCTGCCGGGGTCACTCTGGCATTGATGGAGGCCATCGCCGATTTCGGCACGGTTCAGTACTTCGGAGTGCAGACTTTTACCACGGCGATTTACCGCACCTGGTTCGGTATGGGTGACAGGGTAGGTGCCGCGCAACTATCTTCCGCCTTGCTGGCGTTTGTGTTTCTGCTCGTGGCGCTTGAACACTGGTCGAGATCACGCCAAGCCTACTACGATTCATCCAGTCGTGCACTGAAGCCGAAACCAGTCCAGTTGCGGGGTTGGTCGGCTGTGCTTGCCTTTGCAGCGTGTGCCGCTCCGGTGTTGCTGGGTTTCGTACTCCCGGTTGTTATCCTGCTGGACCTGCACATTGATGGAGGGGACGGCTTCATCGGCAACCGGATCATGGTATACGCCGGTAACAGTTTCCTGCTGGCAGGCGGCGCTGCCGTGGTCATCACGGCATTCGCAATTCTGACGGGATACTGTCTCAGACAGTCAGTTGGAGGAGTTGGTGCCGGCCTGGTGAGACTGTCGACCTTGGGATACGCCATTCCCGGTACCATTATCGCGGTAGGTGTGTTGTTGCCGCTGGGCGCCTTTGACAACTGGCTTGATGGCCTGATGCGCAACTGGTTTGGCATTTCGACCGGTCTTGTTCTGTCCGGGAGCGTCGTGGCGCTGCTATATGCCTATACGGTGAGGTTCCTGGCCGTCGCCAACAGCGCCATTGAAACCGGATTCAAACGCATTCCGGTCCACATCGATGACGTGGCACGCACACTCGGGCGCACCCGGCGCGGTGTGATTACCATGGTTCATCTGCCGCTGCTGCGGCGCTCGGTGCTGATGTCGGTCGCAATCGTGTTCGTCGACGTTCTCAAGGAACTGCCGGCAACCTTGATAGTCCGGCCGTTCAATTTCGACACGCTTGCTGTGCGGGTGTATCAGCTTGCGTCCGATGAGCGGCTATCGGAAGCTGCCACCGGTTCGTTGCTGATTGTTGCCATTGGCCTGATCCCGATTTTCCTGCTGACCAGGTTTGCAGGCCGCGACCGCCAACAAATCTCTGCTTCACCAGCCATCAAAATTCCGCAATAACTACACATGTGGTTTGCGGTTATAGTCGAGGGATGGCAGGACACTCCCGAATCAAGCCACACAAGCCAATTCACGGGGACAAGGCTACGGATCCATGACTGATATTGCTTGTATTGTGCTGGCTGCCGGTATGGGGACGCGGATGTGTTCCGAGTTGCCAAAGGTGTTGCACAGGGCCGCCGGGCGCTCGCTGGTCGGCCATGTGGTCACTGCTGCCAAGCAACTCGGTTCAGCGCGCATCGTCGTGGTTGTCGGAGACGGTGCAGATGCCATCAAGCGCGATGCACAGTCGTATTGTCCGGACGCTGCCATGGCCCTCCAGTCTCCCGCCTGCGGTACGGCGGATGCCGTCAGCAAGGCGTTGCCGGCGCTGGATGGGTTTGCCGGAACAGTTTTGGTGCTATTTGCCGCTGATCCACTGATGACCCAGGCGTCGCTGGGGCGCATGGCTGCGGCGATTGCGAGTGGTTCGAAGCTGGCAGTATTGGGATTTGATGCGGGAGATCCGACAGGTTACGGACGCTTGCTGACCGACGGTCCTGATCGGGTAGCAGCCATTCGCGAGCAGGCCGACGCCTCCGAAGAGGAGTTGGCCATCACCCTGTGCAATTCCGGCGTGATGGCGTTTGACGCGGATCTGTTGCGCACGCTGCTGCCGAAGATCGGCAATGACAATGCAAAGGGCGAGTATTATCTCACCGACATCGTCGGCTTGGCGAATGAATCCGGGGACAAGGTGGCGTTGGTCACGTGCCCGGAGCATGAAGTGCTGGGCGTGAACACAAGGGCGGAACTTGCCGTGGTCGAAGCGGAGCTTCAGCGCCGCTACCGGCACAAAGTCATGGCGGAAGGCGCGACGCTGATTGCGCCGGAAACCGTCTTCCTGAGTGCAGATACTGTCATCGGCCGTGATGTCATCATCGAACCACACGTTGTCATTGGACAAGGCGTTTCGATCGGATCAGGCAGTGTCATCCGTGCATTTTGCCATATTGAAAATGCGCAGATCGGAGAAAAGGTTGAACTGGGACCTTATGCCCGGATCCGACCGGGAACCGAGCTTGCCGACAAGGTCAAGGTGGGCAATTTCGTTGAAGTGAAAAATGCGCACCTGGAAGAAGGTGCCAAGGTCAACCACCTCAGTTATGTTGGCGATGCACGCGTGGGTGCAAAAGCGAACGTTGGAGCCGGGACCATCACCTGCAATTATGACGGCTTTTTCAAGCACCATACCGACATTGGCCCAGGTGCGTTCATTGGGTCCAACTCTGCCCTGGTCGCACCAGTGAAGATCGGCGAGGGAGCCTATGTCGGATCGGGCAGCGTGATCACCAGGGATGTGGATGCCGGTGCGCTGGCAATTGCGCGCGGTTCGCAGGAAACCCGTGAAGGCTGGGCGACCCGGTACAACCAGGCCCAAAGTGCGCGCAAGCAGAAGTCAGCCTCCGAGGGTAAGAAGAAGGATTAGGCATTCATGTGTGGTATCGTGGGCATTCTCGGGACCGAACCAGTCGCCATGCAATTGGTCGAGGCACTGCGCCGGCTTGAGTACCGCGGCTATGATTCAGCCGGTATTGCAGTCTTGAAGGACGGCGGGATCGACCGGGTTCGGGCACCGGGAAAACTGGACAACCTTTATGCAAAGGTGACCGGCAACGGATGGGATGCCACGACCGGCATCGGGCACACAAGGTGGGCCACTCACGGTGCGCCCAACGAAACCAATGCGCATCCGCACCAGGCAGGCAATGTCGTCGTCGTACACAACGGAATCATTGAAAACTACCGCGCCCTTAGGGACGAGCTGGCGAAAGACGGTATCGTCTGCGACACCGAAACAGATACCGAGGTCGTGGCGCAGCTGGTCAACCAGAAACTGGACGCCGGCATGTCGCCGAAGGATGCGGTGTCGGGTACCCTGAAACAGCTTGAAGGCGCCTTCTCGCTGGGCATTTTGGTACGCGGCCAGCACGACCTGATGATGGGCGCACGACAGGGTGCGCCGCTTGCTGTCGGTCACGGTGACGGTCAGATGTTCTTAGGCTCCGATGCGGTGGCGCTAGCGCCATTCACCAACCGGGTCAGCTACCTCAATGATGGTGACTGGGTGGTGCTCAGCCGCGCAGGCGCGGAAATTTTTGATCAAAACGATCAGCCGGTGGATCGGAAAGTCGACTTCAGCCAGGCAACGACCATGCTGGTCGACAAGGGCAATCACCGCCATTTCATGGCCAAGGAAATTGAAGAACAGCCGGAAGTTATCGGTCATACACTGGCGGAGTATGTCAGTTTTTCAGACAGCACGATCGTGCTGCCCGACGATCTGCCAATCGATTTTTCAGATATCTCTTCAGTGACGATCACGGCCTGCGGAACGGCTTTTTACGCCGCGCTCACGGCGAAATATTGGTTCGAAAAAATTGCCCGCCTGCCGGTGGAAGTCGATATTGCATCAGAGTACCGTTACCGAGAAGCGCCGCTGGACAAGGACGGTGTCTCCATTGTCATTTCGCAATCCGGCGAAACTGCCGATACTCTTGCGGCTGCCCGCTACAGCCTGTCTCTGGGTCACAAGGTCGTCGCTATCGTGAATGTGCCTGAATCGACCATCGCCCGCGAGAGTTCTGCGGTTCTGCGAACATTTGCTGGGCCTGAGATCGGGGTTGCATCAACCAAGGCGTTTACTTGCCAGTTGAGCGTGCTGGCCTGCCTGGCGATTGCTGCTGCCAAGGCGCGCGGGACCATCGACGAAGCCGAGGAACAGCGATTGGTGAAAGCGCTCATCGGTTTGCCGCGGATCATGTCCGGCATGATGGCCATGGAGGGCCATATTGAAGACGTCGCCCGCAAGATTGCGGTGGCTCGCGATGTGCTCTACCTGGGGCGGGGCGTCAACTTCCCGATTGCAATGGAAGGCGCGCTGAAACTGAAGGAAATCTCCTATATCCATGCTGAAGGATATGCGGCTGGTGAATTGAAACACGGACCTATCGCGCTGATCGACGAGCATGTGCCTGTGGTGATCATAGCGCCGCGTGACGAGTTGTTCGACAAGACCATATCCAACATGCAGGAGGTCGCGGCGCGCGGCGGCCAGGTGATACTGGTCACCGATGAAACCGGTGCATCGGCACATGCCGCCGATGCATTCGAGACCATTGCGGTGCCGGAGGCAGACCCGTTCATTTCGCCGATGATTTATGCCGTGCCCATGCAGTTGCTGGCCTACCATGCGGCGGTGTTCATCGGCACTGATGTTGATCAACCCCGGAATCTCGCCAAGTCGGTGACCGTGGAGTAGCTGTTGCGATGGGCAAATGTAACTACCGAAAAATTTCTGTTTTCGCTTAGGTTTTGTTTAACCATGTCGCGGCACTATCGCTGGCATGAAAGTTCAGTTAGTTCGTGCGTCTGTGTTATCTGCGTTCCTGGTTGCCGGAATGGCCACCAACACCGTTGCAGCCGCCTCAGAAACCACCGGGGTCAGCTCCGCCGCGCCGGCTGCCATCATGCAGTCAGCCTACACACACCTTGTATCCGGCAAGCCGAAACAGGCCATTGCCGAGTACTCAACTGTTATCTCTCTTGAACAAATTTCGCTAGCCGACAAGGCGCGCGCTCTGCTTAATCGTGCGCTTGCACATCAGAAACTGGCAGATCATGACGCGGCCATATCCGACTACAGCCAGGCAATTGAACTCAATGCCCTGAGTGCCAAGACCCGGGCGGTCGCGCTTTACAATCGCGGCCTGGCCAATTCTCACTCGAGTCGCCATTCAGCGGCCATCGATGATTATACAAATGCCCTGTACCTGGACCCTTACCTGTCGGAAGCCTTCTACTCCCGCGCCGTCGCGCTGCGTGAGGCTGGTCAGTATGAATATGCCCTGATCGACTTTGCCCGGGCGACCAAGCTGAACTACCCGCACAAGCATCTGTCGTTGTATGGCAAGGCCTTGACGCTCGCCAAACTCGGACATCGGGACGAAGCAACTGCTGTTCTGTTTCAGGCCTATTCGGTCAAGCCGGATTTTGCACCGGTGCGTGAACGGCTGGCCGGTCTGGGACTGGACGTGCCGGAAAGTCCAACCGAACGGCAAATTCGCCTTGCCGTGTTGCCGACACAGAACCTCATGGCGGATGATATCGTAACCGGATCCACCAAAGCACCGTCTGGAACCGTGACGCGGGTTGCGCTGCGTGAACCTGTGGCACCGCCCGCCGCGCTGTCCAATGGCGGTAATCCCACCGGTCCAGCGCCTGTTGCTCTGGCGTCTGACGCCAAACCTGCAGCAACAAAGCCGGTGCAAGTTGAAAACCCGGAAAGCATATCGGTGGAGCAGGTTGTTGCTGTACCTGAGGTTCCTGCCGGGACTGAAGCCGCTGCGGTCAAGACTGCCGAGGTTGCCAAAATTCCTGAACCTGCCAGCGTCGAGCCGGTATCCGCGCCCGTCGAAACGGCCGATGCGAACACTGACGATGACAGTGCAAATGTGACTGCCAAACTGGAGGGCTGGACCGTCCAGCTCGTGTCACAACGCCAGCCGGAAAAAGCCTGGGACAATTGGGACTCGCTGAAAAACCGGCACACGAAATTGCTGCGCAACAAGACTGCCGCCGTGGTGCGTGCCGATGTTGAGGGACAGGGCATCTACTACCGCCTTCGCGTCCACAAGCTCAAAAAGTCCCAGGCCAAGCGCCTGTGCCGGAGCCTGAAGCGCAAAGGTACCGGTTGCTTCATCGCCCGCGCCACGAGTTGACCTAGCGGGCCGGCCTGCGCGTTGTCGGTCTCGTAACGATATAGAGTGCGACGCATAACAACATTGCGCCCGTCATCCATAATGCGATGGCGGGCGCACTGGTTCCCAGGACAAGCCAGGCCAAACTTGCCGACATCATAACAATCGAGGTGATTTTCGCTGCCAGCGGTATCGACCTGTCGCGCTCCCAGTCGACGATATAGGGACCCAGCAGGCGATGATTGATCAGCCAGTCGTGTATGACCGGCGATGAGCGGGCGAAGCAGGCAAGCGCCAGCAACAAGAACGGTGTCGTGGGCAGCAGAGGCAGGAAAGCGCCCAAAAACCCGAGCCCGACAAACACCACGCCGAGACCCCGCAATATGTGCTGGCGCGCTGTTAATCGACCTGACAATATTGGCAACTCCTGCGAAGATGACTAACTATGGAAGTGTTTCGCAACAGTGTTGTAGCAGTCGCGCTGAGGGCATGCTATGGCAGCGCAGTGACAGATTTGTACTTACATCGCTTTTTTGAATACCGGGGGTTTTTCCGTCGTAAATGCTTGGCAGGCTGAGAACATATTTTCTAACCGGCGTCGTGGTCGCTGCGCCGATTGCTATCACGATCTGGCTGGTGTGGTGGTTCGTCTCGCTGTTTGACAGCCTGCTGAAACCGTACATCCCGTCTGTCTACAATCCGGACTCCTATCTACCGTTCACCGTGCCCGGCGTCGGGCTCGTGTTTGCACTTGTCGGGATCACCCTGATCGGGGCTCTGGCGGCAAACCTCGTTGGCCGGACACTGTTGAATTTCGGCGAACGGACGCTGGACCGGATGCCGATTATCCGGTCGGTCTACAAGGCAGTGAAGCAGATTTTCGAGACCGCACTGTCTTCGAACGCCAGCAACTTTTCCTCGGTCGGGTTCATCGGCTACCCGCGCGAGGGCGTCAACGTAGTCTGCTTCATCGCACGCGAGCTGGATTCCGGCGAAATTGGTCTTGAGCCGGGCACAACCTACTACTCCGCCTTCATGCCGACGACGCCGAACCCGACTTCCGGTTTCCTGTTCTTTGTGGAAAAGGACCAGGTGACCATTATGGACCTGACCGTCGAGGAAGCGGCCAAGCTGGTGATCTCGGCAGGCCTGGTCACGCCGAAACAGATGCGTGAGGCTAATGAATCAGCCGTGGACGATGACGATACGCTGTCAATGTTGCTGGCCCATCCCGAGCAGATTCTGAAACCGGATAAAAAGTCCGTCCAGGACCGCAAGAAAAAGCCTGCGAACAAGCCGGCCAAAAAATCCTGATTGACATGCTTGTGGTCCGGCTACTGGTTCTGTGTAACACCCGGTGGCCCCGGTCAGCCGGCTGACAACAGCCGGATCGCATCGTCACGTTCAAACAGGTACAGAAGGATGCGCAAGGCATCCGACCGTGGACCGGTCAGCTTTGGGTCCGTCTCCAGAACCAGCTTGGCGTCGTCACGAGCAGCCTGCAGCAGGTCGCCATGCAGGCCAAGGTCGGCCAGCCTGAAACTGGCGACACCCGATTGCCGGGTGCCGAGAACCTCGCCGGAACCACGTAGTTTCAGGTCTTCTTCAGCAATGATGAAACCATCTTCGGTTTCGCGCATGGTTTTCAGGCGGGCGGCAGCGGTCTCGCCCAGCACGCCGTCATAGATCAGCACGCAACTGGATGCATCCGAGC
>JBPCVV010000216.1:0-5896 GCA_051010195.1 Anderseniella sp. | reverse complement strand
GGTTGACAACGACCTGATGGATGAAGACGACGCGATCGAGTTTGCGCCGGAACTGGCAAACTCCAGAGGCAGGAACGCGAGATACTCCCTGCCCGGCTGATCAAGCTTCAGCCGCACCGGTCACCCGCAGCCTTAATCAGAGCGGAATGTGCATGAGCGCCAATGCGTCATCTTCATTCTGCTCTTTTTGTTTGCGCGGGCGCCGCAGAGAGCCGTCAACTCTCAAGCCTGCCGTGGTGGACCGTCGGCCGCGTCGCCGGCCTCGGCCTTGACATCATAAACGACAATACCGCGCTTGCCGTCGCGCGCTTCCTGCCAGGCGTCATCATGCGGCTTCTTGTCCGGTTTGTCCGGCACCTCACCGCCGCGCAGGATTTCGACTTCTTCCCAGCCCCGTTCCACAAGGGCTTTTTCAGCTTCCTTGTGGGCTGCTCCGGGGTTCCTGGCAGAGACAAATACCACAAATCCCCGATCCGCATTGTCCGCGACACCATCCTTGTGCCCGCCCTGCCCCAGGAACATGTAGACTGACCGTTTCAAGTTGAATGCCACCTGTGGCCTCCTGTTACTGATCGATGATCCCGAGGGTTGTCCGGAAACAAAAACCGCCGCGACCCAGAAGGTTCGCGGCGGCCAGAGATCGTCAATTATGTCTCTCAGCAGTTGCCGGCAAGGTCTATTCGCCTGCCGCTACCGGCTCTTCTGCAGTTTCGCTTGCATCTTCAACGGCAACCTTGGCCTGTTCGTCCAGGATCAGGCCGTCGCGCTTGTCCGCAACTGACTTGAAGCGGGCCAGCATGCCGCCTGTGCCCGCCGGAATGAGGCGGCCCACGATGACGTTTTCCTTAAGGCCTTCCAGCGTATCGACCTTGCCGCTGATCGCGGCTTCGGTAAGTACGCGGGTGGTCTCCTGGAATGACGCGGCAGAGATGAATGACCGTGTCTGAAGGCTGGCCTTGGTGATGCCAAGCAGGACCGGCACACCAGACGCAGGCTTCTTGCCCTCATCCGCCATTTTGGCGTTGATGTTTTCCAGTTCGGTGCGGTCAAGCTGTTCACCGGACAGAAGCGAGGTGTCGCCGGATTCGGTGATCTCGACCTTCTGCAGCATCTGGCGAACAATCACCTCGATGTGCTTGTCGTTGATGCTCACACCCTGCAGGCGGTAGACTTCCTGCACTTCGTTGACGAGATAAGTCGCCAGTTCCTCGACACCCTTGATGGCAAGAATGTCATGAGGTGCCGGGTGACCATCAAGAATGTACTCGCCCTTCTCGATGAAGTCGCCTTCCTGAACCGGAAGGTGCTTGCCCTTCGGGATCAGGTATTCTGCCGGCTCCAGCGACTCGTCTTCCGGCACGATGCGGATGCGGCGCTTGTTCTTGTAGTCACGGCCGAACTCGACACGCCCGGAGACTTCAGCGATGACCGCGTGATCCTTGGGACGGCGCGCTTCAAACAACTCGGCAACACGCGGCAGACCGCCGGTGATGTCGCGGGTCTTGGCGCTTTCCAGAGGAATACGGGCCAGCACGTCGCCGGCCTTCACGGCTGATCCAGGATCAACCGACAGGATGGCGTCCACCGACAGAAGATAGCGGGCCTCGCCGCCACGCGGCAGCTTGAGGATTTCGCCCTTCTTGTCCTTGATGACGATGGCCGGACGCAGATCCGCACCACGCGGGCTGGTACGCCAGTCGATCAGGACACGGTTGGTGATGCCGGTAGATTCATCGGTGACTTCCGACACCGAGACGCCGTCAACGACGTCTTCGAATTCAATCTTGCCATCGACCTCGGTCATGACCGGGCGGGTGTACGGGTCCCATTCGGCCAGACGCATGCCGCGCTTGACCTTGTCGCCTTCGTTGACGAACAGGCGCGCGCCCTGCATCAGCTTGTGCACGGCACGTTCATGACCCTGCTCATCTTCGATGACCAGAGACACGTTGCGACCAAGCGTGATGATCTTGCCGGAACTGTCAGTGACGACATTGGAGTTGCGCAACTTGACGATACCTTCGTGGTTCGACTCCACGAAGGACTCATCGAGCACCTGCGCCGTACCACCGATATGGAAGGTCCGCATGGTAAGCTGGGTGCCGGGCTCACCGATCGATTGGGCGGCGATAACGCCGACGGCCTCACCGTGGTTGACCGGTGTACCGCGTGCCAGGTCACGACCATAGCAGCGCGCGCATACACCAAACCGGGTTTCGCAGGTCAGGACCGAGCGAATGCGGAATTCCTGGATGTTGGCATCCTCGATCTTCTCGACATCTTCCTCGGTGATTTCCTGCATGGCCGGAATAATCACTTCATTGGTCTGTGGGTGCAGCACGTCTTGCGCCGCCGTACGACCCAGAACACGCGAGCCCAGGGAGGCGATTATTTCACCGGCGTCAATAATCGGACGGGCGGTGATCGAGTTTTCGGTACCGCAGTCGTCTTCCGCAATGATGGCATCCTGCGCAACGTCAACAAGCCGGCGCGTCAGATAGCCTGAGTTCGCCGTCTTCAAGGCGGTGTCTGCCAGACCCTTACGGGCACCGTGGGTGGAGTTGAAGTACTCCAGAACGGTCAGGCCTTCCTTAAAATTCGAGATGATCGGCGTCTCGATAATCTCACCGGACGGCTTGGCCATGAGACCACGCATACCGCCGAGCTGTTTCATCTGGGCCGGCGAACCACGCGCACCGGAGTGAGCCATCATGTAGATGGAATTCACCGGTTTTTCCCGTTTGGTGTCGTCGTCAAACTGAACCGCCTGGATGTGGCCCATCATTTCGTCGGCGACCTTGTCGGTGCACTTGGCCCAGGCATCAACAACCTTATTGTATTTTTCACCCTTGGTGATCAGGCCGTCGATATACTGCTGTTCATATTCCTTGGCCAGTTCGCGGGATTCCGAAACAAGCTTCTCTTTGCTGTCCGGAATGACCATGTCGTCCTTGCCGAACGAGATACCCGCCTTGAAGGCATTGTGGAAACCAAGACCCATAATCTTGTCGCAGAAAATAACGGATTCCTTCTGACCGCAACCGCGATAGACGTCATCGATCATCTTCGAGATTTCGCGTTTGGTCAGCAGCTTGTTGCAGACCTCAAGCGACATGCCCGGCTGCTTCGGCAGCAGTTCACCGATTTTCAGGCGGCCAGGCGTGGTTTCATAGATGCGCGATGTCGGATTGCCTTCCTCGTCGACATACTTGAACCGGCCCTTGATCTTGGTGTGCAAGGTGATGACGCCCGCGTTCAGTGCATGGTCGACTTCAGCGATGTCCCCGAACAGCATGCCTTCACCAGGCTCGTTTTCCTTCATCTGCGATGTGTAGTAGAGGCCCAGGACGATATCCTGCGACGGCACGATGATCGGCTGGCCGTTTGCAGGATGCAGGACATTGTTGGTGGACATCATCAGCACACGGGCTTCGAGCTGGGCTTCCAGGGACAACGGTACGTGAACCGCCATCTGGTCACCGTCGAAGTCTGCGTTGAAGGCCGCGCATACAAGCGGGTGCAACTGGATCGCCTTGCCTTCGATGAGCACTGGCTCAAATGCCTGGATGCCGAGCCTGTGCAGCGTCGGCGCACGGTTGAGCAAAACAGGATGCTCGCGGATCACTTCATCCAGGATGTCCCAGACTTCCGGCTTTTCCTTTTCGACCAGCTTCTTGGCCTGCTTGACCGTCGATGACAGGCCCTTGGCGTCGAGGCGTGAATAGATGAACGGCTTGAACAGTTCCAGCGCCATTTTCTTCGGCAGGCCGCACTGATGCAGCTTGAGTTCCGGGCCAACCACGATCACCGAACGACCGGAGTAATCGACACGCTTGCCGAGCAGGTTCTGACGGAAACGTCCCTGCTTGCCCTTCAGCATGTCGGCCAGTGATTTCAGCGGACGCTTGTTGGCACCGGTGATGACGCGGCCGCGGCGGCCGTTGTCGAACAGTGCATCGACGGATTCCTGCAGCATCCGTTTTTCGTTGCGGATGATGATGTCCGGCGCACGCAGTTCGATCAGCCGCTTCAGGCGGTTGTTGCGATTGATCACGCGACGATACAGGTCGTTGAGATCCGATGTCGCGAAGCGGCCACCGTCAAGTGGCACCAGCGGACGCAGTTCCGGCGGGATCACCGGCACAACCGTCAGGATCATCCATTCCGGCTTGTTGCCGGACTCGATGAAGCCCTCGACGATCTTGAGCCGCTTGGCCAGTTTCTTCGGCTTCAATTCGGTGGTTGCCTCGGCAATTTCGACACGAAGCTGGTCGCGCAGCTTCTCCAGCTCGATGCCCATGAGGATTTCACGGATCGCTTCTGCGCCGATGCCGGCGGTGAAGCTGTCGGCGCCATAATGGTCCTGGGCTTCCATGAACTGTTCTTCAGTGAGCAGTTCACCGTGCTTCATTGGTGTCAGGCCGGGCTCTGTTACTATGTAGTTTTCGAAATACAGAACACGCTCGACGTCCTTCAAGGTCATGTCCAGCAGCAGCGAGATGCGCGATGGCAGCGACTTCAGGAACCAGATGTGCGCAACCGGAGCTGCCAGGTCGATGTGACCCATGCGCTCGCGGCGGACCTTGGCCAGGGTCACCTCCACACCGCATTTCTCGCAGATGATGCCCTTGTACTTCATGCGCTTGTACTTGCCGCACAGGCACTCATAGTCCTTCACAGGACCAAAAATGCGCGCACAGAACAGACCATCGCGCTCCGGCTTGAACGTGCGATAGTTGATGGTTTCCGGCTTCTTGATTTCGCCGAACGACCAGGAGAGAATCTTCTCCGGCGCTGCAATACCGATCCGGATTTGTTCAAAGGTCAGTGGCTGACCTGCCGGATTGAAAACGTTCATGACCTCTTGGTTCATGTAATACCTCAATTCCTTGTTCGCGGACGGGGCTGTTTTCCGCTTTCGGATTGTCTGGTTTTTGAAGAAACCTGCCGGACTGGCCCGACGCCGGTGGTTTCCATATCCGGGCAGGAGGGTTGGCCCCTGCCCGGCAGTTCTGTCCTGCTACTCTGTACTTTGAAGATCAACGCTGAGACCCAGCGAGCGCATTTCCTTTACGAGAACGTTAAAGCTTTCCGGGATACCGGCTTCAAACGCATCATCACCACGCACGATCGCTTCATACACCTTGGTTCTGCCTGCAACGTCATCCGACTTCACAGTGAGCATCTCCTGCAGCGTGTAGGCAGCGCCATACGCCTCGAGAGCCCAGACCTCCATTTCACCGAACCGCTGTCCGCCAAACTGCGCCTTGCCGCCCAGCGGCTGCTGGGTAACGAGCGAATAAGGACCGATGGAACGGGCATGGATCTTGTCATCAACCAGATGGTGTAGCTTCAGGATGTAGATATAGCCTACTGTCACCTGCCTGTCGAATGGCTCGCCTGTGCGACCATCGTACAAGGTGACCTGTCCCGATGTGCTCAGTCCCGCATGTTCGAGAAGTTCAGAGATGTTTTCCTCTTTCGCTCCGTCAAACACCGGTGTCGCGATTGCAACGCCGTTACGCAATGAGTCACCCAGATCGGCAAGATCATCGTCCTCCAGGGCCGTGATCTCTTCGTTTTCACCGTAGATATGCTCGATTTCCTTGCGCAAAGCCTTGGCATTCTGGTTTTCGCGGTAAGCGTCAACCATTTCACCAATCTGCTTGCCGAGACCGCGACAGGCCCAGCCCAGGTGAGTTTCCAGGATCTGACCGACGTTCATGCGGCTTGGCACGCCAAGCGGGTTCAGCACGATGTCAACCGGCTGTCCGTCTTCAAGATACGGCATGTCCTCATCGGCAACGATTCGTGACACCACGCCCTTGTTGCCATGGCGGCCGGCCATCTTGTCGCCGGGTTGGATCTTGCGCTTCACAGCGACAAACACCTTGAC
>JBPCVV010000215.1:0-14462 GCA_051010195.1 Anderseniella sp. | reverse complement strand
TCACACCGGCGGATTCAAGCCGGCGCGCGGCCTCGTCAAACTCCACAACAGCTGCCGCCGCGATCTCGTCCGGGCCCCGTCCGTCGGTCGACTGAAAGGCATTGTCTGCTGCCGTTTCCAGGTTGGGCGAGAAACTGTGCGGCCGGACCATCACCACCGCTGCCGGGGCCTGCACGCTCATTGTCAGTAGCTCCTTGTCGGCCGGTCAAGCACCTTTCGTCCCAGCAGGCTGGCGCACAGGTCCACCATCAGCTTGGCCGTGCGGCCGCGGTTATCCAGGAACGGGTTGAGCTCGACCAGGTCGAGCGAGGTGACCAGGCCGCTGTCGCATAGCATTTCCATAATCAGGTGGGCTTCGCGAAACGTCGCGCCGCCCGGCACCGTGGTACCCACCGCAGGCGCAATATTGGGCTCCAGAAAATCCACATCCAGGCTGACATGCAGCGCGCCTTCAGCTTTCCGGACCTTTTCCAGGAATGCCCGTAGCGGTCCGGCCACGCCGTGCTCGTCAATCGCGCGCATGTCGTAGACCTGAATGTCGCTTTCAGCCAGCAGGGCCTTCTCCGCCTGGTCGACGGACCTGAGGCCCATCATGCAGACGTTCGCAGGCTTCACTTTTGCAGTGAGGTCCGGATAGCTGTCTTCAAATCCGCCATGGCCGGTGAGATACGCCATCGGTGTGCCGTGCAGGTTGCCGCTTTCGGTGGTCTCCAGCGAGTGAAAGTCGGGATGCGCGTCCAGCCACAGCACGAACTGTTCGCGGCCTTTCTGTTCTGCCGCCTTGGTGACGCCCGACACCGAGCCGATCGACAGCGAGTGGTCGCCGCCGAGGAAAATCGGAAAGTCTGAGCGTTCGATGGCGGCACTGGCGACCTTGTTCAGGGCCAGCGCCCAGCCAACGGTCTCGTTCAGATGATGGACAGCCTGGTTGCCGGGGGTTGGACGCTCGACGGCGCGGGCCGATACATTGCCGTGATCGGCTACGTGGTGACCCAGTGCCTGCAGTGTGTCTGAGATACCGGCGGTACGGAAGGCATCCGGTCCCATCAGGCAGCCCTGTTGAGAGGTGCCTGATTGAACCGGTGCGCCGACTAGATAGCAATTGAGCGACATGGGTGTTCATTCCTGTTGTGACTGAAATGCAGTGTCTGCCATGATTGAGTGATCAGATAGTTGAAAAAGTGCGCATTTTATGCATAGTATTGGTCGTATTGACGAAGCAAGAATACAAAGTGATCAAATCAATGTTGGATCTGTCAGCCACGGACCGGCGTCTGATTCATGCTCTCCAGCAGGACGGCCGCGCCTCGGTCACCACGCTTGCCGGCAAGTTGAGGGTATCGCGCGCCACTGTGCAAAACCGCATGGAACGCCTTGTCAGCACCGGCATCATCCGCCGCTTCACAATTGAAGTGGATGCCTCGGCGGAGGTCGAGGTTATCCGCGCCGTCATGATGATCGAACTGGAAGGCACCCTGGCCAGATCGGTGACCGGTTCACTTAAGCGCCTGGCGGAAATCGTTTCCCTGCACTCCACCAACGGCACCTGGGACCTGGTTGCGCATATCGAGACCTCCAGCCTGCCGGAGTTTGACCGCGTCCTGCGCGAGGTGCGCGAGATCAAGGGCGTGCTGAACAGCGAAACCAGCATTCTGCTGAACCGGGCGATCGCCTGAACTCGCGGGCCGTTACTTCAGCAGCAGGCCACCGTCCACCACGAGATCGATGCCGGTGATGTAGGAGGCGCCATCGGACAGCAGAAAGACCGCAGCCGTCGCCAGTTCGTCGGGCGTCGCAATGCGGCCGAGCGGTACATAACTGCCTGCCTCGGCAATCTTGTCCGGCGTGTCCCAGCGCGCCTGCAGCGGCGTCTGCGTTAAACCGGGATAGATCGCATTGGACCGGATATTGTCTGCGGCGAGCTGCATGGCAAGCGAGCGCGACAGTGCGCCGACACCGGCCTTCGCGGTCGAATAGGCGTCCTGCGGCAGCGGATCGCCACGTAGGCACTGGGTGGTCGAGAAATGCACCATCGCTCCGGCCTCCTGCGTGCGCATGTGCGGGACGACGGCCCGCGCCATGTGGACCATCGACTTGAGATTGATGTCGAAAACCTGGTCCCACACCTTCATGTCCATGTCGAGCAATGAGGCGTCGCGGTCGAACCACAGGACACCGGCGACATTGGCGAGATAGTCGATCCGCCCGAAGTAGCCGGCAGCTTCTGCTATCGTGGCCTTGACGAACTCAGGGTCGGTCAGGTCACCTTGCGCATACAGCCGTTGTTCAGGTGTTCCGAAAAGGTCGTCCGGTTCAGGTTTCACATCGATCATGATCGCCGAACCGCCTGCATCCAGGATCATGTTGGCAATCTGCTGGCCCATACCGCCACCGGCACCGGTTACGACCGCAACACGGTTGGAAAAGTCGAATGTGATCATGTGATGCGTTTTTCTGCTGGTTGTGGTGTGCAGCGATTATCCCGGTTTTACCGGTTGCCATCAATGCTGTTTGTCGCAACTGCTGACCTGAACACCTCCATCGCTTGAAAACCGTCTCCAAACAGCGCATAGAAGGCGCAAATCCACATGACTTTCTTCAAATGATGCGAGCTTGAATACCAGATGAGTGATCCTTTGCGAATTGGTATTGCCGGACTGGGCACTGTCGGGGTCGGCGTTCTGGACACCTTTGCCCGGCAAGGCGAACTCCTGGCCGCGCGCTGCGGCAGGCCACTGCAGGTCACCGCGGTGAGTGCCCGCACCAAATCGAAGCTGCGCGGCACGCATGATGTATCCGGTTTCACCTGGTATGATGATCCGGCCGACATGGCGGCCAACGCCGACATCGACGTCCTTGTTGAGCTGATCGGCGGCGAAGAAGGTGCCGCGCGTGCCTGTGTCGAGGCGGCCCTGAAGGCTGGCCGCCATGTGGTCACCGCCAACAAGGCACTGTTGGCCCACCACGGTGTCGCCCTGGCCAGGCTTGCCGAGTCCGGCAAGGTGGCATTGAACTACGAAGCCGCCGTCGCCGGGTCCATTCCGGTCGTCAAGACGCTGCGTGAAAACCTGGCCGGCAATTCGGTGTCGCGCCTGTTCGGCATCCTCAACGGCACCTGTAATTTCATCCTCACGAAAATGGAAATCGAGGGCCGTGATTTTGCCGACGTGCTGAAGGAAGCCCAGGATCTGGGCTATGCCGAGGCTGATCCGACTTTCGATATTGGCGGTTTCGACACGGCCCACAAGCTGGCCATTCTCACGTCGCTGGCTTTTGGCACCGAGGTTGCGCTTGATGACATGTACATCGAGGGTATCGAGGACATTACCCTTGCCGATATCCGAAATGCCCATTCGCTTGGCTACAAGTTCAAGCTGCTGGGCGTGGCTAACCGCACCGAGGACGGTATCGAACAGCGGGTCCATCCCGCACTGGTGCCGCTGGGCTCGCCTATTGCCGATGTAGGCGATGCTTTCAATGCCGTGGTCCTGGAAGGTGATTTTTCCGACACGCTGTTCCTGGAAGGCCGCGGAGCCGGCGGTCATCCAACCGCCTCATCTGTCGTGGCTGATGTCTGCGACATTGCCCGCGGTACGGTTCTGCCGGTGTTCGGTGTACCGGCAACCGGGCTCAAGCCGTTCCAGCGCGCCGCCATGCGCGCCCATGAGGGAGGCTATTACGTGGCCCTGGACATGTTCGACCGGCCTGGTGAGCTGGCCGGGGTGGCAAAAGCCTTCGCCGATGAGGGCATCTCGATAGAAAGCGTCATTCAGCGTGGTCCGGCCATCAGCCGGTCGCAGGCTGATGCTGATATTGCGCCATTTGTGTTGATAACTCACGACACGCTGGAAAGTGCCATGCGTGCCGTACTGGACAAGATAGCGGCTGCCAAGCATGTTGCAGACCGTCCGCGCATGGTGCGGATTGAACGCCTGTGAGACAGGCTGAAACAAGAAGTGAAGATGAAGTCATGCTGAACCGTATGCTGACAATAGAGATTGCCCGTGTCACGGAGGCCGCTGCCATAGCGGCGGCGAAAATGCGCGGCCGCGGCGATGAAAAGCAGGCGGACCAGCTCGCCGTAGACGCCATGCGCACGGCGCTCAACGACATTGACATGGCCGGCAAGGTGGTGATCGGCGAAGGCGAGCGCGATGAGGCGCCAATGCTGTACATCGGTGAAAAGGTCGGCAGCGGTAAGGGGCCCAGGATCGACATTGCACTGGATCCGCTGGAAGGTACGACGCTGTGCGCCAAGGCGATGCCGGATTCACTTGCGGTGATCGCGATGGCGGTTGGCGGCAGCCTGCTGCATGCGCCAGACAGCTACATGAGCAAGATCGCCATCGGGCCGGGTTATCCGGAAGGCACGATCGACCTGGACGCAACCCCCGAGGACAATCTGAAGGCGCTGGCCAAGGCCAAGGGTGTGGAGACCGAACACCTGACCGCGTGCGTGCTGGACCGCCCCCGCCATGCCGACCTGATTGCCGCGATACGCGCTACGGGTGCCGGCGTCCGTTTGATCAGCGACGGGGATATCGCCGGAGTAATTCACACAACCGACCCGGACAATACCGGCATTGACATCTACATGGGTGTCGGCGGGGCGCCTGAAGGCGTACTGGCCGCGGCCGCGCTGCGCTGTATTGGCGGGCAGATGCAGGGCCGGCTGGTGTTTCACAAGCCCGGCGACCGCGACCGCGCGCTGAAAATGGGCGTGGAAGATCCCGACGCCAAGTTCAACATGAACGAGATGGCGTCCGGTGATGTGATGTTTGCGGCTTCCGGCGTTACTGACGGCAGCATGCTTGCCGGGGTAAAGTTCGGCAAATTCCATATCACCACGGATACGGTCGTCATGCGTTCGGCCACCGGTACGGTGCGCTGGATCAAGAACCGCCGCAAGGTGGTGTAGGTTGAATGGGCCTTGCCCCGGAGCAACCGAAAGCCTTCCTGGGCGTTGAACGCTCCATCACCGGTCGCCGCTGGACACCGCGCCTTCAGACAGACCGGATGGCTGAGGCCATATCTCAAGAGGCCAATGTCAGCGACATCATGGGCCGCATTCTGGCTGCCCGCGGTGTTTTGCCTGAGACTACCGCGAGTTTTCTGAACCCGACACTGCGCGAGATGATGCCGCCGGCAGCGGCCATGACGGACATCGATGCAGGCGCTGCCCGGCTGGCCGACGCGGTCATGACCGGCGAGGTCATTGGCCTGATCGGCGATTATGATGTCGACGGCATGACGTCGTCCGCCCTGATGGTGGATTTCCTGACCGCAGCAGCTGTGCCGCCGCGTGTCCACATTCCGCATCGCGTCGATGAAGGCTACGGCCCGTCGGTGGCCGCCGTGGAAGATCACAAGGCCGCTGGTGTCAAACTGCTGATCACGCTGGACTGTGGGGTGATGGCGCATGATCCGCTGTTGAAGGCGCGCGAACTGGGCATGGACACGGTGATCGTCGATCACCATCAGGCGGGCGATGAGTTGCCGCAGGCGCATGCCGTGATCAATCCGAACCGCCTGGATGACACATCCGGCCAGGGTGCGCTGTGTGCGGCCGGGGTGGTGATGGTGCTGATCGGCGCGACGTCGAAACTGCTGCGCGCCCGTGGCTGGTGGGACGATACCCGGCCCGAGCCGGACCTGATGGCGATGATGGACCTCGTGGCGCTCGGCACGGTGTGCGATGTGGTGCCGCTGGTCGGGTTGAACCGCGCCTATGTGCGCCAGGGTCTGAAGATCATGGCCCGGCGCGACCGGCCCGGCATCGCTGCCCTGGCCGACGTGGCTCGGCTGTCGCGGCGCCCGGATGCCCACTCGCTCGGTTTTGTGCTGGGCCCAAGGCTGAATGCGGCCGGCCGCATCGGCTCCGCCATGGACGGTTTGGCACTGCTCACCAGCGCGGACAAGGGCCGGGCCACGCAACTGGCCCAGTCGCTGGAGGAGATGAACAAGAAGCGCCAGGCCATTGAACTGGCCACGGTCGACCGGGCTGTTGAACAGGCCGAAGCCATGCTCGGGAAACAAGCCAGGCTGCCGGTGCTGGTGGTGGCGGGAGAGGGCTGGCATCCCGGTGTACTGGGACTGGTAGCATCGCGTCTGAAAGACCGGTTTGACAAGCCGGCTTTTGCCATCGGCCTGCCGAAGGACGGATCTGAGGCCTCAGGCTCGGCACGGTCTATTGCCGGTGTCAATCTGGGCGCCGCCGTGCAGGCCGCCGTCGCCGCCGGTGTGGCGGTCAAGGGAGGTGGTCATGCCATGGCGGCCGGTATCACGCTGGACCAGGCCCGGCTCGGCGACTTGCGTGCCTTCCTGGAAGAAAAACTCGCAGCCGAAGTCGATGCGGTGGGCAGTGTCGATACTCTCGTGATAGACGCCGCCATTGCCGCGTCGGGTGCCTCGACCCGCTTCATCGAGGACCTGGACAGGGCAGGGCCGTTTGGCCAGGGCAATCCGTCCCCGGTGTTTGCTTTGCCGTCGCACAAGGTGGTCTATGCTGCGCGCGCCGGTGCCGACCATGTCAGGTGTACGCTTGTGCAGTCGGATGGCACCCGCCTGAAGGCCATTGCCTTCAGGGCCATGGGCACAGAGCTAGGCGAAGTGCTGCTGTCGGAGCGCCAGATGCCGCTGCATATCGCCGGCCGGTTGACCATCAACGACTGGGGCGGCAAGCGCGAAGGCCAGGTGTTCATCGACGATGTGGCGGAAGTGCCCGGCAGGTAACCGCCGTTCAGATTTTTTCGGGTTTTCCCGTAAGAGTGCTTGCCAGCGGGCCGGAACCTAGATATACGGACGCCCGGTGGTGCGCGCCCTTCGTCTATCGGTTAGGACACTAGCCTTTCACGCTGGAGAGAGGGGTTCGATTCCCCTAGGGCGTACCACCGCCTTTTTCCTCAATATGACTATAGGTCGTTCAGGCTGGTGCTGGCTCGCCTGCACGCTGGCGCGTTGCCGCTAGAACATGCCGTTTTCGTTGGCGGATGTTGTCGGCAGGGTCTGCAACACGTCCCAGTGTTCGACGATCCTGCCGTCCTCATCGAGACGGAAAATGTCGATGCCGGCATATTCCAGGCCGCCCGGCCAGACCTGGTGGCAATGCAGGACGACGAAGTTGCCTTCAGCCACGCTGCGCACGACCTTGACGGACTTTCCCGGATACTCTTTCGCCATGCGCCTGAAATAGTCGATGAAGCCCTGCTTGCCGTCTTCAACATGCGGATTGTGCTGGATGTAGTGCGCACCGGCATACCGCTCCATCGCCTTTTCAGGCTCGCAGTCGTTGAACATCATCTCGTAGAACGCAATGACGTTTTCCCGGTTCTTGTTCAGCCTGCTCGTCATGTCGGGTGTCCACCCATCGGCCGCGTTACCACTTGCCGATATTCTCCATGGACTTCCACGGTTCTTGAACCGGCAGGTTGTCGCCTTTCTGCAGCAGTTCAATCGAGATATTGTCGGGCGTGCGGATAAATGCCATGCGGCCTTCTCGCGGCGGCCGGTTTATGGTTACACCGTTATCCATAAGCATCTGGCAATACTCGTAGATGTTGTCCACTTCATAGGCCAGGTGACCGAAATTGCGGCCCTCGTCATACTCTTCCGGGTCCCAGTTGTAGGTCAGTTCGACCGGGCAGTCGGGCGACTCGTCCGGCGCCACGAACACTAACGTGAAGCGGCCCTGTTCACTGTCATAGCGGCGGGTCTCGGTGAAACCCAGCACGTCGCAGAAGAATTTAACCGATGCGTCGAGATCTGTGACGCGTATCATTGTATGCAGGTATTTCATGTGTGACCCTTTTCAGGTTTGCGGGACTTAGGATCAGGACCCGTTAATCTTATCCATTCTGCGGGAGGATATTTTGCTTCTGACAAGGCGAAAGGGCGCAGGAAACCTGATGGTTTTCAAGCCCTTTCAACGCAGTCAGGGGCAAAATAGACCCCGCCCTACGGGTTTGAAGGAAAACATCCGCCTGAAGGCGAAAAATGCTCGACAAGGCAGAAAGCCTTGCCTTGCGCTTTTTCACCATCATTTGAATGTTTGCTTTCAAACAGAATTGCATAAGATTAACGGGTCCTGATCCTAGGCTGGTTGGTGATGATGAATGATTTGAACGGCAAACGGGCGGCACTTGCAAGGCTTGTGGGTGAAGCAAACCGCATCGTGGTTTTTTCAGGTGCCGGAATCTCGACAGAGTGCGGTATTCCCGACTTCCGCTCGCCCGGCGGCGTGTGGTCAAGGTTCAAGCCGCTCGATTTCAAGACCTTCATGTCATCGCCCGAGGCGCGCCGCGAAGGCCTCGCCCGGTTTCTGAAAGTTCGCGACGAAGTAGGTCCGGTCGAACCGGGCAGGGGGCACGCGGCCGCAGCGCGCTGGCATCGCGCCGGCAAGCTTGCAGGTGTCATCACCCAGAACATTGACGGTCTGCACCAGCGCGCCGGTGTGCCGGCGTCGAAAACCGTGGAACTGCATGGCAATGGCACATATGCCCATTGCCTTGAGTGTGGCAGACGCCATGAACTCGACTGGATCGCTGAACAGTTAAAAGCCCACAGCGATGCACCAGCGTGTGTTGCGTGCAGCGGCATTGTCAAGACGGCGACCATCTCGTTCGGCCAGTCCATGCCGGTGGACGCTATGCGCCAGGCCGGTGAGATGACCAGGAACAGCGACTTGTTTCTCGCGGTCGGCTCGTCGCTGTTGGTGGAGCCGGCGGCCAGCTTCCCGGCACTTGCCGCTCAGCTTGGCATCCCGCTGGTCATTATCAACGGCGAACCGACCCCGGCCGACCGGCTGGCCGAACTGGTCATCCACGACGACATCGGAGATGTGCTGCAGGAGGCCTGAATCAGAGCCTCAGCTTTAACTTCCGGTCATCAGTACCTTCAATGTCTCTGCATGGTCTTTGACTGCCCGCCTGCCATTGGGGCTCAACTCGTAGATGCCGGTTGAAACCCGGTCGAACCAGCCATAGTGATTTGCGGACATGATCTGGCGGGCTCGTGAAACGCCGCAGGCGGCAGCCACATGGGCAGCCTTGGTGGCGCCATTGGCGTGCAGGGTTCCGGCGCAGCGCAGCGCGTCCTGACGGTAGGCCGTCATTATGGTCTTCCGGGTCATTCCGCCGGTATTGGGGTCGCCGACACGGGTTGCAAATTCTTTCAGCAGCCTGGCCTTTCTGGCCTTTGACTGGCGTGGCCTGTAAGGCGCCGGGTCGAGGTGTATTTCAGCCAGCCCGTCCTTCAGCCGCACTGTTATGAGGCCAAGTCCGAGCCGGCGGCACAGGGTCTTGTTGTTCTTCAGCGACTTCAGGAAGGCGCGGCCGGTGCCGCGAGGCACGCACACATAAACCGAGTCACTTAGGGAAAGCCGGTCAATGGCCTGGTGAAACAGCGATAGTGAAAAACCGGTTTTCAGTTCCACCACGATCGGGTCTTCCCCATCGCGGCAGGCAACCACATCCGCCGCCCCCACTTCCCCCTTGACCTCGTAACCTTGTCCTTCGAGCAGCGCTTTGACAGGCTGGTAAAGATCAGTCTCGCGTGTGGGCGGGGTGGGCATATGACTTGTTTAGCTGATTCACTTTTGGTGGTCGAACAGCTTATCCGCAGCACTGCGTGCTTTGATTTATATCGCTCACGCAAGCAGCCTGACGGCTGCTTGCGTGAGCGGCAGAAACTCACAAAAAACCCCGCTGCGCCAGCAGCGGGGTCCTGTTTTTGCGTGTCTTTGTGGCTTATTCAGGCACGTTGACCACCGTATCCATGCCGGCCTTTTCGCGCCGGCTGTCATTGTAGATGGCTTTGATCAGCGCAAAGCACATCAGCATCATCACGATGGAGAACGGCAATGCCCCGATCACCATGGCCGTCTGGATGGCTTTCAGGCCACCCACCAGCAGCAGGGCCGCAACCACGGCACCGAGCGCCACACCCCAGAAGATGATATGCGGACGTGCCTTGGGACCTTCATCGCCGGCTGCATTGATGGTGTTGACGATCAGCACCGCAGAGTCAGCCGAGGTTACCAGATAGGTCATCAGCAGCACCACGATCATGAATGACATCATCCATGACAGCACTTCGGAGATCGGTGACAGCATGAAGTTGGTCATGGCGAAGATCTTGTCACCGTCTGGCGCTGAGGTAATGACGCCGTTTGCGCCGCCGTTCAGTTCCAGGTCAATGGCGGTGCCACCGGCCCAGGTGAACCACACAAAGCACATCAGTGACGGCACGATCATGGCGCCCAGGACAAATTCGCGGATTGTCCGGCCCTTCGAAATACGGGCCAGGAATAGACCCACAAACGGCGCAAATGCCACCCACCAGGCCCAGTAGAACACCGACCATGCTCCTTGCCAGTTGGCCAGTTTGGTCGCCACGCTGTCCGGATTGCCGTCACCATGCCAGACCCGGAACATCATGTCAGGCAGGGCAATCAGATAATCCCAGATGCCGACCAGGAGCGCCTGCAGCCCGAAGAATGTCGAGCCGAACAGCAGGAAGAACGACAACAGCGCAATGGACAGCACCATGTTGATATTGGACAGCCACTTGATGCCTTTGCCGACACCTGACAGGGCCGACAGTGTTGAAGCGCCCATGATGGCCAAAATGGCAATGATGATGCCGGCCGAACTGGCCGTGCCCTCTGCCGTCTGCAGACCGCCGATGCCGATGCGCGCCAGTCCCGAGACAAACTGCTCGACACCGAAGCCCAGCGTCTGGGCCACGCCCAAAATGGTGGCCACCACGGCGACAATATCAATCAGGTTGCCGAGCGGGCCGGACAGCGCCTTGCCGAACAGCGGTGTCAGCGATGAACGTACGGTCAGCGGCAGGTTTCGGCGATAGCTGAAAAACGCCAGCGCCAGGCCGGCGATGGCATAACACGCCCACGCCCCGAGACCCCAGTGCAGGAACGACCACTTGTAGGCCATGCGGATATTGTCCGCCGAGCCGCCAGTTGTCAGTCCCTTGATGACCTCCGGGTTATTGCCGAAATGATATACCGGCTCCGCCACCGCCCAGGTCAGCATGCCGACGCCGATACCGGCGCCGAACATCATGGAAAACCAGGAAAAGTTGGAAAACTCCGGTTTTTCTCCGTCCTGGCCCAGGTTGAGCTTGCCGGCTGCCGGCCAGATCGCCAGCAGAATGCACACCACGACAAACAGTGCCACCACCCAGATATACCAAGTGGCGAAGTTGCTCAGGATGAACGAATTGAACTTATTGAGCACTGCCCCGGCCTGGTCCGGAAAGGCCACTGCCCAGATCACAAGTCCGCCGATGATGAATTTGGACGCAATCGTAACGTCCTTACTGAACCCTCTGTAAAAACCGGCATCTGCCGTCTTGATCGGGAGATCAGTAAGTGCTGGCTTGACTGCCATTGGTAGTTCCCTCCTATGCTTCCCAGTATACAGTGTACAGCCATGCGACAATTTGCACATCAAAAATGCTGAAAACCGACGCGGCTGTATTGTGTTGCCCACAACTCAATACGGTTCTGCAAAAAATGAGAATTTAAGCCCGGTAATGCAGCAGATTTTGAGACTGTGATACGATTGAAGCCGTGTTGATTCGTCGACCTGCTGACCAATTTCTGTAAGCGGAACCGGTCATAATACCCGGCACAAGAGGGTCCGGCACCGGTTTGCACACAAGTTTGGCAAGAAAAATTTTTCCGCTGCAAAAAAAATGGCAATCACAAAAATTTCACAAAAAAGCCGGATTTTCAAACGGTTACCCGGACGCTTCGGCAACTGCTGATTGCGGCGCCTGTGCGAGTGACGATCAACTTTGTGTATATCCGAAAAATTCCCCGCGTGATGGCTGTACAAATCGCCGGTGTTTGCCCATCATTTACATGAGGGCAAAAGTAGACGGCGGACTGAGTAAAAGTTAGGAGCAGGTATTATGGCTGGTGATGGCGGGCCAGTGGACGATGGGGCTGAGGTAACGAATAACACACCGGCGCAAAGCGGAAGCGCGCGCCAGGCGTCACTATCAGAACTAGAATCCAATGTCGAAATTTTTGAGGTCGCAGGTTTCGTCAAGTGGTTTGACGTAGCACGGGGCTATGGTTTCATCATACCTGACAGCGGTATTCCCGATGTCCTGCTGCACTTGAGCTGTCTCAAGCGCGACGGATTTGACGCGCCGCTCGAGGGCACGCGTGTGATCTGCGAGGCGGTGCAGCGCCAGAAAGGCATCCAGTGCCTGCGCGTGCTGGACGTTGACACCTCCACGGCCATTCACCCGGTTGAGCGCGTGCCACGCACGCATCAGCACGTGGAGGCTGGCAGCGACTGGACGCGCGTCAAGGTCAAGTGGTTCAACCGCACCCGCGGTTTCGGGTTTGCCAGCGAAGGCGACGGCCATCCCGATATCTTCATTCACATGGAGGTCCTGCGTAAAACCGCGATCTCCGAGATTGAGCCTGATCAGTGGATTTACGTGCGTTTTGGTGACGGCGCCAAAGGAAAGATGGCCGCCGAAGTTCGTCTCACACTGGATGACGACCGGCTGCCCAGCACCAATTGATCTTCCGTCGGATACGACCGGCAGGTCATGCCGCCTGGGTTGTTGCGTCAGCCCTGTTCGCGCTGTTGCTGGTCACCGGTCCCGCCGCACTGGCGCAAGCTCCCGAAGACGTGGTTCGCCTGCCGGTTGAACAGGTAATCGTCACCACTGATAAAGGTGACATCGCATTTGCCACGGAAATCGCCACCAATGATGAAACCCGCTCGCGCGGGCTGATGTTCCGCCGGTCCATGGGGGAGCGCGAGGCCATGCTGTTTTACTGGCCGAGCCCGCTCGCCGTGTCCATGTGGATGCGCAACACCTATTTGTCGCTCGACATGCTGTTCGTCGCCGCTGACGGCACCGTTGTGCATGTCGAGGCCGACACGGTCCCGCAGTCGCTGGACGAGCTCAGCGCCGGTCGCGAGGTGTCGGCGGTGATGGAGCTTGTCGCCGGAACGGCTATCAAACTGGGCATCAGGCCGGGCAGCAGGCTGAAACACCGGTTTTTCGATGGTTCCTGACACAACGCCGGATTCGGTCTGGACCGAGCATTCTGCCCGGTGGAAAATTCGTACCGGCATGGCCACTTACCCCCTTGCCGAGCGGGTGTGTTTTCCTGTAACCACCCTTGCATCAGTAGGGAACGGTTTTTCCGGCAACGGCATTCGGAGCGTAGCGCAGCCTGGTAGCGCATCTGGTTTGGGACCAGAGGGTCGGGAGTTCGAATCTCTCCGCTCCGACCACCGGCCAACACCCGGCCCTGAAACGGGTTTGAAGCCCATCGGCAACACTTGAGGCGCAATCATGCCTGCACGTATTTACCAGCCGTCGCGCAATGCCATGCAGTCCGGCAAGGCCAAGACGAAAAAGTGGGTGCTGGAATTTGAAGCGGAAGCCCCGCGCGAAACCGACCCCCTGATGGGCTGGACATCGTCCGGTGACATGAAGCAGCAGTTGAAGCTGACCTTCGCCACCCGCGAAGAAGCCGAAAATTACGCCAGGCGCAAGGGCCATGCCTACCAGGTCATCGAGCCGAAGAAGCCGTCCGCCAAGTCCAAGTCCTATGCCGACAATTTCCGCTGGGGCCGCACCGACAACTGGACGCACTAGCCGGGCAACCATCTAACGCTTGCGACACGCGCGCACTTGCGGCAAACAGGACCGCGCAACTGCTGAACAACGGTCCCGTAGCTCAGCTGGATAGAGCACCAGCCTTCTAAGCTGATGGTCGCAGGTTCGAATCCTGCCGGGATCACCAGTTGTCTCCTATTGCATGATGCAGTTGTCCGCCGTCCCAGTCATTGTGAACAGGTCAATCGTCCTGCTTGCGGTCAGGCCTGCCAGATGGTTCGGGCGGCAGCTGTGTCTCGCCTGTGGCATCTGCCGGCGATTCGGCCTCCACGCTGACACCGAGGCACGGTGCACGGTTTTGCGTTGTTCCAGTTGCAGTGACGGATACTTCGCCGCCCGGCGCATGGCAGAAGTAATGCCAGTCGCTCGGCAGTGTATAAGCCTTTCGGCTGAATGACGCGCGCACCCGGACCCGTTTGTCTGTTGGCGTGCCGGGAAGCTCCAGGTCCATCGATACCTGTTTTGGCAGCACGACCGGCAGTTCAAACCCGGCCAGGTTTCCCGACTTCCATTCCGGCTGCCAGGCCTGGGTGTCATGGTCCCAGCTTTCGACTTCGGCATAAAGTGTCCCGTAAGGACGCTGCGGCACTGTCGCCCAGAACGGATCCCAGCCAACGGTTAGCGGGACCTTGTTGCCCTGGTAAATCCGGTTGCTGGCATTGATGAGCCGGTACAGCGGGCGTTCCAGGGTGAATGTGGTTGTAAAGGTGATTTCAACCGGATGGTCCTTGAAACCGTCCGCGCGGGCGCGGATCGAATAGGTACCGGGCGACATCGTCCAGAAATAGGGA
>JBPCVV010000214.1:0-11515 GCA_051010195.1 Anderseniella sp. | reverse complement strand
AGTGATTTCTTTGACACTGAATGTCATCATGCGCGGCTTGCTCCAGCTTTTTAACTTTGCCTCGTCAGATTTCATCAAGGTCACCCATGCCGGTTTGAAACATGGCGTAAAGCATTTGGTGATTTTGGTTAAAAAACGATGAAGAAGTCGCCGGAGCGAAAATTAAACAAGGAAATCCGTTTCATCAAAATCTGCCAACGCAAAGTTTTGCAGAATCAGGGAGGAGCCTCCACCGAAATCAACGACTACGTCGGATCCACTGGTTGAGGCCGCATCAAGTACCTCTTGTGCATCAGAAAAACCCCGGTAGCGCAGATCGAGTAGATCAAGATCATTCACGAAATCAGTGATGACATCGGTGCCCGTTTCCAGTTGCATGAAATAGAAAATGTCTGCACCCGCTCCACCACTTAAGGTGTCGGATCCATCAGCACCAAATATCGTATCTGCGCCGTCACCACCGTTGATAACATCACTACCGTCCATGCCGTGGAGCCAGTTGTCATTGCCATCTCCAGTGATAACATCATCGTGCGCAGAGCCTTGCACCATTTCGATGCTGATATAGCTGTCACCAGCGGCTTCTCCGGTATTATTGTTCGAATCGGACAAATCGACGGTCACACCAGATTCAGCAAAATTGTAGGCGACATTGTCACGCCCGGCACCACCGTTGAGAACGTCGCTCCCGCGTCCGCCGAAGAGGGCGTCGTCACCCGATCCGCCCATCAGGGTATCATCGCCTTCTGCGCCAAACAGAAAGTCTGTAACGTTCGTTCCGGTAATCACATCGTCGAAGTTCGAACCCTCGAACAACTCGATACTTGTATAGACATCGCCAACTGCATCGCCGGTATTCTGGCTTGTATCGGATACGTTGACGGTCACGCCAGTGTTCGCTGATAGGTAGGATACCTGGTCATAACCGGTGCCGCCATCGAGGCTATCAGCTCCCGCACCACCATCAAGTATATCGTGTCCGGCACCCCCACTAAGATCATCGGTTCCCGCGCCGCCGACAACAGTGTTGTTGTCAGCATCACCGACGAACACGTCATCATAGTCGGACAACTCGAAGTTTTCGATATTTGCAAATGAATCGCCAAGAGCATCACCAATGTTTGATGCACCTGTGGCGTCGCTCAGATCAACCGTAACGGCGGAAGCGGCTGTGGTGTAACTCACCTTATCGGTGCCATCACCGCCATCAATGATGTCTGCACCGGCACCACCGATCAGCGTATCATCACCATCACGACCATCAATCGTATCAGCACCATCTCCGCCCACAATACTGTTATCGCTGGTGTCGCCGGTCAGCGTATCATCATAGTCCGACCCGGTGAGGTTCTCTATACCGCTGATTGTATCACCTTGCGCATCTCCACCGGTCCCTGTACCCAAAGCAAGATTAACACTGACTGCAGCGCCGGAATTGGCATAACTAACTGTATCAGTACCGGCAGCACCATCGAGCACATCTGCACCACCGCCGCCGATTAGCAGATTGTCACTGCCATCACCGACCAGGGTATCGTCATGTGTTGAACCGGTGAGGTTTTCAACGCCTGTGAGCACATCACCATTTGCGTGACCGCCTGATGCCGTACCGGCTGCAAGATCAACACTCACGGCAGCAGATGAATCGGCATAAGAAACTGTGTCCGTTCCCTCACCACCGTCTATGACATCGCCTGCAAACCATTCGGTCCCGGTTGACGCTGTTGCAATGACAGCACTGATTTCGGTTGCAGTGAGCCTGCTATCAAAAACGGAAACCTCCGCAATCTGGCCGTCAAAATAGCGGTCAAGGCCGTTAACAAGATCCCCCTGTGAGCCGCGATAGGACGCACCAAGGGTGATAGGCTGGCTGTTCTGACCAAAGCCGCCGGTGTAGGAGAAGGGCGTTCCTTCTGATTCATTTCCCGCTGCAACACCGTCCAGATAGAGCTGGGTCCCCGTTGCATCCCAAACGAAAGTGAGAGCATACCATTGGTTCGCGTTTATCGCGTCGGTCCTGATGACGTGCTCAGTGACCCCATCCTGAATACGAAGCTCCAGGTGGTCAACTTCCTGCCCAACGAAAAGACTACCCGCCTGGTTTCCGGCTGTGTCAGGACCACGCATTGAGAACAGCGCGCGATCTTGCCCGGCGATGGTATCGGTGTTGAACCACAGCTGGATGGAACCTTCAGCAAGTGTAAAATCGCCCGAAGCGGCTATTTCAGCATAATCATTGCTACCGTCGAAAATGGCGGCAGTCGTTGTGATATTTGACAAAGGTCCGCCAGCATTATCGCTATTGGCACCGAAATTATAGACACCGCTATGGGCCTCGGTTTCATCGGTCACCAGTTGGACGCCCGCGAATTCTGACAAGCGCCAATGCGCTACCGGAGCGTGACTTTCGACCAGCTGCAGATAGCTATCAAGCGTGCCGCCATCGCCACCATCAATGCGATCATCACCTGCCCCACCATTAATCGTGTCAGCGCCACCAAATGCATACAGTACATCGTCATTTGACGTGCCGGTCAGGGTTTCATTCTGCACTGTAGAAGACACAAGAGCTGGTGTACTGGAAGTCCAGCCCGTGCCGGTAACGTTGCCGGTTTGAAGATCCACACCGGCAACTGAATCAGATGTGACGCCGCCCGAATAGTCGTCCATGCGCCAGTCAGCAACAAGACCAGGCTCACCGGCAGAGATTGTCTGAAACAGATTATCGTTTATTTCAGATGACGTCCGGACATCATCGAATACCCGCACATCATAGTAGGTTCCATCAAAATGCTGCGTAGGGCTAAATCCACCGCCGAGGGTGTCCTGCTCCTGGCCCAGCACAATGGTTCCGGCGGCGTCGATGGTGTGCGCCAGCGCCATGTCACTGCCGTTAGCAACAGATTGGCCATCAACAAAAAGCTCCCAGTCTCCGGCGGTATTGTCCCAAGTGAACGAGACCACATGTCGTTTACCATCAAGCAGCGCAGTGGCATCATAGCCTGTCACCGCAACCGGTTCTTCGCCAACCTCTATATAAAGACCAATACCAGCTCCATAGTCATTCAATCCAAGTTCGATTTCATCACTGGCCCCGCCGCTGTGATAGCTAAACAAAGGCATGTCGGTGCCAACAGCATGCAGCGATGAAAAGTCAACCTCGATTGTAAATGCATCCAGTCCGCCAACAACATCACCACCATCAGAGGTATATAGATAGGCGTTATTGCCACCATCACGGTTGAGTTTAAGGCCATAATCGGTATCGGTGCCTTCGGTGCCAAATTGCAGCTCTACAGTCTCGGAGTATGAATTACCCTCGAGATCGAGCACTTCCAACGTCAGACTATGTGATGTCGTTTCGGAAAAATCATAGGTACCACCAGCCAGGACCAGCTTGATCTCACCAGTCACCGGATCAATGGAGAAAAGTCCGCCGGCATCGTCAAGCAAGTTATAGGTCAGGCCATTACCGGCATCGGGAACAGACACAATAGCGACGACAGTGTCGTTTGCTGCATCATGGTCAAAACCTGAAACCGCTTCAATTATGAGATCAGTCGGAACTGCCAAAACTGGGTACTCTCTTTAACACCTACTCACCAAATGCACACTTTTCGTGCACCTATTTCTGGCCGGAATTCTAGTCGAAACAGTTTAATAAGTATTGTTAAGACCGGTTTGCATGGCGCTTCGATTTTGCGAAAAATTACTTTTGGTAAAGAGAATGTAAAAGCTAGGTTGAGGACCCGCGTGGCCGTGACCGTTCTGGTAATGCTGCTGTCCAGAAGCGTTGTGTGGGCAATGTTCGCGGGCATGATGTCCGCGGCTGCACTTCCATTCGTCATTGCAATCTAGGTGTGGCAGCCGCCAAAGTGGATTCTGCTTGCGCGCGCCATAAACAACGCGTTGAGGTTATTGACAACCACATTCCAAGTCCTTGGCAACATCCTGGATAGCCTGCCAGGAGCAAGTGAAACGAGGCATTGAATAGGTCTGCGAAGACGGTTCAGCAGCAGCTGTCCGTTGCGCATGACTGGCTGAAACAACAATCACCAACAGCATCACCGCGTCCGAGATAGGTTTCGTCGGAAAGATAAAAATTGCTGAACGCGTCAACAAAATCCGGAGCTACCGATTTGTCCGCCAAATCATCGGCAAGCAGTGTCTTCTGCCACTGTTTCAGTTTTGGACGATGGCCGAGAAAATCGTAGCCGGAGTGTGTTTCGATAATGCTTGCACGATGCAAAACCGGCAACCAGGCAATGTCCACCGTGCCCATCGTATCGCCGCCAAAATAGGGGGTATCTCCAAGCTGTTTCTCGAGGCGATCAAAAGGCTTTGCGAGCTTCGCGCTTCGTTCCTTCAGTACATCTTTGTCTGAACTGCGTTGGGCGCTGCACTGCACCAGATAGTTTTTCGAAGCCAGATAGCTCCACGCGCGATTTCTGGCTTTCTGTTCAAGCGATATTTCTGGCTGCAGGGCTGGATAGGCTTCCTCGATATATTCAACAATGGCATCGCTTTCAAAAAGCGCCTCGCCATCATCGGTGATCAAAACCGGCACTTGGCCATTGGGTGAGATGTCGAGAAACCACTGGGGTTTGTCTTTCAGGCTGATGTATTCAATTTCATAATCAATGCCCTTTGCCTCAAGCAATGCTGTAACGCGCTGCACAAACGGGCAAATCTTGAAACTGACGATTTTCATGTGTTGAGTTCCATCGGGAATTGGGCTTGTTTGACGATCGGCTTGCAGGCAATATACGTCATTGTTTCAATATTTCAAGAATTATTGAATTATGAACGAAAAACAGGCCATTGCCATGTTCGGCGCACTGTCACAAGAGACCCGCCTTCATATCGTCAGGTATCTGGTCGAAATTGGTGACAAAGGTGCTTCGGCGGGTGACATCAGCACAAAAGTTGAAGCCGCGTCTTCCCGCGCTTCGTTTCACTTGTCAGCGCTTGAGAGTGCTGGATTGATCACGTCTGAGCGTCAATCGCGACGCATCATCTATCGCGCAAATTTCAACAAGCTTGGCGGATTGGTGTCGTTCTTACTCAATGATTGCTGTGGGAGCCACCCTGACATTCTGTCTTGCTGCAGTCCTTCAAGTGAATAGAAGCGCGGGCTGCAACATCCATAATGCAACTGGAGTCCAGCAGGACCAAAACAGCCCAAAGCATTCAAAACCGCACATTTAATCCGCTTTGGAATGTATGATATTCGATATCCAGACTGGTTGGCCTGTTAACAGTGCATGAGGCTGACCAGCAAAGAATTTCTGCCGCAGGAGAGATCGCACATGAATATACAATCCAGACCATCGCTCTATGAGCCCACCCAAGAGGGCCTGATTTTTCCGGAAATGCCATCCTTCTCCTGCCTGGAAGAGGACCGGCAATATCGCAAGCAGCATCTCGTCGGCGCCTGCCGCATGTTTGCGAAACAGAAATTCGATTACGGTTTTGCCGGACATCTGACGGTGCGTGATCCGGAGCGCACAAATCTCTACTGGACCAATCCCATGGCGGTTCCGTTTTCCGCTGTCAACATGTCGAACCTCATCCTGGTGGATCATGACGGCCAGGTGGTGGAGGGCGATTATGCGGTTAACCGGGCCGGTTTCGTTCTCCATGCGGCGGTGCACGAGGACCATCCCGACATTGTCGCCATGTGCCACGCTCACACGATCTATGGCACGACCTGGGCGGCAACCGGCCGGGAACTGGATCCGATCAGTCAGGACGCCGCGGCCTTTTTTGAGGACCACTGCGTGATTGACGAGGAGGCGGGCAAGGTTGCTGTCGAAGTCGAGGCCGGCAACAAGGTATCGGCCGCGTTCGGAAAATACCGGGCTGCGATCCATCGCAATCACGGGTTGCTGACCGCCAGCCGCCACAGCATCGATGCGGCGGCATTCTGGTTTCTGGCTCTTGAACGATGCTGCCAGCAGCAGCTGGTATTGGAGGCAACCGGCATCAAGCCGGTTCTGGTTCCGCCGGACAAGGCGCGATACAGCAGGGAACATGTCGGCAGCGAATATATCGGCTGGCTGCATTTCCAACCGCACTACGAAGAGGCGCTGGCGGAAAATCCGGACATGCTGTCCTGATCGCAATTTCTCAACACCTCCGGATCGTTGATTTCCGGAGCAGGTCGGGCGACAGCACACGCCAGGTATCTGGTCATCAACCAGCTATACGCAGTTGACCCGCCGGATCGCGCCTGCCCATATACCGGCCATGATTTTCAATTTCGGATCCATCAATGTCGACCATGTCTACCGGGTGGTGGAGATGCCGTCGCCTGGTGAGACTCTGACAGCGGGCTCGTATCAGAGATTACTGGGCGGAAAGGGCATCAACCAGTCCATTGCCATTGCCCGGGCGGGGCAGACGCCGGTCCATGTCGGGGCCGTGGGCGGCAATGACAGCTGGACCATGGCGCAGGTGAAAAACTTCGGCATCGATACCGCCCACATCGCGCTCTCGGAACATCCGACCGGACATGCGATCATCTATGTGGACGATGCCGGTGAGAACCAGATCGTCATTTTCGGCGGCGCTAACCAGGACCTGCAGCCGGCCCAGATTGAAAAGGCGTTCGAGACATGTGACGCCGGCGACCACTGGGTGCTCGTGCAGAATGAAACCAACCTGCTGACGGAAATTGTTGATCGGGCCAAAGCTACCGGTTTCAAAGTTGCCTACAGCGCTGCACCGTTTGTGGCAGATAGCGTTGCCGGGTTGATCGATAAAATCGACCTGCTGGCGGTGAACGAAATTGAAGCACACGAAATCGCGGCGCTTTTCGGTGTTGACGTTTCCGCCATCGCCGTTCCCCAACTGCTTGTGACCCAGGGCAGCAAGGGCGTTGAGTTTCACAGCGGTGGTGAAGTGCATCATCATCCGGCGTTTCAGGTGGACGCTGTCGACACGACCGGCGCCGGCGACACCTTTCTGGGAAGCTTCCTGGCGGGTTATTGCCAGGGCATTGAGATACCCTGGTCGCTTCGTTATGCATCGGCGGCCAGCGCCCTGCAGATCACACGGCCGGGTGCTGCCGTTGCCATCCCGGCCCGTGACGAAGTCGAGGCGTTTCTTGATCAGCGGAAGTCATGACCGTGCAAAAAATCATAATCGATACAGACCCCGGCATAGATGACGCCATGGCGGTGTTGTTTGCCTGCCTTTCCCCCGACATTGAACTGGTCGGGCTGACCAGCATCTTCGGCAATGTCCCCACGGATATCGCCACCCGCAATGCGAAGGTGTTGGTGGAAATGGCGCGCCATGACGTGCCCGTTGCGCGCGGGGTTGACGCGCCCGTGCAGCAGCCTGCCAGGCCGGTCGCCTGGGAGGTGCACGGCCGCGAAGGCTTTGGCGACGTGGCGCCGGTCACGCCCACTGGTCAGCCGGTTGACGAAACCGCTGCCGAGTTCATCTGCCGGACCGTATCGGAACACCCCGGCGAAATTGTCCTGTGCCCGGTTGGCCCCCTGACCAATCTGGCCCGGGCGCTGGAGCTGGACCCGGCCATTGCGGACAAGGTCAAGTCCGTCACCGTTATGGGCGGCAGCCTGAATGCCGGCGGAAATGTCACCCCGTCTTCGGAAGCCAATATCTGGCAGGACCCGCATGCCGCCGATATCGTGTTTGCGGCTGGCTGGGACGTCACCATGGTCGGGCTTGATGTGACGCATCAGGTGAAATGCACGCCTCAGGATTTCGCGAACCTGGTCAAACCGGCGCCGGTGCTAGGAGGGTTTCTCAACGACGCCGTGCAGCACTATTTCGAGTTCCATCGCCAGGTCGACGGATTTGACGGCTGCTACATGCATGATCCAAGCGCGGTGGTGTCGATTGTACGGCCCGACCTGTTTGCGGTTGAACGCGAGCCTTTACGTGTTATCGTCGAGGGCGCAGAAACAGGCCGCACGGTTCGCGCTGCGAGCTCAGAACGGCCGGCCACATCGGTTTGTACCGGGGTGGAGGCGAGTGCGGTTCGTAACCTGTTTCTGGAAACTGTCAGTAGTGGATTCTAACAGACCTGGGATAGATGTCCGACTTCAACGTACTTGCCATCGACTGCAATGATCCTGATGCCGGCACCAGGTTTGTCACCTCGCTGCATGAAACCGGTTTTGCCATCCTGAAAAACCATCCCGTCGAGCCGGATGAGATTTCACGCATGTACGACGCCTGGCAGCAGTTCTTTGCCAGTGACACCAAGCATGACTTCACCGCTCGGCGCGGCGACCTGCATGGCTATTATGGCTTCAAGTCGGAAAATGCCAAGGACAGCGCGCACAAGGACCTGAAGGAATTTTACCATGTCTACGAGGCCTCGCCGATCCCGTCTGACGTGGAACCGGTCACACGCAGCTTCCATGCCAGGATGATGGAGATCGGCCGCCTGCTGCTCGGCTGGCTGGACCAGAACACGCCGGATGATGTCAGGGCCGGCTTCTCGCAGCCGCTTGCGCAAATGGTGGAAGACAGCACCCAGAACCTGCTGCGGGTTCTGCATTATCCGCCGGTCGAAGATGATGCCGAACCCTGCGAAATGCGTGCCGCAGCGCACGAAGACATCAACCTGATTACGCTGCTGGTGACCGGCAGCGAACCCGGGCTTCAGGCCCGCGACAAGCAGGGCAACTGGCACGATGTGCCGTGCAAGGCCGGCTATATCACCATCAATGCGGGCGACATGCTGGCCAAGGCCTCGGGTGGGTATTATCCTTCAACGACACATCAGGTGGTCAATCCGCCGGACAGTGCGAACCGGTCGCGCTATTCCATGCCGCTGTTCGTGCATCCGCGTCCGGATGTGGAGTTGGCAAAAGACCTGTCGGCAGGTGACTATCTTGCGCAGAGGTTGAAGGAAATCGGGCTTACATAAATTGCAGGTAGTGGAGACCAGGCCTTTTTGGCCATAACAGGTGAGGGAAAATGCAAAACATTCTGAGAATTCTCGTTGTCGGTATCTTTGCCATGCTGTCCGGCGTTGCCTGGGCAGCGGAGTTCAAGCCTGCCGTCGTCTACGACATGGGTGGCAAGTTCGACAAATCCTTCAATGAGGGCGTGTACAACGGCATCAAGCGCTTCGAGGAGGAGACCGGCATCAAGGTCATGGACTTCGAGGTCACCAATGAAACCCAGCGCGAGCAGGCCATGCAGCGCATGGCCAAACGCGGTGCCACCGTGATTTTAGGCGTCGGATTCGCCCAGGCCGATGCCATCAACAAGGTGGCGGCTGAACACCCGGACAAGAAGTTTGCCATTATCGATGTGAGCTGGCTCGACCAGCCCAACCTGCGCCAGTATGCCTTCAAGGAACACGAGGGCAGCTACCTTGTCGGCATGGCCGCCGCCCTGGCGTCGAAGACCGGCAAGGTCGGCTTTGTCGGCGGCATGGACATTCCGCTGATCCGCGCCTTTGCCTGCGGCTACGTGCAGGGGGTCAAGAAGGTCAAGGACGACATGGAAGTGCTGCAGAACATGACCGGTACCACGCCTGCGGCCTGGAACAATCCGGGCAAAGGTGCCGAACTTGCCCAGAGCCAGATCGACCGCGGTGCGGACGTGATCTACCAGGCAGCCGGCGGCACGGGCATCGGCGTCATCCGGGCAGCGGCTGATGCCGGGAAGTTCTCCATCGGCGTGGATTCCAACCAGAACCACCTGGCACCCGGGTCCGTCCTGACCTCGATGCTGAAGCGGGTGGACGTGGCCGCCTATGAGACCATGAAGGATGCCATGTCCGGCAAGTTTGAAACCGGCGTGCGCACGCTGGGGCTGGCCGAAAAAGGCATCGGCTGGGCGCTGGATGAGCACAATGCCAAGCTGATCACCGATGACATGAAGGCGAAAATCGAAGCGGCAAGTGCCGACATTGTTGCCGGAAAAATTGCCGTGCACGATTACCGCAGCGACAGTTCCTGCCCGAATTGATCCTGCGGGCAATCTGCGCCAGTGCAAGTTGACCAGAGCAATCCGGCTCCTGCCATCGAGCTGATCGATATCTGCAAGTCCTTCGGGCAGGTCAGGGCCAACAGGGACGTTTCGCTGCGGGTCGAAGCTGGCACCATTCACGGCATTGTCGGGGAAAACGGCGCCGGCAAATCGACGCTGATGAATATTCTGTATGGCCTCTACCAGGCTGACAGCGGCGAAATGCATGTCGCTGGCCGACCGGTTTCCCTGCGCTCCAGCGCCGACGCCATCAGCCTCGGCATTGGCATGGTGCATCAGCATTTCATGCTGGTCTCCAACATGACTGTGTTGGAAAACGTCATGCTGGGCAGCGAGGGCGGCCCGCTGCTGGCGACCGGCAAGCGCGAAACCCTGACCACCCTGAAAAGGCTTGATGATGATTACGGAATGGAGGTTGATCCAGATGCCGTGATCGCAGACCTGCCCGTCGGCACCCGGCAGAGAATTGAGATCATCAAGGCGATCAAGGGCGGTGCCCGCATTCTCATTCTCGATGAGCCCACCGGCGTGCTGACGCCGGGCGAAGCCGACAAGCTGTTTGAGGTGCTGAAAGCCCTCAAACGCAATGGCGTGACGGTGCTGCTGATCACCCACAAGCTCGATGAGATCATGGCGATAACCGACGCCGTGTCGGTCATGCGCCACGGCGAGATGGTCGGTCATCGGCGCACCGCAGACACCAGCCCGGCCGAGCTTGCCCGGCTGATGGTGGGCCGCGATGTGCTGTTGAGCGTTGACCGCGGCCACGCGCAGCCGGGTGAGGTTTTGCTGGAAGTATCGGGGCTTGCCTGCACCTCGTCGCGGGGCAGGCAGGTGCTGAATGACATCAGCTTCGATGTCCGGTCGGGAGAGATTTTCGGTATTGCCGGCGTGTCCGGCAACGGCCAGACGGAATTGCTGGAAGTTATTGCCGGGATGCGCAAGTTCGAGACCGGATCTGTCAGGCTGCTTGGCGAAACCGTTACCCCGGATGCGCCGAAGACACCGGCACAGATACGTGACATGCGGATTGCTCACATACCCGAGGACCGCCACCAGTTCGGCCTGATCCTGTCGTTCGATGCCAAGGGCAATGCCATTCTGGGCTACCACCAGTCTGAAGATTACGGGTCGGGATACTTTCTCGACGAAGACGCCATTGCCAGCCATTGCAACAAGCTCATGTCGGACCATGACGTCAGGCCCGGCAACCCGGCGCTTGCCGCCCGGAATTTTTCCGGCGGCAACCAGCAGAAACTTGTCATTGCCCGTGAAACCGACACGGATCCAAAAATCCTGATTGTCGGCCAGCCGACCCGCGGCGTCGATGTCGGCGCCATAGAATTCATTCACAAACAACTGCTGGCCCTGCGCGATGCAGGTTGCGCCATCCTGCTGGTGTCGGCCGAGCTTGATGAAATCATTGGGCTGTCCGACCGCATCATGGTCATGAACGGCGGCAGGCAGATGGGCATCCTGGACAGTGCGGACGCGGGCAGGGACCGCCTCGGTACCATGATGGCCGGTATTGCGG
>JBPCVV010000213.1:0-14419 GCA_051010195.1 Anderseniella sp. | reverse complement strand
AAGCCTGCCGGCAGCATAAGATTTTCCAAGTAATCGAGAGCGCCGGCCTCCTCAGGCGTAACGGACGGACAGCGGATCAGGTCTTGCAGAATGGGGATCGGATCAGGCGTGTTGGTCATGGTGCAAGGCTTACCTGAAACAGAACACCCGGCCAAGAGGCCGGGTGATCAACGTAACCTTGTCTGCGCAATTATGCCCCTGCCAGCGGATCCGGACCAAACCGGTTGGGCCCGTCGGTTCCCTGCAGCAAGCCGCACTCGATGAGCAGCCAGATGACACCGACAATCGGCACAAAACCGATCAGCATCCACCAGGCTGACTTGTCTCGATCGTGAAATCGTTTTCCATACACGCAAATTGACGGCCAGATCATGATTGCCAGCAGAACAAGAGACCCGATCCAGTAACCAGGGCCCATCGGCATGCCGGTTGCCGGATCCACACTCATCAATCCGGAAACGCCCAAGACTATGCTGAGCACAATGTTGGCGGCAATAAGCCCGAGCAGGCCAAGCCAGAATTTGCCGCGGCCGATCCGACCCTCCATAGACAGAAAAAGTTCCATTGGAATATCAACTCCGTTGTTGCCGCCCCCGGCGGGCTGAACCTGCCCGGATTCGGCCCTTAAAGGAAGCCTGCCAGCTCAGCATCAGGACCTTAATCCCGTAGCAGTTCGTTGATCGATGTCTTGGATCGGGTGCGTTCATCTACGCGCTTGACGATGACCGCGCAGTACAGCGACGGACCCGGATCGCCATTGGGCAGGTTCTTGCCGGGCAGCGTGCCGGACACAACCACCGAATAAGGCGGCACTTCGCCATACATGATCTCACCGGTTGCGCGATCCACGATCTTGGTGGACTTGCCGATATAGACCCCCATGCCGAGTACGGCACCTTCGCGGACAATGCAGCCCTCAACCACTTCGGAGCGCGCGCCGATGAAGCAATTGTCTTCAATGATCACCGGGCCGGCCTGCAGCGGTTCCAGGACACCGCCGATACCGACGCCGCCGGACAGATGCACGTTCTTGCCGATCTGCGCACACGAGCCGACAGTTGCCCAGGTATCTACCATGGTCCCCTCGTCCACATAGGCCCCGAGATTGACAAATGACGGCATCAGCACAACCGATGGCGCGATATAGGCGGAGCGGCGAACCGTGCAATTGGGCACGGCCCGGAACCCGGCGTCGCGCCATTGACTGTCGCCCCAGCCCTCGAACTTGGACGGCACTTTGTCCCACCAGGTCGCGGTACCGGGGCCCCCGGCGATCGGTGCCATGTCATTGAGCCTGAAAGATAAAAGAACAGCCTGCTTGAGCCACTGGTTGACCGACCAGTTTCCGTCGCCCCCCTTCTCGGCCACGCGTGCCTTTCCGGAATCCATCAGCCCGAGCGCTTGTTCAACACCGTCGCGAACCGCTCCCTGGGTTTGCGGTGTGACATTGTCGCGGTCTTCCCAGGCTTGTTCGATCGTTGCTTGCAGGTCGGCGTGGCTCATTGTTGCGCTCCTAGATTGGGCAGAAATAAAAGATAGGATCAGTCGGACTTGATACTGGCCAGAAATCCGGCCAGGTCCGATGTTGTGTGATGAACATGCGGCGCACCTTCACCGTCACCGGTCAAGGCGTTTATCTTGTTGCCGTCTTCATTGGCCGCGTCATGCACCAGAACCGTGGTCATGCCGAGATCATGCGGCACCGCCAGGTTGCGGGCAATGTCTTCGAACATGGCTGCCCTGCCGGGGTCAACGCCATGTTCGGAGATGAATTTTTCATACGGACCGCGCTCGGGTTTGGGAATGAAATCAGAGTGCACAATGTCGAAGATACCGTCGAACAGGTGAGTAATGCCGATGCAGTGCATGACGTTTGTTGCATGGGTGACGGTGCCGTTGGTGAACACCAGCTTGCGCCCTGGAAGCGCTTCCAGGTTGTCAGCAAGCGCCCGGTTGGCCGGCACTGGCGAGTGATCGATATCATGCACGTAGTCGAGAAAATCATCCGGTTTGATGCCGTGTTCGCTCATCAGCCCGCGCAAGGTGGTGCCGTACTTGTAGAAGAAGTCTTTCTGAATGCGGCGCGCTTCTGTCCGGTCCACCTGGAACAGGTCGGAGATGAACTCGCCCATGCGCACGTCGATCTGGTCAAACAGACGGCATGAGGCGGGATACAGCGTATTGTCGAGATCAAAGATCCAGGTCTCGACGTGATGGAAGCCGGGTGCGGACATGGTACATCAAACCTTGCGTTCGGAAATCCGGGTACCGACACCGTGTGGTGTCAGCAATTCCAGCAGCACGCAGTGCGGCACCCGGCCATCTGTAATCACCACCCCCTCAACGCCACCGCGCACCACCGATGCACAGCTTTCCAGCTTGGGAATCATGCCGCCGGAAATGGTGCCGTCGCTGGTCAGTTCGCTGATCTGGGCCAGGGTCAGTTCGGGCATGAGGGTGTTCTGCTTGTCAAGCACACCTGCTACATCGGTCAGCAGCAGCAGGCGCTTGGCCTTCATGGCAACTGCTATGGCACCAGCAAATGTATCGGCATTGACATTATAGGTCTCGCCATCAAGAGAGGTGGCTATTGGCGCGATCACCGGGACCGTTTCGGACTGAATGATGGTGTGCAGGATTTCCGGATTGATCTGCCCGGGATCGCCAACAAAACCAAGATCTACAGTTTCCTGCCTGCCGGTCTCGGCATTTTTACGTGTCCGCTCCAGCTTCCTGGCTACACACAGATTGCCGTCCTTGCCGGAAATGCCGATTGCTTTCCCGCCGACCGCCTGGATGTCCGATACGACGGCCGAGTTGATCGAACCTGCGAGCACCATTTCGACAACTTCCATGGTCGCCCTGTCGGTAACCCGCAGGCCGTCTTCGAAGCGCGATTCGATTTTCAGGCGTTCCAGCATGGCGCCTATCTGCGGGCCACCGCCATGCACGACGATCGGGTTGAAGCCTGACTGCTTCATCTGGACAATGTCACGGGCAAACTTGCGCGACAGGTCCGGGTCCACCATGGCGTGGCCGCCATATTTCACGACAATAACCTGATTGTCATACAGCTGCATGAACGGCAGCGCTTCCGACAGAATGCGCGCAATGGTCTGGGGCTGTTGGACTTCCGACATGAGTTTAACGACCTGGAGCGAGATGAGATTTTAATGCCAGCCCCGCCTTATAGCCGATCAACAGCGCATGTCGAAGGAAAACAGTTGCGCTGTCGCCGGCGTGTCGAAGCGCCGTTTCTGACCGGCTTCAGCTGTGCATGGCGGCGATTTCCGCGCGCAGTTCAGGAATGCCCCAGCCCTTGGCCGACGATGTGATAATGGTGTCGGGAAAGGCCGCCGGACGTTTGGAAATGGCCTTAGCGGTGGCTGCGAGAACGGTGTCGCGCTCACCCTGTTTGATCTTGTCCGCCTTGGTCAGCACGATCTGGTAACTGACGGCAGCTTCGTCGAGCTGATCCAGGGTTTCCAGATCAATCGGCTTGATGCCGTGGCGTGAATCGATCAGCACAAAGACCCTGCGCAGGTTGGGGCGGCCCTGCAGATACCCCATGATGATCGATTGCCACGCCTTCACCAGCGTCTTGGTTGCCTTGGCATAACCGTAACCGGGCATGTCGACCAGGGCGACAGCGCCATCTGCAAGTTCGAAATAGTTGAGCTCTCGGGTACGGCCCGGTGTATTGGAGGTGCGTGCAATGTCTTTGCGCCCGGTAAGCGCGTTGAGCAGCGAGGACTTGCCGACATTCGACCTGCCGGCAAATGCCACCTCGACCGGATACTCCGGCGGCAGCTGCGACAGTTTCGCAGCGCCCATGCGGAACTCCGTCAGCCCGGCAAACAGTAGCCTGCCGCGCTCAATTTCCTCCGGTTCATACTCTCGCATGGCTAGAGCACGCTGTGGTTAGATCGGATCATTCGCCTGGCTGGTTCTTTTTCTTGTCCAGGCCGAGTGACTGCTTGATATTGCCCAGCAGGTTTATCTCAACGCCATGCTTCTTCATGATGTAGGACTGCTGCAGGATCGACAGGAAGTTGTTCCACGTCCAGTACAGCACCAGGCCCGCCGGGAAAGTGGCCAGCAGGAAAGTAAAGAACAACGGCATCCAGTTGAATATCTGTGCCTGGATCGGGTCCGGTGGCGCCGGGTTGAGACGCATCTGGATCCACATGGTGATGCCCATGAGAATGGGCAGAACACCAATCATCAGGAAGCTCGGCGGGGTGAACGGCAACAACCCGAACAGATTGAACAGGCTGGTCGGATCCGGCGCCGACAAATCCTGCAGCCAGCCAAAGAACGGGGCATGGCGCATCTCGATGGTAACGTAAATCACCTTGTAGAGCGCAAAGAACACCGGGATCTGGATCAGGATCGGCCAACAGCCCGACAGCGGCGAGACCTGCTCTTTCTTGTACATCTCCATCATCGCCTGCTGCTGCTTGGCGCGGTCATCCGGGAAACGAGTCTTGATCTTCTCCATTTCAGGCGCAAGCTTCTTCATCTTGCTCATGGAGGCATATGACTTGTTCTGCAGCGGGAAGAACAACAGCTTGAGCAGCACCGTGACAATCAGGATGGCAACACCGAAATTGCCGACCATTGCGTTGAAAAAGTGCAGCACCTTGAACAGCGGCTTGGTGATAAAATAAAACCAGCCCCAGTCGATCATCAGTTCAAAATTGTTGATACCCAATTTTTCCTGGTAACTGTCGATCAGATAGCTTTTCTTGGCACCGGCAAATACATTGCTTTCCACGCTGGCTGTTGCGCCGGGCGCCACGCTGATCGGCTGTACGGCCAGATAGTCGGCCTGAAACGCGTCAGTGTTGTCGATAGTCAAATGACGAAGCGATCCGGTGATGTCCATCTTCTGGTCGGGGATCAGGGTTGCGGCCCAGTATTTGTCGGTGATGCCGAGCCAACCGCCGGTGCTTTTTGACGAATACGCATCGTTGGCGTTGTCCTGGGCATCGGAGTAGGTCAGTTCTTCAAGCGTTTCGTCCAACACGCTCAACAGACCTTCGTGCAGCACGTAGATACCGGTGATTTCCGGAATACCGATGCGCTGCACGCGGCCATAGGGAAACAGGTTGACCGAAGACGCGGTGTTGTTGGTGAGGTCCTGGCGGACAGTCATCATGTAATTGTCGTCAATGGAAAACGTCTGTTCGAACAGCAGGCCTTCGCCATTGTCCCATTGCAGCGTAACCGGCGCCGTCGGTGTCAGCGTCGTGTTGTCCAATGTCGACCAGACAGTGTCTGAATTGGGCAGTTTCACGGTTTCACCGGTCGGAGCGACCCAACCCTGTTCGGTGAAAAACGCACCGGCGCCGCCGGCCGGCGACAACAGGACGATGGTCGGCGAACTGTCATCGACCGTCTCGTGATACTGCTTCAGCCTCAGGTCGTCGAGGCGGGCGCCTTTGAGGTTGATGCTGCCGGACAATACCGGCGTGTCGATCATAACCCGCGCGTTCTGATCGAGAACCGCTTCACGGGGCAAAGCCAGTGCCGCACCGGGAACAGCAGATTCGCCGGGCGCTGCCTGCGGCACACCGGCACCGGTTCCAGCCGCGGGTGCCTGCGGCACACCGGTGTCGCCGGTTTGCGTGGTGCCCTGCGCAGACTGCTGCTGTTGTTGCTGCTGTTGCGGGGCCTGCTGCTGGCTCGGCTGGGGAAAGTACATCTGCCAGAGAACAATCACGCCCAACGATAAGGCTATCGCCAGAATATAGTTCTTGATTTCACTATTCATGATGTCCGGTCCTGCCTCTTACCGCTCCGGCGGTTCATCCCGTTTACGCCTCAGCGCAATAATTATTGTGGCGCTTTTGCATGACTGCGGCCGTCGCGGGTCCTGCCACGCGATCGTGGCGGATCACCCTTGCCGTCATTCAGCCTTTGCGTTGCAAAAACGATGTCACCCGTCAAATCCCTGAAGTCCTGAGCCAGAGTGGCTGCACGTCCGATGAACACATAATCATGCCCGCGCCTCAGGTCCAGCCCTGATGCGACACGAACTGCCTCGCGCAACCGTCTTTTGATACGGTTCCGCACCACCGCATTGCCGAGCTTGCGGGTCACGGTAAAGCCGATGCGCGCCGCGCCGTCATCATCACGAACCCTGGCCTGTACAACACACCCCTTGCGCGCACACACGCGTGCGGCAGCGGCGGCGAGGAAATCCTGCCGTCGTTTCAGATGCTCTACCAATGAGGGAGTTCCTGCGAAGTGTGCCAGATGGACCGATACGCTCAACGGCATCCGCGGTCAGCCAGCGAGCCGGCCGGTCAGGCGCTCAGCTTGGAACGGCCGCGCGCGCGGCGGCGTGCAATGATTCGGCGACCGCCGACAGTTGCCATTCGGGCACGGAAGCCATGGCGGCGCTTGCGAACAAGATTACTGGGTTGAAACGTGCGTTTCATGGCTAAATCTCCAAAATCATCATGTTTCCGGTCGGGTCAGGCAGCGACGTTGGAAACCCGTCAAGCTTGCTGGTCATTGATCACCGGATGAAATCCTGCGCGGCTTATACGGGCGTAATGGCAACAAGTCAATTCGCCCGCCGTATCTATTTGGCGGCACCGATGACGTCCTGAACACCAGACTCTCACCTGTAGTCATACCTTTTCACAAGCAGTTTACACCCCCTTTCATCCGGTTGCGTTGTGCGACATCTTCGCGCCAACTCATGTGGTCTCATTATCGGTGCGCGGGCAAAGTCATGAACACGTCATTTGGTTGCATTCCGGAACAGATCACGCCTTACTCATACAGATGAAGAAAGAACAAGAAAAAATGTCTGGAAACGTAGCTGAAGCGGGCGCTGCCCGCCCTTCCGGTGTCACCGCAAACCTCAAGCGCTGGGCACCTCTGGTGATATTACTGAGCGGCATTGCCGCGGTCTATGCATCAGGTTTACACGAATACCTCTCCCTGACCGCCATTGCCGACAACCGCGATGCCCTGATGGCATTTGTTGCCGAAAACGCCGTGCTGGCGGCGGCCTCCTATATGGCGATCTATATTGCCGCGGTGGCATTTTCACTGCCCGGTGCGGCTCTGCTGACCATTCTCGGCGGGTTCCTGTTCGGCTGGTTCCTGGGCGGCGTGTTCACTGTTGTCGCTGCCACAGCCGGTGCAGTTGCCATCTTCCTGGCCGCCAAGACATCGCTCGGTGACACGCTTGCCAGCCGCGCCGGTCCGTGGATGGAAAAGCTTTCCGGCGGATTTCGGGAAGACGCCTTCAACTACATGCTGTTCCTGAGGCTGGTGCCGGTGTTTCCGTTCTGGCTGGTCAACATTGCCCCTGCCATTGCAGGTGTCGGCCTCGGCACCTATGCACTGACCACGCTCATCGGCATCGTTCCGGGCACTTTCGCGTTCTCGACGCTTGGATCGGGCCTGGACTCAATCATCACCCAGCAGAAAGCCGCATACCAAACCTGCATAGCTGAGAACGGTGCTGCCAATTGCGAATTTGCACTTGATGCCGGCGCACTGGTGACACCGCAATTGCTGGCGGCATTTGCCGCGTTGGGCGTGGTAGCACTGATCCCGGTTGTGGTGAAAAAACTACGCGCCCGGAAAAATGCAAGCCGTGGCGAAGCATGAGTTCATAGGTCCTTGCGACCAACCTCAACGACTTCCAACAATTCATGTATAGATGGGTCCGCAAAGAGGCCCGAAAGGTACTACCATGACTGACATTACCTGCGATATCTGCGTGATTGGCGCAGGCTCCGGCGGCCTGAGCGTTGCGGCTGCGGCCAGCCAATTCGGCGAAAAAGTCGTGCTGATCGAAAAGGGCGAAATGGGCGGCGACTGCCTGAATTACGGCTGTGTTCCTTCAAAGGCCCTGCTGGCCGCCGGCAAACATGCCCACGCGTTTTCCTCCGGCGTCGAGTTCGGAATTGCCGCGCAAACCCCGAAAGTTGATTTCGCCAAGACCATGGCGCACGTAAAGGATGTCATTGCCGGCATTGCGCCGCATGACAGCCAGGAACGTTTTGAGAGTCTGGGCGTGACAGTGATCCGCGATGCGGCAAAGTTTGTCGATGCTGAGACCGTTGAAGCAGGTGGCAACCGGATCAAGGCGCGCCGCATTGTCGTGGCAACAGGTTCATCGCCATCAGCACCGCCGATCCCCGGCCTGGACAGCGTCGACTTTTTCACCAACGAGACCATTTTCGAAAATACCACGCTGCCGGCACACCTGATCATTATCGGTGGAGGTCCTATCGGCATGGAGATGGCACAGGCCCATCACCGTCTCGGCGCCAAGGTCACGGTGCTGGAAGCGTTTCAACCACTCGGCAAGGATGACCCGGAACTGACGGCCATTGTGCTTGATCACCTGCGCGACGAAGGCATCGATATCCGCGCAGGCGCCAAGATTAGCGGCATCTCCAAGGCTGGAAAAGCAAAGGCGATCGACATCACACTGGAAGGCGAAGACGGCAAGTCTGAAAAGCTTTCCGGCTCACATTTGCTGGTTGCAGCTGGACGCGTTGCCAATGTTGACAACCTCAATCTTGAGGCTGCCGGTATTGAGTATGACAGGCGCGGCATCAAGGTGGACAAAGGCCTGCGCACTTCCAATCGCAAGGTCTACGCAATCGGTGATGTGGCCGGCGGGCTGCAATTCACCCATGTTGCCGGTTACCAGGCGGGTCTTGTCATCAAGTCCATCCTGTTCCGCCTGCCGGTCAGCAATGAAACCAAAATCATTCCGTGGGTTACCTACACGGACCCTGAACTTGCCCATATCGGTGTTACCGAAGCACAGGCAGCTGAAAGCCACCGGGACCACAAGGTGCTGCGCTGGTATTTCAAGGAAAACGATCGCGCGCGCGCCGAACGCAAGACCTCCGGCCTGATCAAGGCGATTGTTTCGACCAAGGGCGAGATACTGGGTTGTTCCATCGTGGCTCCCAATGCAGGTGACCTGATTCAACCGTGGGCAATGGCGATTTCATCAGGACTAAAGATCAAGGCCATGATAGACATGGTCGCGGCATATCCCACCTTGAGCGAAGTTTCCAAACGTGCAGCGACAAGTTATTATGCCGACCTGCCATCCAAACCCATGGTTCGCCGTATCATAGGATGGTTGAAGATTTTCGGATGACTGCCGTCAGTTAAAGCATTTCTGCCGGCGACTGAGTAAAGGCAGAGATGAGTACCGATACGGAAAAGCAGGATTTTGGGCGGTCCAGCAGGCGTGTGCCATGGTATCGCAAGCTGACTGCCAAAGTCCTCGTCCTGGCAGCCGTTTTCCTGATGATTGGCGAAATGCTGGTGTTTGTGCCGTCAATTGCCAATTTTCGCATCAACTGGCTGCAGCAGCGCTCTGCCACGGCGGAAATTGCCGCCCTGGCGGTTGAAGCCGCCCAGAATCAGGAAATCCCTCCGCTGTTGCGCAAGGAACTGCTGGAGCGTGCCGGCGTGCTGGTGCTGGCGGTCAGAACCGATGACGCCCGCCAGCTGGTGCTGATGCCGGACCGGGCTCCCATCGTGGAGGCCTCATACGATCTGCGCGAGAACAAGCCGATGATGGCCATTTACGATGCCTTCACCACGCTGTTTCACGGCGGCAACCGGGTCATTGGGGTGATGAACGAGCCGTCGAGCATGAGCGGCACTTTGATCGAAATGGCGCTGGATGAAAAACCGCTGTTCAAGGCGATGGTGCGCTATTCCATCAATATTCTGACGCTTTCGATCTTTCTTGCCGTGATACTGGCAGCCTTGCTGTTTTTCGCCCTCAACCGGCTGCTGGTGCGCCCGGTGCAGCGTTTGTCCAGCAACATGCAGGCCTTTGCGCTCAACCCGGAAGACCGCAGCCGCATCATAGAACCGACAGGCCGGGTCGATGAAATAGGCGCTGCCGAACAGGAACTCAAACAGATGCAGACCGAACTGTCCGATCTGTTGTCGCAGAAGAGCCGGCTTGCATCGCTTGGACTTGCGGTATCGAAAGTCAGCCACGACCTGCGCAACATGCTGGCGTCTGCGCAACTGATTTCGGACCGGCTGGGGATGGTTGATGATCCGACAGTGAAGAAATTCGCGCCGAAGCTGATTGCATCGCTGGACCGGGCCATCGGGTTTTGCCAGGACACATTGAAATTCGGCCGCGCCCAGGAAGCACCGCCACGGCGCGAGATGTTCAATCTGCGTGTACTGGTGGATGAAGTGCTGGACCACAGCACCACTGAGGCCGGAAGTGACGTGGTCTTCTACAATGAAGTGCCGGCTGACATGGATGCCGATGCCGACCGGGAACAATTGTTTCGCGTGTTGATGAACCTTTTGCGCAATGCCGCCGAGGCGGTTGAGAACAAGGATGCCACCTCCATCGCGCGCGGCAGCGGCGGCAAGGTCAGGGTCCGGGCACGGCACGAAAACAGCCACTGCATCATCGAAGTTACCGACAATGGCCCCGGTGTGCCGGTCAAGGCCAGGGAGCATCTGTTCGAGGCGTTTCGCGGATCGCAGCGCCAGGGCGGCACCGGACTCGGACTGGCAATTGCCAGCGAACTGGTGCGCGCCCACGGCGGCGAGGTGCGGCTGGTGGAAAGCCCGGAGCCCGGCACGGTGTTCCAGATCAGCATTCCGGACCGGCTGCAGGAAGTGGAATCCGGCCGGCGCGGCAAGCGAAGTGCATAATTAGTATATCGCTCACGCAAGCAGCCTGACGGCTGCGCTCCGCGGGGGCGCGCTTCGCGCGACGGCCAGTCGGCCTTGCCTCAGCACTTTCGTGCTTCGGATTGAAGTTCATCACTACAGGTGTTCAGGGTCGGAGAACGGCGCGAAGCACGAAGTGCTGAGTAAAGCTGTTCGACCACCAGAATCCAACTAGGCCCGACCGGGCCTCGGGCCGGTCAGGCCTGCCCTCGCGGAGCGCAGGCGAAGCCTGCTTGCGTGAGCGATATAGACTCAATCTATCTACATACACCCCCGCTCCGTCCAGTCACTACTTCTCCTCCACTACCTCCACAACCGTGCCTTCGCGGCGCGGGTCGGCGCCGCCGTCCATTGTGCCGTCCTTCAGAATGCGAATGCCGTGCAGGCCGCTGGTGAGGGGTTTGACCTCGACCGTGTGGCCGAGATCAGCCAGTGGGGCGGCCAGCAGCGCGAACTGGTTCAGCTTTTCGGCCAGATCCTGGCTCGCTGACACGTCTTCAAGTTCAGTGCGGCCATTGCGGTTTATGACATGCAATCGCGAAACCGCCTGCTGCATGGGCATCTGCCAGTCGATCACACCGAGTAGCGCCCGCGCCGTATAGCCGATGATGCGACTGCCGCCCGGCGAGCCGACAACGGCAAACAGGCTGCCGTCACCATTAAGCACCAGTGATGGTGACATGGACGACCGGGGCCGCTTGCCGGCCTGCACCCGGTTGGCGACCGGCTTGCCGGCCCTGCTGGGCACAAAGGAAAAGTCCGTCAGCTGGTTGTTGAGCACAAAGCCACCAGCAGTGATCCTTGCACCAAAAGCGCGTTCAACACTCATGGTCATGGACACGGCATTGCCGTTCATGTCGACAATCACCAGGTGACTGGTGCCATGTTCCACCAACCCCGCATCCGCCGCCTGTGTCAGCTCTCCGGTTCCCGGCGGCTTGCCGGCAGCGGCGGCGCCCATGTCGCGGACCGGGTTGATGAGCCGGCTGCGCGATCTGAGATACTGCCGGTCGAGCAGGCCGTCGACGGGCACGTCAACGAAATCGGCGTCAGCCATGTATTGATTGCGGTCTGCAAACGCCAGACGGCTGGCCTGGGCAAACAGATGGGCGGCCACCAGGCCGGCCGGATCAAGGTTGGACAACTGGTAGGGTTCCAGCAGGCCGAGGATCATCAGCGAAGTCAGCCCGCCCGAGGTTGGCGGGCCCATGCCGCACACGCGATAGGCGCGGTAAGGCGCACAGACGGGCTGGCGCTCGATGGCTTCGTAAGCCGCCAGGTCGGCCAGCGTCATCTCGCCTGGATTGACCTCGTTGGAGCGCACCGCATCGATGATGGCCTTGGCGACAGGGCCCTTGTAAAACCCGTCAGGTCCGTTCGCCGCAATCAGTTTCAATGTGTCGGCGTAGGGTTGGTTCTTAAGCACATGACCGACCGGCACCGCGACATCCGGTTCGCCGTAGTCGCCGTCACCGAGGAAGTAAATGGCAGCGGCAGCATCGTCAGACTGCAGATGGTTGGCATTGGCGATGGCGGCATTGAGGCGCGGGCTGACCGCGAAACCGTTTTCCGCCAGCTCTATGGCAGGTTGAAACAGGCTGGCCCACTCCAGCTTACCGAACTTGCGGTGCGCTTTCCAAAGTGCTGAAATCACGCCCGGCGTTCCCACCGGCTTGCCGCCAAGTGCTGCGTCGGGCCACGCCATGGGCTTGCCATCCGGTTTCAGGAACAGGGTTTCATCCGCGTCCATGGGTGTCTTTTCGCGACCGTCAAACGTGGTGACGGATGCATCAGCAGCAGAGTAATGCAGCATGAACAGGCCACCGCCAATTCCGGAAGACTGCGGTTCGGTCAGGGTCAGCACCAGTTGCGCGGTAATGGCGGCATCGGTAGCCGACCCGCCTTTGGCAAGAATGGCGGCGGCCGCGTCGGATGCGTGTGTGTTGGCGGTGGCGACCATTCCCTTGCGCTGGGGTGCATCGTCGCTGCAGGCGGCCAGCACAATCAGCAGGCACAGGGCAAGGCATCGGGCAAGCAAAGGCATTCTCACAATCCAAAAAAGCAACAACAAACCAGGTCAGCCTGCATCTTAGCCACGCTGCCTGCATGTTCGCAATTGACGAAGCCCACAGGACACCTACGATCTTCAAACATGATGAACACGCGAGACAGTTCGAGGCGTCGCAGATGAACCTAACACCAGGCCCCAGGAACCTGATTACCGATGTTGCCGGGCTAGGGGTCGGCAATGCCCACGACCCGCGCTACGCAACAGGTGTGACAGTTCTGCTGCCCGATGACCCTGTGGTGGCCGCGGTGGATGTGCGCGGCGGTGCGCCGGGCACCCGGGATGTCTCGGCACTGGATCCGACCTGCCTGGTGGAAACGGTGCATGGCATCGTGTTGTCAGGAGGATCGGTGTTCGGGCTGGATGCAGCCGGCGGCGTCATATCCCACCTGGCAGAACAGGGCGTGGGCATGAGTTTTGGCAATTCGCCCGTGCGCATCCCGCTGGTGCCGTCAGCCATCCTGTTTGACCTGACATTTGGACCGGACAAGACCTGGGGTGCAACGCCACCTTATCGCGAGTTGGGCATTGCGGCAGCGAAGGCCGCCGGCCGTCACTTCGATCTCGGCAATACCGGCGCCGGCCATGGCGCGACTGCAGGGGCGCTGAAAGGCGGGCTGGGCAGTGCATCGAGCGTGTTTGAAGGATTTACCATCGGGGCGCTGGTTGCACTCAATCCGGTTGGGTCGTGCATCAATCCCGCCAGCAACGATTTGTGGGCGCGGCCGTTTGAACTGGACGGCGAGTTCGGACCGGTGCCTCCGGTGCCCGATATACCCGCTCCGCTGACACCGCTGGGCGGCAGCAAGCTGGAGGCCCGTGTCGCCGGGGCCAACACCACCATTGCCGTGGTCGCAACCGATGCCGCGCTGAGCAAGGCGCAGGCCCACCGGCTGGCGATCATGGCGGCAGACGGCATGACACGGGCCATCCGCCCAATTCACACACCCTATGATGGCGATACGGTTTTTGCGCTGGCGACCGGCAACATGGCACTGGGCGAGCAGCAGGCGGATACCCTGGCCATGCTGGGTTCCATGGCCGCCGACTGCCTGACACGGGCGATCGGGCGAGCCATGGCCAGCGCTGCGGCGCTGCATGGCCACAATGCCTGGCGGACCGGCTGATGCGATTGGCAGGCAGATGCAATCCGGCGCTTGCGTTTGCCCGAACAACCGGCTAGATACGACCCGTCTTCAGCACACAATCTGACGCTGAACGCGGGTCAATCTTCCCGCCTTGAGGGCACCGGTAGCTCAGCTGGATAGAGCACCAGACTACGAATCTGGGGGTCGGGGGTTCGAATCCTCCCCGGTGCGCCATTAAAAACAACATAAATTCAATGACTTAGATAACCTGCTCTTATCGGTTATAACCTGCAAAATGGCCTGTGGCCGCGATAAATCCCGCGCCTGTAGCCGTGTTTGTACCCACTTTCCGGATGGCGTCGTGTAGATCGAATATACATCATCACCGCAAGACGAATGATCTCAGGAGATGCTCAAAAACAGCAAGAGGGACTGCATTTTGTCATCCTCAGAGGATGGGCCCTGTGCCGCCCGCTTCAATCCGTTTTCCTCTGACAGTGCCCTCAGGGTTGCTGAACGCCGTTGGTCCCGACATAGATGGCATAGAGGGAGT
>JBPCVV010000212.1:0-52184 GCA_051010195.1 Anderseniella sp. | reverse complement strand
GACGCCTTGTCGAAACCGGCGGTTTTCTGATAGCCGCGCACCACCGCTTCCAGCTCCTCTTGGCCGGCGACATCTTGCAGCCGGTCAAACCCGTCCGGTGCACGGCTGTTGACCAGGTCGATGACCCGTTCAGGCCCGCCGCCCCGGTTCTGCCGCACGATCTCAGATGTAGCCGGCAGGCGCTCGGTTTCGTAGGCGAGCAGTGCCGCGGCCGCGTCGCCGTTGCTCTCGGCAAGCCTGTCGGCGAGACAGCGCGCATCCAGTATCGCCTGGCTGGCGCCGTTTGATCCCACCGGGTACATCGGGTGGGCTGCATCACCCAGCAGGGTCACCCGGTCAAACGTCCACTGGTCAACCGGATCCCGGTCGCACATGGGATATTCGTAAAACGTGCCGGTCTCGCCGATAAGCGCCAGCGGGTCCAGCACATCAAGCGTGAACGTGTCCTCGACAAACGGCAGCAGCTCGCTCATCACGCCTTCGCGGTTCCAGTCCTCGCGCCGCGGCATGGGTGTTGACCCGTCTCCCAGCTTTGCCGCCACGGCCCAGTTCATCAGTACCTTGCCGTCAGGCCGCGCATCGTTTGCGATCGGGTACAGGACAAGTTTCGCCTCCATACCGCCGGCAATCACCATGGAGCGTCCGGTCAGAAACGGCTCCCACAGGCATGCGCCGCGCCACAACATGATACCGTTCCATTTCGGTTCGCCCTGGTCCGGGTAGAACTGTTTTCGAACCACCGAGTGAATGCCGTCGCAGGCAACAACCGCATCACCTTCCACCTGCAGGTCTTGTTTCTCGGTAGTTTGAAAGATTGCCGTCGCAGAACCGTTTTCCTGCGTCACGCCGATACAGGCATGGCCGGTTGTGATCGCATCACGTCCCAGCCGCTCGATCACCGCATCACGCAGCACGCCCTGCAGGCGCCCGCGGTGAATAGAAAACTGCGGCATGTCGAGGCCTGCATCCATACCCCGCAATTCCCGCCAGATGGTCTGGCCCTGCCGATTCTGGTAGATCAGTTCGTGGGTGCGGATGGCGACGGTATCGAGCGCGTTCAGCAGGCCGATATTGGCCAGTTCCCTGATCGCATGCGGCAGCGTGTTGATGCCCACTCCGAGTTCACGGATTTCCGCCGAGCGCTCGTAGACTTCAGCGCTGATGCCGCGATCATGCAGCATCAGGGCGGCCGCCAGCCCGCCGATACCACCACCAACAATAACAACCTTCAACGCTCAAATCTCCCGGCTGGATACAAAAACCCGCCCTCAATACTGCTCGAGAGCGGGCCCGTATGTCGAGGTCAGAATTTGCGCTAGTTCATGGTGCAATCCTTGGCGTGGTCATCGCCGGTTGCTTCATAGACGGTGGACACGGTCTTGTGGGTCCACTTGCCGTCCGGTCCTTCAACCACCTGCCGCAGATAGTAGTTTTGTACAGGGAAGTGATTGTCGCCGTAGGAATAGTCGCCACGCACCGACTTGTAGTTGGCCTTCTTCAACTCGGTCCGGAACGCATCCTTGTCCTCGACGTTGCCATTGGTGGCGACGACCGCAGAATTGATCAGGTTGATCGCATCATAAGCCTGAGCTGCGTAGAAGCTTGGATAACGGTCATGCTTGGCGCGATAGTCGGCCACGAACTTCTTGTTGGCTTCGTTGTCCAGGTCCGGGCTCCACTGCATGGTGTCATAAGCGCCAAGCACGGATTTGATGCCGCCGGCCTGGAATTTCGGCAGCGACAGTCCGTCGACCGAGAATACGTTGAAGAACTGCATTTTGCCGGCCAGACCGGCCTGGCCGAACTGCTTCAGGAAAGCGCCGCCCGCCTTGCCCGGATAGAACACGAAGATCGCTTCTGCGCCCGAGGCAGACGCCTTTGCAAGTTCGGCGGAGAAATCAAGCTGGGCGTCCTTGCCCCACTTGGTGAAGTCTTCACCCTTGACCTCGCCCTTGAACGAGCTTTTCACGCCGGCCACCATGTCTTTGCCGGCGGCATAGTTCGGCGCCATGATGTAGAGCGACTTCACGCCACGCTGATTGAGCACTTCACCAAGCGCTTTCGGCACCATGTCGTTCTGCCAGGACGATGAGAAGAAGTTCTCGTGGCATTCCTTGCCGGCCACGTGGGATGTGCCGGCATTGGCGCCGATCAGGAACTTGCCGCCCTCCAGTATGGATTTCTTCGACGCCAGCAAAACGTGTGACCAGATGATGCCGGTCACGATGTCCACATCGTCCTGGGACACCAGCTTGTCTGCCTTCTGTTTGCCGATGTCCGGGCGGAAGCCGTCGTCTTCCGCGATGATCTCGACCTCGGTGCTGCCCATCTTGCCGCCAAGATGTTCCATGGCCAGGTTGATGCCGTTCATCTGTTCTTCGCCCAGAACCGCTGCCGGTGTCGTCAACGTGGTGATCACCCCGATTTTCACCTTGTCGGCGGCAATGGCGGCAGTCGCCGTTGCCGAAATGCCAAGCGCCAGCGCGCCGGCCAGAATGTTGCGGATCATGTGTCTACTCCCTGATACTCAAACTCTAAGTGATTGCCGTTGATGGCAGGTTCAGCCTCAAGATGATCCTATCACCCGGTTTTCCCTTGGCAATCGCTTTATTCCGGAACGGTTTACGACAGGATCTGCTGGCCCTGTGCGTTGACGCCGCTATACAGCCAGCTCATGCCGTCATAGGCCTGATCCGGTGATCGGCCCGACAGCATCATCTGCCTGAGTTCCGCCACCGGACCGGCAGCGTGGTAGATATCCCCGTAAAACCGTGCCGTCATCTGAACCCTCGCCGTGCGCAGATACCGATCCGCCTGATAGGCCAGAAAGGCGTCCGACGGATCATCATGGGCCGTCACATGGTGTGCCAGGCACACCGCGTCTTCGGTGGCCATGCACGCGCCTTGCGCCAGGTATTGCAGCATTGGGTGGGCTGCATCACCGAGCAGGGTGACACGGCCCCTGCTCCAGTTTTTCACAGGGTCGCGGTCGCACAACACCCACATGCGCCAGCTCTCGATCTTGCCGAGCATGCCCATTACCTCTGCACGCTGGCCGGCAAACCGGTCGTTCAATTCAGCGATATCGCCATAGACATCCCAGCCTTCTTCATAGGCGTCGGAATGAAATACCGACACCAGGTTGAATATATCGCCGCGATGCAGCGGGTAATGCACCAGGTGGGTCTTGGGGCCGGCCCACAGGATCACTTCGTTCTTGTGGTTCGGCGCCGGGACGTCGGCCTCCGGCAGCACGGCGCGGTAGGCAATATGGCCGGAAACCCGTGGTCGTCCATCGGCCACGATCGTCTCGCGAATGGCCGACCACAACCCGTCGGCGCCGATCAGCGCGCAACCCTCAATTGTGCTGCCGTCGTCCACAGTAACGCGCACGCCATCGCCGTTATCCTCATATGTCTCCACCCTCTCGCCCAGCCGGACGTCCACCTTGCCGGTCGCCCGGGCAGCCTCGATGAAGCTGTCATGCAGATCCGGCCGGTAGATCACTCCATAAGGGTATTGAAAGCGCTCATTGAATTGCGCTGTGTTGAGTGGCACCCGCGTCACCTGTGACCCGTCAAGCGCGTCCATCATGATCAGCGCTTCGGGAAACACCGCATTGGCCCGTATCGCATCGGTAACGCCCAGAGTATCGAACATGCGAAACCCGTTCGGCCCCAGTTGAATACCGGCTCCGGCTTCGCGCAACTCGTCCTCGCGCTCGATGACGATGCTTTCGATGCCCTTCCGGGCCAGCGCCAGTGCGACTGCAAAGCCGCCGATGCCGCCGCCTGCGATCAGATAGGGCTTGGTGTTCACAATTGTCGTCCCGGTTCGGCTCGGTACTGGTTCATGATCCGCATACAACCTGCAATCTCCGGTTTCAGCAAGCCTTGCCTAGTCTGTCCTGCCTGCCTAACTTGTGCGGCTCCAGATTTAGAACAGGACGCGCGCTTATGCTGTCGAAAGACGTCAACGACCTCATCACTCAGACCGGCTCCGGCACGCCATGCGGCAGGCTGATGCGACAATACTGGCAACCGGCGGCGCTGAGCGACGAACTCGAAGGCCCGCGTCCCGTGGTGCCGGTGCGCCTGCTGGGCGAAGACCTGGTGCTGTTTCGCGACAATCAGGGTGAACTGGGCCTGATCGGGCGGCATTGCCCGCACCGGGGTGCTGACCTGTGTCATGGCCGGCGCGAAGACAACGGTCTGCGCTGCCCGTTTCACGGCTGGCACTTCGATCGTTCCGGCCAGTGCGTCGAACAACCTGGTGAACCCGAAGGCAGCACCATGCACGAACAGATCAGGGCAACGTCCTATCCGGTAGAGGAAAGGAACGGCATCGTTTTCGCCTTCATGGGCGACGGCACGCCGCCGCCGTTTCCGGACATGGACTGTTTCGTTGCGCCGGATACACATGTGTTTGCCTTCAAGGGACTTTGGGAGTGCAACTGGCTGCAGGCCATGGAAGTGGGCATTGATCCGGTGCATGCATCCTTCCTGCACAGGTTCCTCCAGGATGAAGACCCGGCCGACAGTTATGGCAAGCAGTTCCGTGACACCGCCGCCAACACAGAAATGCCGATGACGCAATTGCTGCGCGAGTATCCGCGCCCTGACATCGAGATCGAGGAAACCGATTACGGGCTGCGCCTCATCACGCTCAGGCATCTGGATGACGGTCGCACCCATGTGCGCGTGACCAACCAGATTTTCCCCGAGGCCATCTGCATCCCGATGTCAAATGATATGACCATCACCCAGTGGCATGTGCCGGTGGATGACGAGACCTGCTACTGGTATTCGATGTTCACCAGCTTTGCAGGGCCTGTGAACAAGCAACTAATGCGTGAACAGCGGCTTGCCGAACACCGCCTGCCGGACTATGCGCCGCTGAAGAACAAGCGCAACAATTACGGCTACAATCCGCACGAACAGGAAGCCGAAACCTATACCGGCATGGGACTCGACATTAATGTTCATGACCAGTGGGCGGTGGAAAGCCCCGGACCGGTGTTCGACCGCACCAACGAACATCTCGCCACGTCCGACAAGGCCATCATCGCCTATCGGCGCATGTTGCGCCGTGCCATTGATGCCGTGGGTGATGGTGGCCATTTGCCGGGCATTCCCAACGGCAAGCCGCTGGACACGAAAGGGCCAGTTGCGGTTGACGCCATTGCACCGGATGCTGATTGGCGATCGGTCTGGCGGGAGCGCGACACCGAACGCCGTGATGCCTGTCCGTGGGCCACATCCATGGTTGGGCCTGCCTGATGAGTGACGTAGGGCGTGAAGGCCTGGCGGCACTGGCCGGCGTAGACAGTGCTGAACGGCGCAAGGCCTGTGCGAGCGTGCTCGAGCAGGTGGAAAATCATGGCCTGGATACGGTGCGGCTTGCCTTTGCCGACCAGCACGGCATCTTGCGCGGCAAGACGCTGATGGCGGCACAGCTCGCCGGCCTGCTGGCCAATGGCTGTGCCATGACATCGACCCTGCTGGCAAAGGACACCTCGCATCGCACGGTATTCCCGGTGTGGGAGGCCGGCGCAGGCCTCGATATGGCCGAGATGCAGGGTGCCGGTGACATGCTGATGTTGCCGGATCCGGAAACCTTTCGCGTCTTGCCCTGGGTGGAGGGATGCGGCTGGTTGCTGTGCGATCTGCACTTTGCCGACGGAAAACCGGTACCATTCTGCGTGCGCCGTAAACTGCGTGATGCCGAACAAGAGCTTGCCGGTCGTGACTTAGGCGTCCGGTTCGGGCTCGAGGCTGAGTTCCACATCCTGAAAGTCGATGACTGGAACAGGCGTCCTGAAGATGCCGGACAACCGGGCGCGGTGCCGGATGTGTCGCTGATGACGCACGGTTTCCAGTACCTCACCGAGGCCCGCGGTGATGAGCTTGAACCTGTGACGGAGATGTTGCGCAAGGCGTGTGTGGCGCTCAACCTGCCGGTAAGGTCCATTGAGTGCGAGTTCGGTCCGAGCCAGGTGGAGTTTACATTTGCGCCTATGCCGGCCGTGCAGGCGGCCGATGCCATGAGCCTGTTCCGCTCCATGGCGAAGCAGGTCTGCCGGCGCCAGGGTCTGCACGCCACCTTCATGTGCCGGCCGCAGGTCGCAAACCTGTTTGCCTCCGGCTGGCATGTGCATCAGTCGCTGGTGTCGGCAACATCCGGCGATAACCTGTTCATGCCTGAAACTGACGGCGATCTCCTGTCGTCCCCGGGCCTCGGTTACACGGCAGGCCTGCTTGCCCGCGCAACAGAGGCCAGCGTGTTCGCTTCGCCCACCATCAACGGCTACAAGCGCTACAAGTCGTATCAGTTGGCACCCGACCGGGCGATCTGGGGCAGGGACAACAAGGGCGTGATGGTGCGCGCCGTCGGCGGCCCGGACAATTCTGCCACACGGATCGAGAACCGTGCCGCCGAGGCGGCCGCCAACCCCTATCTTCATCTTGCAGCGCAGGTCTGGGCGGGGCTCGATGGTATCGACAGCAAGCGCGACCCGGGCCCGCCTGCCGACACACCCTACAAGACGGAAGCGGCCATGCTGCCGACCAACTTGATGGAGGCCGTCGATGCGCTCGAGCAGTCAAAGCTGTTCCGGCAGCGCTTTGGCGACCAGTTTGTGGATTACCTGGTCCACATCAAGCGCGCAGAGATCAAGCGTTTCCTGTCCGAAGTGACCGATTGGGAACATCGCGAATATTTTGACCTGTATTGAAGTCAGGCTTCCGGTTTCAACTGTTTGCCGGCTCGGGCAAATGCCGTGTTAGCGGCCGGCACGCCGGCATAGATCGCTGTCTGCATCAACACTTCACGAACGGTTTCCTGCGGCACGCCGGCACGCAGCGCGGCTGCCAGGTGCAGGTCAAATTCTTCCCACCGTGACAGCGCCGCACAAATCGCCAGGACCAGCATGCGACGCGTGGTTTCGTCCAGTCCCGGGCGGGTCCAGATTTCACCCCAGGCACCGCGCGTAATCATGTCCTGAAACTCGGCGTTGAACTCGGTTCGGTTCCGAATCGACGCATCGACATAGTCGTCGCCCAATGCCGCTCTCCTGCGCTTCATTCCGGAGGTGAATCGGTGGTCGCTCGGCAATGTGTCGGTACCCAGGAAGCCGGCAAGAGTGCGGGTAAAATCGTTCGGGCGTTCGGCATTGGAAACATGGGCGGCGTCCAGAACCACGTGAACGGCGCCGGCAATCTCCGCGGCGATCATCTCACCGCGTTCCGGCGGCGTGGACTGGTCATGCCGTCCGGATATGATAAGCGTCGGCGTGGCGATTTTCTTCAGCTCGTCGAACGTGTCTGTCTCCTTCAACATGGCAGAACAACCCAGATAGCCGACCGGGTTCATCTGCTCAAGGACATTGCGGAAGTCGCTGACAGTGCCGGGGTCGTTCTGGTGGAAGCTTTCCGTGAAGAACCGGCCCAGCACCATGCCGGAAATGGCGGCCATGCCGCCTTCGCGGATCATGCCCATGCGCTCATCCCACATTTCAGGTGGACGGAAGTGAGGCGATGTGTCGGCCAGCGTCAGTGTCGTGAGCCTGTTGCCGGCGTTGATGCCGAGCCACTGCCCGGTCAGCCCGCCCATGGAAATTCCGCAGAAATGAAACGCCTCGAGATCCAGATGATCCGCGATGCCGATAACATCTTCGCCCAGCCGTTGCAGCGGGTACATGCCGTCCGGCACATCGGAGGCACCATGACCGCGCTGGTCATATCGAACGACGCGGAACCGGTGTTTCAGCGCATCGGCCTGCGCCTGCCACATCAGGTGATCGCACCCGAGCGAGTTTGAAAATATGATGGCCGGGGCATCGACCGGACCCTCGGCGCGATAAAAGATTTTGCAATCATCATTTTGTGTCACAAACGGCATCAGCGGTTCCTCTTTCCTTGCGGGTCCTGTCACATCGTAAAATACCGGGCCTGTCAAACCATCAGGCGGTATTCTTGGCTGGACGCCCCGGCATCTTGCGGTTACGGCTGAAGTGAAACCTGGCCGTGGCGTGCGCCCGTGGCAGCCGGACGTGATTGGACTTTCCTTATGGCAATACCCGGCAGTGCCCAGACGCCCCAGACCGACAATGTCACTACCGGCATAGTGTTGATGATCGGTGCTGTCGCCACGTTCACGGTGATCGACGCCTGTGCGAAGTTTCTGCTCGGCGCCAATGTGCCGCCGATGATGGTGGTGTTCGCGCGCTACAGCCTGTCGCTCTTGTATGTGCTGGGACTGATGTGGTGGACCGGCGCGCTGACCATCAGATCACATCACCCCGGGTTACAGGTGACACGCGGGGTGCTGCTGTTTGCTTCCACCCTGATGAATTTCATTGCCCTGCAGTATCTCAGGCTCGACCAGACCTCGGCCATATTCTTCTCAAACCCTTTATGGGTGTGCGCCTTGTCGCCGTTTCTGCTGGGCGAGCGCATAGGGCCGCGCCGCTGGGCGGCAGTGGTCATCGGTTTTCTCGGCGTATTGCTGATCATCCGGCCTGGTGGAGACGGGTTTCATTGGGCCATGCTGTTGTCCGTGACGGTGGCCATCATCACTTCATTGTACCAGATCATCACCCGCAAAATCGGCGGTCGTGACCCGGCACTTGTGTCGTTGTTGTTGCCGTCGCTCGTCGGCACCACCCTGGCCATGCCGCTGGGCATCGCCAACTGGCATATGCCGGTCTGGGGACTTGTTGCACTGATGCTGCTGATGGGGATTGCCGGCGGCGTCGGTCATCACATGCTGATCAAGGCGCACACCATGGCGCCCGCGCCGACACTGGCACCGTTCATCTACACACAAATAGTCTGGATGATCATTGTCGGGTTCGTGGTTTTCGGCGACGTGCCGGACATGGTTACGCTGATCGGGGCCAGCATCGTGGTGTCCAGCGGCCTGTACGTCTATTATCGCGAACAGGCGACAAAGCGCAGAACCTCGCACCCATAGTAATACGGAAACAGAGACTTTCATGACTGATCTGAAGTTGAATCCCGCCGTTGCAGGCCTGGAGGAAGAGGGGGCGTTCTTCGTCCTCGACAAGGCCCTGAAGATGAAGGCGCAGGGCCGCCCGGTTATCAACCTGGGTATCGGACAGCCGGATTTTGCGCCACCCGACCATGTGCTGGAGGCCGGGCTCAAGGCGGTCAGGGACGGTCCCCACGGATATACTTCTCCGGTCGGCATGCCGGCATTGAGAGAGGCTGTCGCAAACAGCGTCTCCAGCCGCTATGACATAAGTGTTGAAGCCGACCAGGTGGTGATTGTGCCCGGCGGCAAGGTCACGATTTTCTTTGCCTGCATGGTGTTCGGCGGGGCTGGGACTGAAATCCTGTATCCGGACCCCGGATTTCCCCCTTATCGCGAGGCCATAAAGGCGGCTTCCGCCAAACCGGTTCCGTACGCCATTCGTGAAGACCGGAATTTTGGATTTGACGCAGACGAGGTGCTGTCCCAGATCACGCCCCAGACCCGCCTGATCATCATCAACTCACCGGCCAACCCGACCGGCGGCGTGGTGGATGAAGGCGAACTGGACAAGCTGGCCGCCGGCCTTGAGGCACATCCGCAAGTGGCAATCCTGTCGGACGAAATCTATTCGCACCTGGTGTTTGAAGGCGCGGGTTTTCGATCGCTGCTGCAGTATCCGGCACTTGCCGGCCGGGTCATCCTGCTTGATGGCTGGTCAAAGACGTTCGCCATGACCGGGTGGCGGCTGGGTTACGGTATCTGGCCGGCGCAGCTTGTCAACGCGGTGCGCGGCCTGATCACGGTTGATCATTCCTGCGTCAATGTCGCGGCCCAGTTTGCCGGCCTTGCGGCCATTGAGGGCCCGATGGACGAGATTGACCGGATGCGCGCAACATTTGCGAAGCGGCGGGACGTGGTGGTCAGCGGCCTCAACAGCATGCCGGGCGTCACCTGCCGGGTGCCCGGCGGAGCTTTTTACGCCTTCCCGAACATCACTGGTACGGGCCTGGGCTCAAAGCAGTTGGCGGACCGATTACTGATGGAAGCTGATGTGGCGTTGATCCCCGGTGACAGTTTCGGTGACAACGGCGCAGGCTATCTGCGCCTGTCATATGCCGCGGGGCTCGATGAGATCGAAGAGGCTCTTGGCCGCATGCATGCCCTGATCGGCGCATCGCAGTGAAAAACAAGGTCCCGTGCCAGGAGCGGGGTGGGAAATGGCGGGTGCAATCCCGGCACGGGTGCCTGTAAAGGCAGGAGCAACATGTTTGCAGGCGGTTGCCTGAAACTGCGCGCACACTCTAGAGTCGATCAGGTACAGACTTGATGACTGGCTCAGTCAAAAGCCCTCTGATTTTGTGCAGGAACCATATTTCTTGTGGTTTCACGCTACTGACGCCTTCCTTACACGGGGAATGGCTTAACCGGTCTGCATGACGGCGGCATGTCAAAATGACGTCGGTCACCGCACACAAGGTTCTGCATGATGCCTAATCGCGGAACTTTGATTTGATATTTCCTGGCTGCGATGACATTGATCACTGCATGAAACTAACTCGCCGAGATATGGCAAGGCTGTTTGGTGCCGCAGCGTTTGTCGGCATGGCTGCAAACGGAGCGCAGGCTTCGTCAGGCATCATGTCGGCCCCGGACGCGCTGGCGGCTGCCGCCAGGGGTGAAGTTGTCCTGGTGGACATCCGCACTCGCGGCGAGTGGAAACAGTCCGGGCTGGCAGAACCGGCACTGGCCATATCCATGCACGAAGCCGGCTTTGTCAGAAACCTGGCCAGGGCATTGGGTGGAAATCGCAGCAGTCCAATAGCCCTGATCTGTGCCACCGGCGGGCGCTCAGCCCATATGCTGCGCATTCTGGCCACGGCGGGTTTTACCAATGTCGTTGATGTGTCCGAAGGCATGTTCGGCTCCAGGGCAGGCCCGGGCTGGCTGAAACGCGGCCTGCCCGTGAAGAGCTGGGTACACAACTGATCAGTTGATACCTGCAACCGGCGCGTCGCAGAAACTGCGTTAACCGACCGGTTTGCAGTATGTCTCACGCAGCGTGAGTGACAGCACGAACCCGACTCCCGACCAGGCTACGAGACAGATGAAGGCGAACCTGTAGTCGGCGGTCTGGTATACCCTGGCACCTTCCAGCATGGTGCCGTCCCAGCGCAAATCCAGTATCCAGCCGATGATCGGCTGCAGGATGGCGCCTGCACCGACGGTAGCCCCATTCACCAACCCTGAAACCGAGCCATGCAGCCGCCTGGCCGATACTTCACGAGCCAGCGCAAAATTGACCACCATGCAACCACCGGTGAGGCCGGACAGAAACAGCGCAACCGCCATGACTGTCAGGTTGAGTCCCGGAACGAAGGCGATGATCGCCAGTAGTCCGAAGTTTGCTGCTGTTCCCACGATCAGGGGAAGTTTCCTGCGGCCAATCCGGTCGGAAAACCAGCCCGACAGGGGTGCGCCAACCGCCCAGCCCAACAGCGACAGCGAGGTGTAAATCGCACTGGTCGGCCGGTCCAGCTCATAGGCACTGGCAAGAAACGGCACACCCCACAGGCCGCCAAGCGCCAGCATCGGTCCCGACATGCTCATGGCGACAATCGCGATACGCCAGATTTCGGTCCGTTTCACGGTGTCTTTGAGGCCGGACCAGATTTCCGCCCAACGCGTGTCGTTTGCCTGTTCCGCGGTCTCGGAATCGGGTGAATTGCGCACGATGAGGGCGGTCAAAAGCGCCAGTCCGGCGGCGGAAATACCGGCCCATATCATCGTCTGGCGCCATCCAAACGCCTCAACGGCCAACGCTAGCGGCGCCTGGCCGGCGATACCGCAGATCATGGCGAAGAACATTGCCAGGCCGGTCAGCAGGGCAAAGTGTCTGGGATGAAACCATCTTGCGGCCAGTGCCATGCTGGCGATGAAGCCGACAGCGGAGCCGGCGCCGACCATGAACCGTCCCGCAAAGGCGGTGTTCACCGACCCCGCGGATCCGAAGATAATGCTGCCGGCAGCGGCAAGCAGCAGCGCAATGGTAAGCATGAGCCGTGCGCCATAACGGTCAAGCAGGGCGCCGATGGGCAGTTGCATGGCTGCATAAGGGTAGAAATACAGTGCCGAGAGCTGCCCCATGACGGCACCGGAGACCGCGAACTCGGCCATCAGATCCGGGATCATGACGCTGGGGGCTACTCGCTGGAAAAACGCATACCCGAAGGCAAGCGCACTGAGCGACCATATGGTCAGGGCCAGCGCCAGACTGGCCGGTCGTACCGCTTGCGGCGATGTATTTACCGGGTCTGCAGCCACAATTCGTATCAACACCGCCTGGATGCAGCATCCATAGCTGGAAGCTGGCAAAACATTCAATCAGTGTGGATGGTTTGACGGTGCAGGGCACAAAAGTAAAGGCCCCTGAGACGCTGTCCCAGGAGCCTTTGACGAGTTTGCCGGAACGGTTTCCCGGAAACGATGAAAGATCAGCAATTGTCGCAGTTAAGCGTCAGGCCGTTGCGGGGGCGCTGCGCGACCGATTCCTCAACCTGCCATGTTCCACTGCCGGCAATGTAACCGACCAGCGGCTGGAAATTCAGACACACGCGGGCAACGATGATATCGTTGTCTTCCTGGGTGAGTTTATCCAGCGTTTGGCCAGACATGCTCGGCGGTGCGCCGCCGCAACCACCGCGCGAATGGGACCATTCCTGCGTCACGTTACTGCCATCGCGGCGAAAAGCGACCAGGTCAACCTTGATATCTGACGCGGCAAACGGTCTCATGATGGCGTCGGCAGCGCTGATGAATTCATCAAGCTCTCCCGGTGTGACGTTTGTCGATTCCTGCGTCGTCAGGTCAACTACTGCGCTTGCCGCGACGGCTACTTTTCGTTTCAGTGAAATTGCGTGGGTAACATCAATCGTACCCAGCAGCAGCAGGATCATCATTGGAAACAGCAAGGCGGCTTCGATACTGACAACGCCGTCTTTTTTGCGGCCAAAGCTTGCAAGCTTGCCGGCAATGCCCGGTTTGACGAATTTTGACCTGGTTACTGATGAATTGTCCATCATAGTGGTTTCCTGAAAGGATGAGGTTGTTGTTGAATGGATTGTCATGGGATCAATCGAACGGCTCATTGCGGAATACCGCTACGCCCCTCACCAGGTGCTTGTCGTCGCCGTGATTTGCCAGCCAGTTCGGCGCCGGTGAACCGGTGCCCTTGATGTTCAGCAGGTCCATCAGGTTTGGCGTGAACAGGTTCCATTCATAAAATGTCTCGACGATCACGATGTCGCCGGCACTGCCAATGTCGAATGCGCCGTCCGTGGCATCTTCGGTCAGCCCGCCGTCTTCGGACGCATCGGTGCGGTTGCTGGCGTCAGCAAAATTGTTACGCACTTCGACATTGATATACACACTGCCGCAATCAAGCATTGCAGGCAGCTTTGCGCACAGCTGGGTCTTGAACTCTGTCTTGGAAAAGCCGCCTGAATGGGCCTGGCCGGTCCGGATCAGCCGGGAGGCGGAGGTGGTGGCGCTTTGGACAGCGTATTCGGAGAACAGCGTCAGCCCGGTCTCGAACGTCGCCATCATCAGAAACAGAAAAGGCGCACCGACGAAGGCAAATTCAACTGCCGTTGCGCCGCTGTCATCCTTGCGAAAGCCTTTGCGGAACCGCTTAAGGGCTCTATTTAACTTCAAGATCATGCCGTACTCCCGAACTTTCACCAGCTACCAGGTTCCAGTAAGGCTGAACCGGCGCTGATTGCTTGTTCCTGACCCGCAGGCGCACTTCGGGCGATCTGCAGGATTGACTGTTTTGAGCCAAATTACAGGACTGGCCTTTACAAGTTCTAAGGATAGGTCCCCAAGTTTTAGTGATTTTGTTAACCGCTTGTTAACCAGCACTGCCCGCAACGGGCCTTGTTGCGGTGCTTGTCACCGTCGGTTCCGATCACCGGGCATTCCGCTGCGGACCTTAAAAGACAATGCCGGATGCATCAGTGATCCATCCGGCATTGCTTTGATGAGGGAGGTGCGGCTTACTGCGCGCCGTCGGCGCTGCCCCTGGCAGCTTCTCCGGCAGAATGGCCGGTCTTCGCAGTGATCTGCTCATTCTGGTCTTTGTATCTTACGATGTCGTCGTTCACGATCAGTGGCTGATCACAGAACGGTTCGCAATTCATGGTTCTGCGGACGGCGCCGCCGCGGAACACGCTGACGACCTTGTCTTCCGCACGCTGGACCTTCACCATCAAGTTGGCGAGTTGCTTTCCGTCGAAGTCCAGCACAATTATTTTTGTGCGGCCGGTGTTCTTGCCGATGACGATCAGCTTGTTCCCCTGGATGCTGGCGTCGGCGAACATCGGGTTGGAAACCACCACCGTGGATGGTTCGCCGGCCAGCTTGACCAGCTTGGCGTCGTCCACATCCAGTGCCAAAGATGAGTCGGCGATTGCTGTGCCGGAAACGGCAAGCATTCCAACCAGACCAAGTGCAGCGCCGAGAAAGAAGGTACGGGTTGTTGCCAGAGAACTCATTTGAATGACAATCCTTGTTCGCATGATCACTTTGAGGGCACTAGCCAAAGCAGCGCCTGCTTGTTGCCTATAACACCTGAAAATGGTGAATGAACCCTTACGATGGCGAAATTGTTCTGTGGCGACGCCCGCCGATAGCCGGTATCTGGCATTGTAATATACCAGGCGACTAGACTCGGCGTGCGGGGGCGAGGGCGTGCAAATCGCAATTCAATGAAAATCAGCTTGGTTCGATTGCTAGTCTTTATAGTAGCAACTTACACCCCTGGCCTGTGGGCGAACAAAGTATATGAGAATTTGTTATTATGTAAAATTGTAATAAAATTTAATTTTAATTTTAAAAGTAATGATTTGTTTTCCATTCAGAGACGATGGGCTTGTTGTCGTGCGCTTTTGTTTGGGTATTTACTTGATGTTAATAGTTGGAGCCTAGGTTGAGCCTCGGTTCAGACGACAAGCCCCTCAGGGGATCACCCGTTTCGGGGAGTTTGATCCAGTGCTGTAAAAACTGTGAGACAATCTAAGGAGAGAATTATGTTCGCACGTTTCTTTAAAGACGAATCTGGTGCCACTGCAATCGAATACGGCCTCATCGCCGCTGCTACTGGCTTGGCCCTGGTTGCTGTAATGCCAGCTATCAACGCTGCTCTGACTGCAACGTTCGGTTCTATCAGCGCCGCTCTGTAATTTACAGACACGACGTAAACCGCCGGCGTTAAGAGCCATCGCCGGCGGCAAGAATTCTAACGGGAGGCTCCGGAAACCGCTGGTGTAACAACCAGCGGTTTTTGTTTGCGCAAAATTTCCCGGCAGACCCGGTATCGCAGTTGCCGGATAATTTCCCGGGCCGGTTAACCGCCCTTTTACTGACCCGTGTCAAGTTGCGACGTCAGGGCTCAAGCCCGCCGGCGCACATCAGGTCCGCCAGGACCGGTACGGGAGATCTAAACATCATGACCCACACTTTGATACTGACACTGTTTCCCGTGCTGGTGGTTATCGCAGCGATCGGTGATTGTTTCACCATGAAAATTCCCAACTGGCTCAATGCTGTTGTCGGGGTGAGTTTCTTTGGCGCAGCTTTCTATGTCGGCATGCCGCTTGAGCAACTCGCCTGGCATGTGGCTGCCGGCGTGATCGTGCTGATATTCGGCTTTGGACTGTTTGCCACCGGCTTAATCGGCGGAGGCGATGCAAAGCTGCTGGCTGTTGCTGCAATGTGGCTGGGCATGGAGCAGCTGATTGCATTTCTTATTGTCATGTCGCTGGCCGGTGGTGCGCTCGCGATTGTGATGAAACTGTGGTGGTGGGTCAGGCTGGAAGCGGAAACACGGGGATCCAAGTGGGTCAAGTCAAAGCTGAAGTCCTCCATAGACCTGCCGTATGGCGTGGCCATTGCAGTGGGCGCCCTGTTTGCATTCCGGCACAGTTGGTGGCTGGAGACGGCGAACACGCCGCTTGTTGGTTGATCTGTTCAATGCCCGCGCAATGCGGGCATTTTTGATTCCCGGCAACAGCATGATGTTTTTTAGGCAAAACTAAGATTGTTTAGTGCCGGTTAACCATAATTTGACGTTTCCCGATCATTCTGCAGTGGAGATATCCGAACGAACTTCCGTTCCTACTGGAGAGTTATCAGATGAGTAAATCACGTTTCCTTGTCATGGGCGTGGCCGCGGTCGCAGCCGGAGCAGCAGCGTTTCTGGCCAATGGTTTCCTCGGACAGCCGCAGAAAGCGGAAGTCGTGGAAGTGAACAAGATTGCCATGACACCTGTCCTGGTTACGTTGAAGGACATTCGCATAGGCGAAGTCCTGGATGCATCCAATCTGGGTTGGAAAGACTGGCCGTCCAATCAGGTCAGTCAGTTCATGGTTACCAGGGACGGCAGCGCCGACGTTTTTGAAGAACTCAAGGGCGCACGCGCAAGAGCCGGCTTGTATGAAGGCGAACCGCTCAACAAGCGCCGCATTGTTGAAGTTGGTGACCGTGGTTTCATGGCCGCAGTGCTGCCGAAAGGCATGCGGGCCATTTCAATCCGGGTCTCCCCGGAGACCGGTGCGGGTGGATTTATTCTACCCAATGACAGGGTTGATGTCCTCCTCACCCGCAAGCTTTCAGGCAACCGCGACATTTCCGAAACGGTATTGACCAATGTGCGCGTTCTGGCCATCGACCAACAGATCAAGACCACTGAAGATGGTGGCCAGGTGATTGTCGGCAAAACGGCAACGCTGGAACTTGAACCAGTTCAATCCGAAGTTCTCGCACTGGTCGAAAGCGCTGGCCAGCTGTCTCTCGCACTCCGCTCGCTTGCGGATGTGAACAACACGAAACTTGGTGATGATGGTCCCCGGACTTCGAAAAAATATGCGCGGGGTTCAAAAGGCACCATCCGGCAATTCCGCTACGGCATCATGAACCAGATAGCGAATACAAAGTAAGGCAGACAACTGATGTATCCCTCACTCCTCAGCATGCCCAGGCTTGATATGGGCACCAAGACACCAGCCGGTGCGATTGTTTCTCTGGTTGCTGCTCTTGCGGTTTTCTTTATCGTCTTAACGGCCGCGTTTGCCCCTGCCCAGGCAGGTGATGACTCGCGTTTTCTGCGCATGGGCCTGAACAAGTCGGTTGCGATCAGGTTACCTGTTGCGGCCAAGGACGTTCTTGTCGGCAATCCCAAAATTGTTGACGCAGTGGTGCGCACACGCACCACCGCCTATCTGTTCGCGAAGGCCAACGGCCAGACCAACATTTTCTTCTTTGACGATGCGGGCAGGCAAATCCTGAATCTCGACATCCAGGTTGCTGCAGATACCAAGGCATTGAAACAATTGCTGGACCGCACCCTGCCGGACAACCAGATCAAGATTGACACCGTTGCCGACAGCATCGTTCTGCGCGGGGTCGCCGCATCTGCCGGTGAAGCCAAGCAGGCAACGGACCTGGCCGAGCGCTTTCTCGGCGCGGCTGGCGTCGACGGGTCTGCCAAGGTTGTTTCAGCCATGACCATCGCCGCTCGCGAACAGGTAACGCTGCGCGTCCGTATTGCAGAAGTGCAACGTGATGTGCTGAAACAACTCGGCGTTGACTACAATGCAGCGTTTGCATCGGGTAGTTTTTCCGCCGGCATGCTGACCGGCAATCCGTTCCTGCTGAACGGTCCGCTGGCTTCAAGCGTGCTTCCCATAAACCCGATTTCGGGTCTGGGCGGCGTCGGTGGTAGCCCAGGTGCCCGGCTGCAGTATGGCAACACAATTGATGCCTTCATTCAGGCAATGGAACAGGACGGCCTGCTGCGCACGCTCGCAGAACCCACGCTGACCGCAATTTCCGGCGAAAGTGCCAGGTTTCTTGCCGGTGGTGAGTTCCCGATCCCTGTAGCGGTGGACGACAACACCATCTCGGTGGAGTTCAAGGAATTTGGTGTGGCACTGGGCTATTCACCGGTGGTCCTTTCCTCGGGACGCATCAGCCTGAAAATCAATACGGAAGTCTCCGAGCTGACACAGCAAAACGGCGTCCAGGTCACCGGCATCAGCTTGCCTGGTCTGACCACACGCAAGGCGGAAACGACCATTGAGCTGCCCTCAGGCGGATCAATGATCATGGCCGGTCTTATCCGCGATCAGACCCGGCAGACGATTGCCGGAATTCCTGGCGCCAAGGATCTTCCAGTTCTTGGACAACTGTTCCGCTCGCGTGATTTCCAGAAGAGCACGTCTGAACTGACCGTCATGGTGACCCCGTTCATCGTCAAGCCGGTCAACGAGCGTGCACTGACCAATCCTGCCGAAAGACTTTCGGTAGCCACAGACCGCCAGACAATTTTGTTTGGCCGCCTGAACAAGATGTACGGCCACCAGGGCGGTACCGGTAAAGGAACGACCTATCACGGCAATGTCGGCTTCATCGTCGAATAATGGCAGCGCCACGGAGAATGAAAATGAACAAGTTTGTATCAAAGTCCCGCACTGCAATTCGTATCCTGGCCCCGGCTGTGGCGCTTGTTGCCCTGACTGCCTGCCAGCACCAGATGTCTGGCGGTGTGGATGACGTCTACATGCCGCAGATGCACTACGAAAACCATCCGATCGAGGTTGCCAAGGGCACCGTCAAGCTGAAGGTGCCAACCCGGTCGGCCCGGCTCACAACCAAGGAGCAGAGTGCGATCAGGAGTTTCGCCCATCAGGCCAACGAAACCGATACGGCGAAAGTTCATGTACGCCGTCCGGCCGGCGGCATGGTGGCCCGCGCAGTCGCTGCAAAGGTGGCGCAATTGCTGGAACGCGAGGGCATCAGTCCGCATCGCATCAAGCATTCTTCCTACAAGGGCGGCGCCCGTGCTCCTGTTCTGATGTCGTTCACCCGTAAATTTGCGGTGACCAGCCAGTGTGGCGACTGGAATGAAAACCTTTCTGAAACTTCTTCCAATCAGAATTACAAGGACTTTGGATGTTCCGGGCAGCACAATCTCGCTGCCATGGTCGCCAATCCTGAGGATTTCGAAGCTCCGCGTACGTCCACTTCGGCAAGCTCGGACAGGCGTAAAGAGATCTTCAAGAAATACATAAGTGGCGACGACACAACCGCTGCCCAGGCGACACAGGCACAAGCCCGATCGAGCGAAGTGGCACAGTAACAGTTGATTAGACGAGAGTGGAAAACATGACCCAGACTGAACCACAAGCCCCTGCGGCTGATACCGCAACACCGGTTGTTGCTGCGGTGCCACGCATCAATATCACCGTATTCTGTTCAACACAGGCGACCAAGGCGGCAATGCAGCAGGTGGTCATTGACCGCCGCATGGCACGCGCGCATGCCGATGTGCGCGAAGGTGGCATCATGGCGGCTGCGCAGGCATTCAGCCAGGCAACCACGCCCGACGTCCTTGTTCTGGAAACCGAAGGTCATCGCGACCAGGTCCTGTCGGAATTGAGTCAGCTGGCGCAGGTTTGTGACCCGTCCACCAAAGTTATTTTGATAGGTCACGTGAACGACGTCATTCTGTATCGCGAGCTGATCCGCCAGGGACTGAGTGAATATCTTGTGGCACCGGTTCACCAGTTGCAGGTGATTGACGCGATCAGTTCATTGTTCAACGAGCCGGGGGCTGATCCCATTGGCCGCATTGTTGCGTTCATCGGGGCAAAGGGCGGCGTTGGGTCCAGTACCATCGCCCATAATGTGGCGGCTCTTGCCTCGGGCCAATATCAGGTCGATACGATTGTGACCGATCTTGACCTGGCCTTCGGTACCGCCGGCCTGAACTTCAACCAGGACCCGGCCCAGGGCATCGCGGAAGCCATTGCGTCTTCTGATCGCATCGACCAGACCATGCTTGAGCGTTTGCTGACAAAGTGCAGCGATCGGCTGAACCTGCTCTCGGCTCCGGCACAGGTCGAAAAATCGCTGGGGATTGAAGACGATACACTTGAGCCGATCATTGATGCGATCCGCTCCAGTGCGCCGCTGGTCATTCTCGACATCCCCAATCTGTGGACTGGATGGTCAAAGCAGCTTCTGCTGGGAGCCGATGATGTGATCATCACCTCCACTCCGGATCTTGCCTCGCTGCGCAATACCAAGAATATTTTCGACTTCCTGACCGCAGCGCGGCCCAACGACAAGGCCCCGCTGGTCATTCTCAACCAGGTCGGCGTGCAGAAACGCCCGGAAATACCTGTAACGGAGTTCTCAAAGGCAATTGGTGTTGAGCCGACCGTGGTCATTCCGTTTGACCCGCACGTGTTCGGCACTGCAGCCACCAATGGCCAGATGCTCGGCGAAGTCGGTCCGAAATCAAAGGTTGCGGAACAGGTCTCAATGCTTTGTCAGTTGCTGATTGGCAAAAATCCTGAAGCACCGTCAGGCAAGAGCGGCTCTGCGCTTGCCAAATTGTTGCCAATGCTGAGGAAGAAGTAATGTTTGGTAAACGGGGAGAAGGCTCAACGCCTCAACCGCCGGCACAGCCGGTTGAGCCGGACAAAGAACCGGCAACAGTGGCGCCAGAGCCCGCGGCAAAGCAGGCACAGGTCATTCCGGGGCTGGATCTTGGCGATACGAGCGCGGCCGATGCAACTGATGCCGGAGCCGATGCTGCTGCTCCCGCGGCCGCGCCGGCAAAGGCGCCACCGTCAAAAGCTGCACGCGACAGCAAGAACGGGCGGTCGGAGAACTACTACGATATAAAGACCACAATCTTCAACGCGCTGATTGATGCGATCGATCTGACCCAGCTCGGGCAGTTGGAGCGCGATGCCGCGCGTGACGAAATTCGCGACATCGTCAACGAGATCATTTCTCTCAAAGATGTTGCAATGTCGATTGCCGAGCAGGAAGAGCTGCTCGAAGACATCTGCAATGATGTTCTTGGCTATGGTCCGCTCGAGCCCCTGCTTGCGCGTGATGACATCGCGGACATCATGGTCAATGGTGCGGATACCTGCTTCATCGAAGTGGACGGCAAGATGCTGGATGCCGGTATCAGGTTCCGTGACAATGCCCAGTTGCTGAACATCTGCCAACGCATCGTCAGCCAGGTTGGCCGTCGTGTCGACGAGGCCAGCCCGATCTGTGACGCCCGCTTGATGGACGGCTCACGTGTCAACGTGATTGCTCCGCCGCTTGCCATCGACGGCGCCGCGCTAACTATTCGTAAGTTTAAGAAGGATCGTCTGCGCCTGGACGACCTGGTCAAGTTCGAATCTATTACGCCCGACGGCGCTGAGATCTTGCAGATCATCGGCCGGGTTCGCTGCAATGTGCTGGTATCTGGTGGTACCGGTTCGGGCAAGACAACCTTGCTGAACTGTCTCACCGGTTACGTTGACCATGAAGAACGCGTCATCACCTGCGAAGATGCCGCCGAACTTCAGCTTCAGCAACCGCACGTGGTGCGTCTTGAAACCCGCCCGCCCAACCTGGAGGGTGAAGGTGAAATCAGCATGCGCGATCTGGTGAAAAACTGCCTGCGTATGCGCCCTGAAAGGATCATTGTGGGTGAGGTTCGTGGGCCTGAGGCCTTTGACCTGCTGCAGGCCATGAACACCGGTCATGATGGTTCCATGGGCACGTTGCACGCCAACTCGCCCCGTGAAGCCCTGTCCCGTCTGGAATCGATGATCACCATGGGTGGATTTTCGCTTCCGTCGAAGACCATCAAGGAAATGATCACCGGTTCAATCGACGTGATTGTTCAAGCCGCCCGTCTGCGTGACGGTTCGCGCCGCATTACCCACGTGACCGAGGTGGTCGGCATGGAAGGTGACGTGATCATCACTCAGGATCTGTTTGTTTACGAAATTGTTGGCGAAGACGCCAACGGCAAGATCGTCGGCCGGCATCGTTCAACCGGCATTGCGCGGCCGAACTTCTGGGATCGTGCCCGGTATTACGGCGAGGAGGCGCGGCTTGCAACGGCGTTGGAAAGCGCTGAAGTGGCCGACGAGGATTATGACGGCTGACGGCCGTGACGCTGGGGCGGCACCGGGGTTCACTGAACCCGTAAAACTGCTCCGGTACTTTGGAAACGATCAGTTTAATGACGTCTGACCAAGTCAGAAATCATGCTGATCTGCGAGGCGAGACAGGAAATGGAACTTAGTCCGGAGTTGACGAAAGTCGCGTTTGTGGTATTCGCCGCCCTCGCTGTGGGCGGTCTGGCAATTGGCCTGTTGTTTCCCTACTTTTCGGGTCAGGCAGACGTCAACCGGCGTGCACGGAGTGTTACTTCGGGAGAAGGCGGAGGCAAGGCCAAGGGTGTTGGCAAGGACAAGTCCGCCGCCCGCCGCCGTCAGATCCAGGACACCCTGAAACAGTTCGAGGAAGCCGAGAAAAAGCGCCGCAAGAAACTGACGGTTCGTCAGATGATTGGACAGGCCGGGCTCGACATCTCGATGAACGCTTTCCTCGTCAGTTCCGTCATCGTCGGGGTGGTTTTCTTTGTCGGTTCGTTTATCGTCGGCGTCCCCATCTATATTTCTGCCATTGCGGCCGTGGTCGGCGCGTTTGGTCTGCCGCGCTGGCTGCTGAACTTTCTGGCGAAACGCCGCCGTGAAACATTCTTGCGTGAATTTGCCGACGCAATCGACGTGATGGTGCGCGGTATCAAGGCGGGGCTTCCCGTGTCTGATGCGCTCAAGGTCATCGCCAAGGAAACCCCGGCTCCTGTGGGACCGGAGTTCCTCGACGTGGTTGAAGGCCAGCGGGTCGGCATTACCATCGACCAGGGCCTGGAGCGCATGTATGAGCGTATGCCGCTGGCGGAAGTCAACTTCCTGGCCATCGTGATGGCCATTCAGGCCAAGACCGGCGGTAACCTGGCCGAAGCACTTGGCAACCTGTCACGCGTGTTGCGCGATCGCAAAAAGATGAAGCAGAAGATTCAATCCGTGTCTCAGGAAGCAAAGGCATCCGCGGCCATCATTGGCGCTCTGCCGTTCCTCATCGCCGCTGCCATGATGGTTCTCAACCCGACCTATCTGCTGCCGCTGTTCGAGACGAAAATCGGCAATGTCTTGCTCGTCTGTTCCGGCCTGTGGATGAGCTGCGGCGTACTTGTCATGCGCAAGATGATCAATTTCGATTTCTGATCAAACTGGAAGCTAAACCATCATGATCGAGTTCATTTATTCCCTTCTGGAGCCGCGCAACCTCATCACGATTCTCGTGGCGCTGTCGGCTTTTGCGACTGTCGTGACCTTAACGGCACCGTTGCTGCAGGGCGACAAGATGCAGACCCGCATGAAAACCCTGGCGGTGGAACGCGACAAGCTGCGCACGCAAAACCGCCAGCATCTGCAGGACAAGGACAACAGGCGCTTGCGCGACAACGCGCCGAAGGGCGTAGCCGCGCAGATTGTGGATGCGCTGAACCTGAAGAGTCTGTTGCAGGCGGAATCGTCGCGACAACGTTTGCGGCAGGCCGGCATGCGGTCCGAAAAGCATCTGGTGACGTATCTTGCCTCGCGCGTAATTGCGCCGATAATCGCCGGTGTGGTTGTGTTTATTTACTCGGCAACCGTGTTTGCCGACCAGGTGACCGGTTCCATGCGCATTACCACGGCGCTGATCGGGGCGGTTGCCGGCTTCTATCTGCCCAACCTGTTTCTGACCAACCTCATCAAACGGCGTCAGCAATCGATCCAGCGTGCCTGGTCTGATGCGCTCGATCTGCTGCTCATCTGTGTGGAATCCGGCATGTCGGTTGAGGCGGCGCTGGCCCGCGTGTCGCAGGAAATCGGCTCACAGTCGGTTCCGCTGGCAGAAGAACTCACACTGACCATTGCAGAGCTGTCGTTTATTGGTGACCGCAGCAAGGCGTTTGAAAACCTCGCCGCACGCACGGGAATGGCAACGGTGAAATCAGTTGTGACCAGTCTGGTTCAGTCGGAACGCTATGGTACACCGGTTGGTGTTGCCTTGCGCGTGCTGGCCCAGGAAAACCGCGATGACCGCATGGCCATGGCTGAAAAGAAGGCTGCCGCATTGCCGCCAAAGCTGACGGTGCCGATGGTTGCCTTCTTCCTGCCGGTTATCTTCATCGTGCTGCTTGGCCCTGCAGGTATTCTTGCCTTCGGCTGAACGCCGGCACAGGCCCGACCGGCCCGCACCATCCGAAACAGAAAAGGCCGGACCCTTGAAATGGGTCCGGCCTTTTTCATTGCGGCTCTGCCTATGCCTGGTTTTTTTAAACCTGGTTTAACCGGCGGTTTTCATCTGCTGCCAGGTGTTCTTCCGGTTCAGCATGCGCTTGAGAAACGCCAGGTTTTGCTCGACCTGTTCCGGCGGCAGGTCACGGCTTGCGATTTCGCTTGCTTCCTTGAACCGGCCCTGCAATCCGACCGACAATGCCAGGTTCTGGCGCAATGTCTGGTTGAACTCGCCCTCGGGCAGCCGTTGCGCGGCCCTGAGTGATGTTTCCGCCTGTTTCAGGTTGCCCTCAAGGATATAGGACATGCCGATATTGTTGTGGATTGACACTTTTTGCGGCTGTTGCGCCAGCGCGCTCTGATAGGCTGCGCGGGCCTGGCCATGCCTGCCCATCTGATCGTACGCCGATCCCAGTGCCGAATACACTTTCCAGTTGTTTTCACCAGCCGCAATGGCCTTGTTCAATTGTTTCACCCCGGCACTTGGCCGGCCGGCCAGGACAAGTTCCTTGCCCAGATAGGCAACCAGTTTCGCGTCATTGGGGTTGTGTGTCAGCGTTGTCTCCAGCACCTTGATCACTGCGGCCTTGTTGCCACCGGCGTCCAGAAGGCGGGCATAGGTGACAGCGCGCCGGACGCTTTTTGGCTCTTCTCGCCAGGCTTTTGCAGCTTCCGCAGTTGCCCGGATGGAGGGTTGCGGGCTGACAGAGCCGGTGACGACCGGGTCTGCAGTACTGGACGACAACCTGTTGTCGCCGGCACATCCAGTGAGCAATAGCGCTGCCGTGCAGGCAGCCGCCGCAAGCTGTTTCCGTGGTGTCATTGTTTGGTGTCGCCGCCGCATATGTTTACCCCTATCGATGGAATCACCGACTGGCCGTTAATCTCGAATGCGATTTTGGAGCGTGAACCCTCAATAAACTGTTAACCATGATTGACGGTCTGTTGCCGGCCCGCCATTTTGTGGGACGCGCAACGTTTTCGCGGCGCACATCCCGTCCGGTTTCACCATCCAATTAAGGCGCACCAGTCATGACATCTGCAAAATCAATCCTCCTGAGCGCGTCAAAGGCGAAATCGGCAATACCGGTGCATGCGGTGACACCAGACACCCTGCCGGCATTGCTCAAAAAACTGTCCGTCGTCCAGAAAGCCTGGGTTCAGGCCAACGGGTTCAAGGCCCGGCCAAAAAGCCATTTGTGCATTGCCGGCAAGGACGGTGGTCTGGAGATGGTATTGTATGGAGGGCGCACCAGCGAGGGTGCTGATCCCTTTGAACCCGGGGCCCTGTCGTCGTCGCTGCCTTCAGGTGATTATTGCCTGGCGTCTGGATTCGCCAATCCGGACCTGGTGGCCCTGGGCTGGCTGCTGCACAGCTACAGATTTACCCGCTACCTGAGTGACGAAGAGACGCCTGAATCCGGCAATGGCACCCGACTCGTATGTCCCGACAATGTGGACCGGGCCGGCCTGCTGGCCCGCGCCGATGCCGTCATGCTGGGCCGTGACCTGATCAACACGCCGGCTGAAGATATGGGGCCGTCTCAACTTGAAGCGGCGGTGCGCACCCTGGCCCGGCAGTTCAAGGCGGCGGTGACCGTCACCAGAGGCACGGCACTTGAGAAGAAATTTCCACTGATCCACACGGTCGGTCGGGCCGCCGACGACGCCCCGCGCCTGCTGGACCTGCGCTGGGGCGCGCAGCGGGCGCCGAAGGTCACCCTGGTGGGCAAGGGTGTGTGCTTCGACAGCGGTGGACTCGACCTGAAATCGGCCGCCGGCATGGCTCTGATGAAGAAGGATATGGGCGGTGCTGCGGCGGTGTTGTCGCTTGCGTCCATGATCATGGCGGCAAAACTGAACGTCCGGCTTCGAATGCTGGTCCCGGCAGTTGAAAACTCCGTGGCTGGAAATGCGTTCCGGCCGGGCGATGTTCTGACCAGCCGCAAGGGCCTGAGCGTCGAGATCGGCAATACGGATGCCGAAGGCCGTCTTGTGCTGGCCGATGCCCTCGATCTGGCAGACGGTGAGCGCCCGGACATGCTCATCGACATGGCCACCCTGACAGGCGCGGCACGTGTTGCGCTGGGTCCGGACCTGCCGCCGTTTTATACCGACGATGATGACCTGGCTGCCCATCTCGTGCGCCATTCCATGGCCAGCAATGACCCGGTCTGGCGGCTGCCGTTCTGGCAACGCTACAACGAGATGTTTTCAAGCCGTATCGCCGATATCAACAATTCCGGCACCGGCGGTTTTGCCGGCTCCATAACAGCGGCACTGTTTCTCAAGCGGTTCGTCGACAATGCCCGGTCCTACATCCATCTCGACATATATGGCTGGGTGCCCGCCGCACGCGCTGGAAGACCCAAGGGTGGGGAACCACAGGCTGCCCGTGCGCTGTTTTCCCTGCTGAGCGAGCGTTATCCACCTGTTTGAGGTTGTAACGCCGCAAAAAGCGCTTGTGCGGCATCCGGAATCACGCTTAAATGAAACGGGTCCGTAACGATTCTCGGCGTATATTTGAAGCGCCGCCGGGCCGGACCCGATGGCACGGATGAGTTGTGAATTGTGTGAAGTGAGTGGCAATTGCTCTGAAACAGGAGCGGTTGATGAAGCGGATGAGTATCCAACTGACAACGGCGGAAGTTCTTGGCCTGTGGCACAATGTGCACCTGGCACTGGTTCGTGATGACGAGCCGGATTTGTCGGCCCGTCAGGTCACCATCCTGCTGACGGTTTACCTTGAGGCACCGCCCCACACGGTTCGCGATCTGGCCGCACGTCTGGGCGTATCGAAACCGGTCATTACCCGCGCGCTGGATACCATGGGGAAACTGGGACTTGTGAGCCGGCGTCGTGATGAGAAAGACAGGCGCAACGTGCTTATCCAGCGCACCGTGGACGGAGCGTTGTTTGTTGAGCGCCTTGCCGATACAATTTCGGTGCGCGCCCAGCAATTGAGAACTGATCTATGACCCTTGATCCACGTCTTCATGCCTACCGCGAGGACATTGCCGACATTGCGTTGCGCGGCAAGGTTGAAGCGCTGCGCTTTGTAAAACCGGAAATTCGCCAGATTTCGGTGTCCATCGCCTCGGTTCACGCCGAGCCGCGCATGGATGCGGCCACCGTTACCGAGGCCCTGCTGGGTGAAAAGGTCAATGTCTACCAGGTCAAGGACGGCTGGGCATTTGTGCAACTGGCCATCGACAGTTATGTCGGCTATCTGCCGGCACGATGCCTGACCAATCAGGTGCTGGAAGGCACGCATCGTATCGCGGTGCCGTCAACGCTGCTCTACGTCAAACCCGACATCAAGTCGAACCCGGTACAGCACGTGTACATGAACTCGCTGGTCTCCGCGATCAAGATGGAGGGAGATTTTGCACGCCTCAGGGATCATCGCTATGTCTGGCTGAAACACCTGATGTCGTCAGGCACCAATTGCGATGACCCGGCAACCGTAGCCGAAGGCTTCGTCAACGCGCCCTATATGTGGGGCGGCAAAAGTGCCGCCGGACTGGATTGTTCAGGGCTGGTACAACTGGCCTGGCAGGCCTGTGGCTTCGATTGTCCGCGCGATACCGACATGATCCAGATGGGCTTTGGAAAGCCTCTGAAGCGGGATCGCGACCTCAGGCTGGCGCGCAATGACATGGTGTTCTGGAAAGGCCATATCGGGCTCATGCTGGATGCGACCAACCTGATCCATTCCAACGGTTATCACATGCAGGTTGTGATGGAGCCCCTGAGCGGTGCAATCAAGCGCATCGCAAATCTGTACGGCCAGGTGACCGGTGTTTCCCGGGTGCCGGAGATGTACAAGCCCGAAGACGCCAGCGAGGCGGCTCAATAGCCTGTCTGGCGATTGACCGTATTTTGCAGGTCTTCACCTGCCTCATGCTGCCTGATCTGGCCCAGTATATACCTGCACAAGGCGTCAGGATCGCTGTCGGCGGCGTTATGCGGGGTGAGCGTCACCTGGGGATGGTTCCACAACCGGCTGTCCGTCGGCAGCGGTTCGGTTTCAAACACGTCCAGTGTGGCAGCACCGAGTTCGCCGGCATCGAGGCTGGCAAGAATATCCGCTTCGACCTGCAGCTTGCCGCGCCCGGCATTGATCAGCACGGGCGCTCCCAGTGGTCCGTCAGAGCTTAGTTTCCCGAACAGGTCGCGATTGAGTATGCCGTGGGTATCCGGCGTGTGCGGCAACAGGCATACCAGGATATCACTCGCGCCAAGAAACGCGTCCAGCTCGCTTTTGCCGGCATATGAAGTGACGCCATCGATCTGCTTGGCGGAATTGCTCCAGCCGTTGACCTGAAATCCCAGGTGATCCAGTTTTTCAGCCGCATCGCGGCCGAGTTCACCCAGCCCCATGACGCCGACGCGCATCGCAGATGCAGACCATTGCGGCCTTTCCGTCCACTCCGTATTGGCCTGGTCCGCATCAAGCAACCGTTGCTGGCGGTGATGCATCAGCACGTGCAGGCAGACATATTCGCTCATCCGCATGGTCAGGTCCGGATCGACCACCCGCACCAGCGGCACATCGGGCAGTTTCGGTTCGCGCAGGATATGATCGACACCGGCGCCCAGCGAAAAGATCGCTTTCAGGTTTTGAAAGCCGGCGAGAACACCTTCCGGTGGTTGCCAGGCCAGTGCATAGCCGATGTCTCCAGGTGAGATGTTGTCATCAGGCCACTTGCAGACGTCCAGTTCCGGCGCGAGGTGTTGAAACCTGTCGATCCAGGGTTGCGGATCCCATCTTGATATGACCAGTGCAAGCTTTGTCATGTCTACTGGGCAATCTCCGCGCTGGGATCGGCCTTCAGATCGAAAGCGGCGGCAAGCAGGGCACGGGTGTAATCGGTTTCGGGCCTGTCAAAAATCTGTTGTGCGGGACCCTGCTCCACCACCACGCCGTTGCGCATGACAACCACATCATTGGCCAGCGCACGCACAACCTTCAGGTCGTGGCTGATGAACAGGTAGGCAAGCTCGTGATCCTTCTGAAGCTTGCGCAGGAGATCCACGATCTGCGCCTGCACCGACATGTCGAGTGCGCTGGTCGGCTCATCCAACATGACGAATTTCGGTTCCAGCACCATGGCCCTGGCAATGGCTATGCGCTGGCGCTGACCGCCGGAGAATTCATGCGGGTACCGGTCCATGGCCGCAGCCGGAACCGCAACCTCCTCCAGCACCCTGGCGATGCGCTCTGTGCGCTGGTCATAATTCAATTCCGGTTGCTGGATCAGCAGTCCTTCCTCGACGATCTGGCGGATCGACATGCGCGGCGACAGCGAGCCATACGGATCCTGGAACACCACCTGCATGTCGCGACGCAGCGGGCGCATGTCCTTCTCGGTCTTGCTATCGATCCGATCGCCCATGTAGACAATCTGGCCTTCCGAACTGATCAGCCTGAGCAGCGCCAGGCCTAGTGTCGTCTTGCCGGATCCGGATTCGCCGACCACGCCCAGCGTCTGGCCGGCACGCACCGTAACCGACACATGGTTGCAGGCTTTGACATGACCCACGGTGCGGCGGAAAAATCCGCGCTTGATGGGAAACCACACCTTCAGGTCCGTCGTTTCAACCACGGCCGGTGCAGAGGCATCGGCTTTTGGCGGTTTGCCCTTCGGTTCAGCTTCCAGAAGCATCTTCGTATAAGCATCTTTGGGCTCGGCAAAAAGCGATTTGGTCGGGCCGGCCTCAACGATCTTGCCATGCTGCATGACACACACATGGTCCGACACATTGCGCACGATGCCCAGGTCATGTGTGATCAGCACGATCGCCATGCCGAACTCTTTCTGCAGGTCGCGCAGCAGTTCAAGAATCTGCGCCTGCACCGTCACATCAAGCGCCGTGGTCGGTTCGTCGGCAATCAGAAGTTCGGGATTGTTGGCCAGCGCCATGGCAATCATCACGCGCTGGCGCTGTCCACCCGACATCTGGTGCGGGTAGGCACCAAGCCGGCTTTCGGCATCGCGAATGCCCACCTTGGCGAGAAGTTCCAGGGTGCGTTCGCGTGCCTGGGTTTCACCCATGCCCTGGTGAACCTCGAGTATTTCGCCGATCTGTCGTTCGATCGTATGCAGCGGATTGAGCGACGTCATCGGCTCCTGGAAGATCATGGTGATGTCGTTGCCGCGCACCCGGCGCAGGTCACTCTCGTCACTGTCGAGCAGTTCTTCGCCCTTGAACACCACCGAACCGGACGGGTGATGGGCGGCCGGATAGGGCAGAAGCTTCAGGATGGACAAGGCGGTGACGGATTTCCCGGAACCGGATTCACCCACCAGCGCCAGTGTCTCTCCCTGTTTGACCTCGAACGACACACCGTTCACGGCGTGGGTGACTTTCTCGCCCTGCCGGAAATCAACCGCAAGGTCCTGTACGCTGAGCAGCGTTTGGTCGTCGCTGATCATGAGAACGTTTTCCTGGGATCAAAGGCGTCGCGCACCGCCTCGCCGATGAACACCAGCAGTGACAGCATGATTGAGACCACTGCAAACCCGGTCAGACCCAGCCACGGCGCCTGCAGGTTGGCTTTGCCCTGGGCCAGAAGCTCACCCAGCGAGGCTGAACCGGGCGGCAGGCCGAAGCCCAGGAAATCCAGTGCCGTCAGGGTGGTGACCGAGCCGGACAGGATGAACGGCATGAACGTCACGGTGGCCACCATGGCGTTGGGCAACAGGTGCTTGAACATGATCTTGCGGTCGCTCAGGCCGAGGGCGCGCGCTGCCCGGACATATTCGAAATTTCGCCCGCGCAGGAATTCCGCCCTGACCACCCCGACAAGCGCAGTCCACGAAAACAGCAGCATGATGCCGAGCAGCAGCCAGAAGTTCGGGGTCAGGAAGGCGGCCAGGATGATCAGCAGGTAAAGTGTCGGGATCGATGTCCAGATTTCGATGAAACGCTGGAACAGCAGGTCTGTCCAACCGCCGAAATACCCCTGCACGGCACCTGCAGCCACCCCGACAATCGACGACAGGACGGTGAGAACCAGCCCGAACAACACCGATATTCGAAAACCGTAAATCAGCCTGGCAATGACATCCCGGCCCTGGTCATCAGTGCCCAGCCAGTTCTTGTTGCCAAACACGCAATTGATGTCATCTATGCCCTTGTCATAGCGCGCGCAGGCTTCTTCCTTGGATAGTGACAGGGCCGGCGGTGACGGGGCAGGGCTGGGCAGTTCATTGTTGACGGTCTGAAAACCGTAGCGGATCGGCGGCCAGATCATCCAGCCGCTGCCGTTGACCTCTTCCTGGATGAACGGGTCGCGGAAGTCGGTGCGCGCCAGGAAGCCGCCGAATTTCGACTCTGGATAGTCGGCGAATACCGGCATCAGTATCTCGCCCTTGTAGCTGGCGATAATCGGCCGGTCGTTGGCGATAAATTCGGCAAACAGCGACGCGACAAACAGAAAAAGAAAGATCCAGAATGACCAGAAGCCGCGCTTGTTGGCCTTGAACAGGGCAAGCCGGCGCTGATTGATGCCCGACAGCCGAGACGGTTTTTGCGGCTTCAATTCGATCTGGTCAACTGCAGTGGTTGCGTCCATCATCACACCTGCCGCGATTCAAAGTCGATGCGCGGATCGATCCAGGTGTAGATCAGGTCCGTCACCAGGTTCATGAACAATCCGAGCAGGGAGAAGATGTACAAGGTGGCGAACACGACCGGGTAGTCACGGTTGACCGCCGCTTCAAAGCCCAGCAGCCCGAGGCCGTCCAGAGAGAATATCTGCTCGATCAGCAGCGAGCCGGCAAAGAATGCCGAGATGAACGCACCCGGAAAACCGGCAATCACAATCAGCATGGCGTTTCGGAAAACATGGCCGTATAGCACGCGTTTTTCGGTCAGTCCCTTGGCCCGCGCGGTCATCACATATTGTTTCTTGATTTCATCCAGAAACGAGTTTTTCGTCAGCAGCGTCATGGTGGCGAACGACGATACCGCCAATGCGGTCAGCGGCAGGACCAGGTGCCAGGCATAGTCCACGACCTTTTCCCACCAGCTGAGATCGGCAAAATTGTCCGACACCAGCCCTCGAAGCGGAAAGATATTCCAGAACGAGCCGCCGGCAAACAGCACCACCAGCAGGATCGCAAACAGGAACGAGGGTATGGCGTAGCCGACAATGATGACGGCTGACGTCCAGACATCGAACTTGGATCCGTCACGCACCGCCTTTGCCACCCCAAGCGGTATCGATATGGCGTAGGAGACAAAGGTCAGCCATAGGCCCAGCGAGATCGAGACCGGCAGTTTTTCCTTGATCAGCTGCAGCACCGGCACGTCACGGAAATAACTCTGCCCGAAATTGAAGGTCGCGTAATTCTTGAGCATGATGAAGAAACGCTCGTGAGTCGGCTTGTCAAAACCGAACTGCTCTTCGAGTTTCTTTATGAACTCTGGATCCAGGCCCTGTGCGCCACGGTACTTGAAGCTGCCTTCGCTGCCGCCGGCCCCGCCCGGTGCCTGGCCGCCGCCAACCTCGCCGCCGCCGGTGCCGCCGCCGATACGTGCGGTTGCACCCACATCGGTGCCTGCCAGTTGCGCAAGCACCCGTTCGACCGGTCCGCCGGGGGCAAACTGGATGATGGCAAACGAAATCAGCATTATCCCGAACAGTGTCGGGATCATCAGCAACAGTCGTTTGGCGATATAGGCGCCCATGCAGTTTTCCGGTCTGTTTTTGGTTGGTCCGAGGCAGGTTTATCGTGATTCGCCTTAAGGACCGCGTTTCACACTAGCTGCCTTGGCAGCATCAATCCACCACGTGTCGAACACCGCCCTGGCGAAGCGCGGTTTGGTTTCGGGTTTTCCGAATATGTCCCAGTAAGCCAGCGTATGTGCACCCTTGTACCATTGCGGCACCCAGAACTGTTCAGCCCGCAGTACCCGGTCCAGTGCTTTTGCGGCGATCGTCAGGGCCTTGCGGTCCTCAGCCTGCATGATCTTGTCGATCAAAGTGTCCACCGCCTCGCTCTTGATCCCGGCGAGGTTGAAGCTTCCCGGCGTTTCTGCATTGGCAGAGCCAAAAAATGCTTTCAGCTCGACACCCGGGGTTTCCGACATTGAAAACCGCTGTACGACGGCATCAAAGTCAAAATTCTTCAGTCTCTCCTGATATTGCGCCGCCTCCACCTGACGGATGGATGCGTCAATACCCAAAAGCTTGAGATTGCGTACATAAGGTCCGATGACCCGTTCGAAGGTCGGGGCAAAAATCAGAAACTCGACGCTCAGGCGTTTGCCCGCCGCATTGACCCGCGTACCGTCCTTGATCTCCCATCCGGCTTCGTTCAACAGGCTGGCAGCGGTGCGCAGCAGTTTGCGGTCCTGCCCTGAGCCATTGCTGACAGGCGGCTCGTAGGCGGCCTTGAAAGCGGCGGCTGGCAACTTGTCTTTGAGCGGCTCGAGCAGTGCCGTTTCCCCAGGCGTCGGATTGCCGGAAGCACGCAGCACCGAATTTTCAAAGAACGAGCCGGTACGCCGATAGGCGTCGAAAAACAGGTTCTTGTTGGTCCATTCGAAATCAAACGCCATATCCAGGGCCTTGCGCACCCGAACATCGGCAAACTTGTCGCGCCGCATATTCAGGAAAAAGCCCTGCGCACCGGATGCGCGTTCATCGGGCAAGGTTTTCCTGATCAACCGGCCTTCCTTAACTGCCGGTATTTCATACTCGGTCGCCCAGCTTTTCGATGTGAATTCCTCACGCAAATCGAGGTTCCCGGCCTTGATGGCCTCCAGCTCCGCAGTGCGGTCGCGGAAGTACAGCAGTTTGATTTCATCGAAATTATAGCGTCCGCGGTTGATCGGCTTGTCTTTCGCCCAGTAATCATCGCGCCGCTCATAGGTGATGAACTGGCCCTGCCTGAGTTGCTTCACTTCGTAGGGTCCCGACCCGAGTGGCGGTGCCAGCGTGGTCTTGTCGAACTCGTTGGCCTCGTAGAAAACCTTGGAGAATATCGGCAGCAGGGCGACGGTTGTCGGCAGGTCGCGAACATTGGATCCCTTGAACTTGTAGGTTGCCTGGTATGGCGCGTCCACGGTGCAGCTTTCCACGTCGCCCAGCGATATCTGGAACCTGGGGTGGCCCTTGTCCTTCAGCAGGTCGAATGTGGCGCATACATCGTCTGCGGTCAGTTTCGACCCGTCGGCAAAAGTGGCCGCCTCATCCAGCGCGAAGGTGACGCTCATCCTGTCCGGTGCTACATCCGCCGTCTTAGCCACCAGTGAATAGACCGCGTCCGGTTCATTCTGGTTGCGCACCATGAGCGTATCGAACAGTAGCGTCAGTTCCTGGGCGGCGACGCCTTTCAGGATAAACCCGTTCAGGCTGTCAAAGGTGATCCGGCCCGCCGTTCCAAGCGTCGTGATGCGCCCGCCCTTTGGGGCATCCGGGTTCACATAGGGCAGCCGGTCGAAGTCTTCGGACAAGGCCAGTTCGCCAAACGCAGACAAGCCGTGGCGCGGTTCCGCCGAAGCAGGGGCTGCCAGCAACAAGGCGCTCAGCGCTCCGACAATAACGGCGCGCATCAGGATTTTACCTTCGCGGCTTTTGTCTCGTCATACCACCAGATCGAGGGAAAGCCGAGTGAATGATCCGGTTGGACATCCGGTTTGCCGAAGCGGTTCCAGTGGGCCACGCGCTGATAAGGAATATGCCACATGGGCACGACATAATGGTTCCAAAGCAGGGCCCGGTCCAACGCCTTGGTGGCAGCCACAAGCCCGGCCCTGTCCTTGGCGAAAATCACCTTGTCGATCAATTGGTCTATGGCTTCGTCCTTGATGCCGACAACGTTACGGCTGCCATCGCGGTCGGCGGACGCCGAACCCCAGAAATCCCGCTGCTCATTGCCGGGTGACAGCGATTGCCCCCAACTGCCGACAATGATGTCAAAGTCAAAGGTCTGGACGCGCCTGGTATACTGGCTGTCATCGACTGTACGCACCCTGGTCTGGATGCCGAGCAGTTTCAGCTGTTGCACGTAAGGTAGCACGATGCGCTCAAACAGCGGAGACACCAGCAGGAACTCGATGGAAAATGCTTCGCCCTTGGCGTTGCGCAATACCCCTTTGTTATCAACTTTCCAACCCGCTTCCTGCAGCAGTTTGGCGGCAGAACGCAGGTTGGCGCGCTTGTTTTTTTGCGAGCCATAGACCGGATTGGTGTACTCGGTCGTGAACACTTCCGGCGGCAGCTTGTCCTTCAGGGGTTCCAGCAAGGCCAGTTCAGCCGCACCTGGTTTGCCTGTTGCCGCCAGTTCGGAATTGGAAAAAAAGCTGCTGGTGCGCACATACTGGCCAAAGAACAGGTTTTCATTTGCCCATTCAAAGTCGAAGGCCAGGTTGAGTGCCCTGCGCACACGGGCATCTGCAAACTTTTCCCTGCGGGTATTGATGGCGAAGCTCTGCATGCCTTGCGAGTTTTTCAGCGTGATCTCTTCCTTGATCACATCGCCTCTTTTCACGGCCGGAAAATTATAAGCCGTTGCCCAGTCCTTCGAGGAGTTTTCCACCCGGAAGTCATACTCGTCGCCCTTGAACGCCTCCAGCGCAACGGTGCTGTCGCGATAGTAGATGGTGACAATCTCGTCGAAATTGTTCTGCCCGCGGTTTACCGGCAGATCCTTGCCCCAGTAGTCATCGGCCCGTTTCAGCGTAATCGATCGCCCCGGCTTCACACTGGCCACCTTGTAGGCGCCATTGCCCAACGGTGTTTCCAGGGTCGTCTCCGAGAGATTGCGGGTTTCGCCCTTGTCGTTCTTGCCGGTCCACCAGGCTTTCGACAGCACCGGCAGTTGGCCAACGATCTGCGGTAGTTCGCGATTTCCGCTTTCGGAAAACTTGAAGGTCACTTCCCGGTCCCCGGTTTTCTCACCGGACAATACGTTCTTGTAATAGAAATTGTACGCCGGGTGCGCCTTCTTCAGTTCGGTCATCGACCAGATCACATCTTCCGGTGTAACCGGCGATCCATCATGGAATTTCGCTTCCGCGCGCAGCTTGAATGTGACGGAAGAAAAGTCATCCGGCATCTGTACAGTTTCAGCAATCAGTCCGTATTCCGAACCGGCTTCGTCAAGTGATGACGTCATCAGGCTGTCTATTGTCAACCCGATCACACTGGTCGCATTGCCCTTGAAGGTATAGGGGTTGAGACTGTCAAATGTGCCGACCGAGAACTGTCTGGCCCGCCCGCCTTTCGGCGCGTCAACATTCACATAGTCGAACTTTTCAAAACCGGCAGGGTATTTGAGATCGCCGAACAGGGACAGCCCGTGCCGCCATTCATCTGCCTGGGCGCGAGCGGCAGTGTGCGTTGAAAACGGCAGGCCGGCAGCGCCTGCGGCGGCGGTAAGCTGAAGTAGGGTTCTGCGATCTATCAAGGTCGGCTCCTGTTCGGGTCAACATTCACAATCAATTGCGTCACGTCATAAATGTGAATTCTATGGGCTCAACGCGCAAAATAATACACCGGCAGCGGGCTGCCGGTGTGAAATCTTCGTAATCATCTCGTGAACGCTTGAGGCCTTTTCGCCGGCCGAACTACTCTTTCGGCTGTTCGGATGAAGGCTCTGTTGCCGCTGGCTGTTCGGTTGCCGTTTCAGTCTGGCTGGATTGTTCCGCCGCAGCTTCTTCCGCTTTTGGCTCTTCTGTCGAAGCTGGCGCATCCACGGGAAGTTCGGCAGGGTTTGCAGACAATGTGCGCAGATAGGCCAGAAGGTTGGCGCGCTTGGCATCACCCTTCATGCCGCCGTAGCTCATCTTGGTGCCGGGCGCCCAGTCTTTCGGCTTGGTGAGATAGGTGTTCAGGTTTTCAAATGTCCACGTCTCGGATGATTTTGCCTTTAGCGCGTCAGAATAACCAAATCCGTCGCGGGCGCCGACCGCTTGATTGACTATGCCATACAGGTTGGGGCCAACCTTGTTCTTGCCGCCATCTTCCACCGTATGACAGGCTTTGCACGCCTTGAATGCGCTTTCGCCCTTGGCCGCATCGGCAGTTGCCAACAGGCTGGCGAGCGAAACCTTCGGCGCCTCCGCTTCAGCAGCAGTATCGGTTCCTTCTGCTTCCGGCAGCTCAATGGCAATCGCCGTCTTTTCCGGCGTTTTGGCATGAAAAATGCCGCTTGCTACGATATTCAGTCCCATCACAAGCAGCACAGCACCCAAACCGGCGCCGGCGATCTTGTTGATAGTCATTGTGTCCATTCCGAACATGTTAGCCCTCACAACCATCTTCTGTGACATCGGATGCAGTCACCCGACGACTTTACCCCTTCCAACTGCGCGCGGAAACTAGTTGTTTCTATACGCGCGCGCAACACTTATAAGGCGCAAAGTGTCCTTATGCCGCGCTGCCGTCCAGCAGCACATCACAACAGATTGACGAAGAAGGTTTTTGACATGTCGGCTGACAGCCACAAGATTGCCTATCAGGGCGAACCGGGAGCCAACTCACACCAGGCCTGTACAGAAGCCTTCCCGGACCATGAACCGCTTGCCTGCCGCACGTTCGAAGATGCATTTGCCGCGGTCGCTTCCGGTGAGGCGGCCCTTGCCATGATACCGATCGACAACACGGTTGCCGGCCGTGTGGCTGATATTCACCATCTGATGCCGGCCTCTGACCTGTTTATCACCGGCGAGCATTTCCTGCGCGTCAGGCACCAGTTGCTGGTATTGCCCGGCACAAAGCCTGAACAGTTGAAGCGGGTCACGTCTCACACCCATGCGCTGGGCCAGTGCCGCCGGCATACCGCGGAGATGGGGCTGGAGGCGGTTGCCGCGGTTGACACTGCCGGTGCCGCCGCTGCCCTTGCCCAGTCCGGAGACCGCTCAACGGCCGTGATTGCCTCAAAAAAGGCCGCTGAGATTTACGGCCTGGAGGTCATGCGGGCTGACATTGAAGATGAAGATCACAACACCACCCGGTTTGTCATTATGTCTGCGGAGCCCGATGATGCGGCACCGGAAGAGGCGCCGGTCATTACCTCGTTCATCTTCACCGTGCGCAATGTGCCGGCTGCCTTGTACAAGGCCATGGGCGGTTTTGCCACCAACGGTGTCAACATGATCAAGCTGGAATCCTACGTGGACGGGTCATTCAACGTGGCGCAGTTCTATGCCGATATTGAAGGCCATCCGCAGGACAGGCCGGTTCGCCTGGCGCTCGAGGAGTTGGATTTCTTCACCAAGTCGCTTCGCGTGCTGGGTGTATACAAAGGTTCACCGCACCGTCTGGAACTGGCCAAACGGCGCGAAGAAATGGACACCACCGCGTGACGCAAGATCCCGGATTTTAGGCTCTAGTCGCCCAGTATCTGCCTGATCAGATGATGGGCGATCGAAATATCCGGTGGCAATTGCAAACCCTCAGGATGGCCGCCATTGCCCATGGCGCGGATCTCGTCGAAACTGAACCAGCGTGCATCGTCAAGCTCATCCGGATCGATGGTGATGTCCTCGCTGGTCGCCTCGCCGGCCATGCCCAGCATCAGGTTGGCCGGGAACGGCCATGGCTGGCTCATCACGTACCGCACCTCGCCGACGCGTATACCGGACTCCTCGAATACCTCGCGACGTGCCGCATCCTCCGCCGTCTCGCCGGGTTCCACAAAACCGGCCAGTGTCGAGTACATGCCGCTGGCAAACCGGGCCGAGCGGCCCAGCAGCATGGATTGGCCTTTGGTAATGGCGATAATCGCCACCGGGTCGGTGCGCGGAAAATGTTCCCCCGAGCAGGTGTCGCACACGCGTTTGTATCCGGCGTCGTCAGGACGCGTGGATGCACCGCAATTCGAACAGAACCGGTGGCGCAGGTGCCATTGCAAAAGTGCGCGTGCCTGCGCTGCGACCCCGAGATTTTCATCGCTGACCAATCCCTGCAGTGCGATGGATCTGAGGTCAAGCGCGACCATGCCGTCTGCCGGTTCAAGCTCATTGTCGGCGGCCTGCGCGGCAAAGTGATTGACCCCTTCGCTATCAATGCCCAGGAAGACCGGTTCCGTCCCGTCTGCAAGTGCCGGCAGGTCGCTGTTTGAGTGCCACTGCATGCCGCCGCTGCCCGGCGGTCCGGCGTGAACCATCAGCCTGTCGGCGGTAAACACCGCAATCCTGGTGTCCGGCGCATTGAGCTTTTGCGAGTACCATCCCGTCTCGCTGCGATGGCCGGACAAACGGTCAAGTTTGCCATCCATGAATGCCGGTTGGGTTCGGGTCACTTTCAAAGCCTGTGTGGTGTTGAACGAATTGATTGGTCGATATTTCCCGCAACTGGTCCGGGTGTGACATGCACCCGCATCACTGGCAAGACCCTTGCCGAATAGCATCGGATTGTTTCATGGGACCTGACCTCTTGCATCGCGCCTCAATCCGTCCGATATAAGGGGTGGGAGGTTGGCAGCAGACGCATCGCTCGCCAACCGGGTCAGGTCCGGAAGGAAGCAGCCCTAGTGAGTTTGGTTCGGGTTGCCCGTCCAGCCTCCCACTTGATAAGCGGCTCAAAGCTGGCAAACCGGCAAGTTTCTGGAAGAAGGCCGATACGGACCACCTGGCTGCATGGAGTTTGCATCTGGAGTTGATCCGCACGGGGCCATGTCTGAAACAGAAGAAAATACGACCAACCCCAACTCACCCTATCGGGTGCTGGCGCGAAAATATCGCCCGCAGACCTTTGAGGATCTGATCGGTCAGGATGCGATGGTGCGTACGCTCACCAATGCATTCGCATCTGGTCGCATCGCCCAGGCCTACATGCTGACCGGCGTTCGCGGCGTCGGCAAGACGACCACCGCGCGGCTTGTTGCGCGGGCGCTGAATTTTCAGACAGGCGGCGAGGATACCGGTCCCACCGTTGACCTGTCGCGGAAAGGCGAGCACTGCGACGCCATACTGGAATCACGCCATGTGGACGTGATCGAGATGGATGCTGCGTCGCATACCGGGGTCGACAATGTCCGCGAAATCAATGATGCGGTGAAGTACAAGCCGGCGTCGGCGCGCTACAAGGTCTATATCATTGACGAAGTGCACATGCTGTCTACCGCGGCCTTCAATGCCCTGTTGAAGACCCTTGAGGAGCCACCGCCGCATGTGAAGTTCATTTTTGCGACGACCGAAATACGAAAAGTTCCCGTGACTGTGTTGTCGCGATGTCAGCGTTTCGATTTGCGCCGTCTTGAGGCCGGGCTGCTGATTGAGCATTTCCAGCGCATTTGTGAGCTGGAAGGCGTCGAGGCCGAGACCGAAGCATTGGGAATGATTGCCCGCGCTGCGGAAGGCTCAGTCCGTGATGGCCTGTCCCTGCTCGATCAGGCGATTGCCTACGGAACAGACCATGTCCGGGCGGACGATGTACAGTCCATGCTCGGCCTGTCTGACCGTGCCCGTATAATTGACCTGTTTGAAGCGGTCATGCGCGGTGATGCGGCAGCCGCCATCGATGAACTGGAGGCGCAGCATAATCTGGGTGCGGACCCGGAAGTCATCATGGCTGACCTGGCCGGTTTTGTGCACTGGGTCACCAAGTTGAAAGTGTCACCGAAATCAGCAGATGATGCCGCTGTTTCCCAGGCTGAACGGACAAAGGGCACCGAGTTTGCCGACAAACTCGCCATGCCGGTGCTGGCCCGCAACTGGCAGATGCTGCTCAAGGGCATGGAAGAGGTTTCGCGGGCCGGCAATGCCCTGATGGCAGCGGAGATGCTGCTGATCCGCATGGCGCATGTTGCAGACATGCCGTCACCTGAGGAACTGGCTCGCATCGTACGCGGAGCCGATCCCGGAAAAACCGCACCGGTGGTGCAGGATTCAGCGCCGTCATCCAGCACCGGCACTGCTGCGCAAGCGCCGGTTGCGGCATCGCCCGCGCCGGCACAGGCTGCCGGCACACCGCCGGCTGCCCATGCACCGGTGATGGCGGCGGCACAACTCAACCCGGCGCCGTCCAACGACGACAGTGCTGCAACAGAACCGCTGCCACAACCGGCCGAATTTGCCTCGTTTGACGAACTGGTAGCCTATGTGTCCAGCAAGCGCGATGTGAAGCTGGTACGTGAGCTGGAACGTCATGTGCTGCCTGTGTCGCTCGGTGCCGGCCGCATTGAGCTGTCGCTGTTGCCCGATGCCCCGGCAGGCATTGCCAACGAGCTGTCCCGCCGTCTTGAGGCGTGGACGGGCAATCGCTGGATTGTTTCGGTATCCACATCCCAGTCTCCCGGCCAGACGATTGCGGATCAAAAGCGTGAACGCCGCGATGATCTGTTCCGCAGGGCCCGCGAAAGCGAAGACGTGCAGGCGGTGCTGAAGGGATTTCCGCGCGCTGAAATCATGGAAGTGCGCGACCTGAGAGCCGGAACGTCGCCACCTGTCGACGAACAGGCCGGCTTTGATGGCGTGGTACCTGAAGATCCAGCTGACTGAGACTTAGTGATACGTTCAACCCGGCATGTGTGAGGTGAAGGCCCAATGAAAAATATCGGCAATATGATGAAACAAGTCCAGGAAATGCAGACCAAGATGGCCGACATGCAGGCCCGCCTGGACGAAATGACCGTGACTGGACAAGCCGGAGCCGGCCTGGTCAAGGTAACATTGAACGGCAAGAATTTGATGCAGTCGATTGAGGTCGACGACAGCCTGATGAAGCCGGACGAGAAGGAAATCCTCGAAGATCTGCTGATGGCTGCCTACAACGAGGCCAGGGCCAAGGTGGACCAGCTGGTTGCCGACCAGATGAAGGATGTTACCGGCGGCATGGCATTGCCGCCCGGCTTCAATATACCGGGAATGTGATGGCTGCAATGTCGGTCGAGGCGACATCCAGCGCCGGGAACAAAGCCTGCGGTTCCTCCGGCCAGGTACCATCATGAAGCGAAATGTTGTCGGCGTTGAAATAGAGCGCCTCATCCAGCTGTTGTCGCGCCTGCCGGGTCTGGGGCCACGCTCTGCCCGGCGTGCCGCGCTGCATCTGGTCAAGAACCGGGAACAGCTGCTACAGCCGCTTGGTGCGGCACTCGCCGATGTGCTGGACAAGGTTTCCGAGTGCGGCGTGTGCGGAAACGTCGATGTGGTTAATCCGTGTACCTTGTGTTCTGACCCGCGCCGCGACACCACCCAGATTTGTGTGGTTGAAGAGGTTGCTGACCTTTGGGCTCTTGAACGTGCGGCGGCAATTCCAGGCGTGTATCACGTGCTTGGCGGAACACTGTCGGCCATTGACGGCATCAGACCAGAAGACCTTGGCATTGCCGAATTGGTGGAACGGGTAACGACCGGTGGTGTGAAAGAGGTGATGATCGCCGTCAATGCCACCGTGGATGGCCAGACCACGGCCCACTACATCGTGGACCAGCTGGCAGCAACGGATGTGAAGGTGACCAGATTGGCACACGGTGTGCCGGTTGGTGGTGAACTGGATTATCTTGACGAGGGCACCCTGGCTGCGGCCGTCAAGGCTCGACGATCGCTGTAAACTGCGCGTCTTGACTGTTTTCCGCGCAAAACTCTGCAAAATGTGACACGGTTAACCAACCGTTTAAACCGTACTCCCCCCAATTCCGACGGGTCAGGCGCCGCTTTTGGCACGTTTGGCCCGAAGCTTGCTGTGTTGTTGCCAATAGATTCTCACATGTGCCGGTTCTGGAATCCGGTAATGCGAACAGCAGAGGGAGTGACGGCATGAAACTCGGCTTTAACAAGACTACAACCGCCATTCGGCAACTTGCCATTGGCTTTTCCCGCGATACTCAGGGGGCAGTGGCATTGCTGGCCGGGCTTGCAGCGGTTCCAATGTTTCTTGCAGCAGGGGCTGCGGTCGACTTTTTCCGGGTGGATGCGGCGCGTGCCGAAGTTCAGGCATCGCTTGATGCAAGTGCACTGGCCGGTGCTGCCGCCAAGCCCGGCACGTCCGATGCCGCCCGCCGCAAAATCGCACTTGAAACCTTTGAAGCCAACTTCACGGACGGCTTTGCCGACAAGCTGGATGGTGCGCCGCAGGTGGAAATTGATGACGACAGTCTCACGGTTTCATACAATGGCGGCCTGCCGACCACGCTGCTGCGCATTGGCGGCTTCAACAAGTTCGACGTCGGCGCCAGCTCAACTGTCAGGATCAACCTGCCAGCGCGGGCTGAAATTGCCCTTGTGCTGGACTATTCGTCATCGATGGAGAGATATTCCGCAGGCCAGCAGAAATATGTCACCATGCGCAAGGCGGCCATCGACATGGTCAATGGCCTGACCAACAACGGCAACAATCCAGAAGTCGAATTCGGCCTGGTTCCGTTCTCGCACAATGTGTATGCGACACTGCCTGCCAGCTATGTTGTCGGTGCCGGCGGTGCCAGCTGGACCGGGTGTACCTATGACAGGCAATACCCTCACAACACCACTTCTGCCACGCCGGGCGGCTCCAACGCGTCGAAATGGGGCCAGGCGAAACCAACCAATTGGGGTGGCTACAATGGCCAGGCCAACTACCACTGCGATGGCTACAAGCACAACGGCAACGGTTATCTCGCCAACAATCTTGAGGTGCGTGAACTGTCGTCAGACCATTCGGCGATCGTGAGCCAACTTCAGGCCATGGAGCCGTATGGCTATACCAACATCTCGCTCGGTGTTGAATTTGGCTGGCACCTGCTGGAGCCGGCAGCGCCGTACGCCGCACGCAGCCACGGCGATGATGAAAACAAGAAATTCATCGTTGTGCTGACCGATGGCAAACAGACAACCCCGGCGTTCGGCCCTGGCGGATCCAGGGACCGTTTCGATGGTGAAAGCAACCTCACCAAGCTGTGTTCCAACATCAAGTCCGCAAACCAGATCACGGTCATCACCATCGCGTTTGCCCTCGATGACAATGCAACGGAAAACCGCCTGCGCAATTGTTCTACCGATCCGGACAAGCACTTCTTCAAGGCGGAAAACTCCAATGACCTGACAAGGGCGTTCGAGGAAATCCAGCAGCAGATCGCGAAGGCAATTTACCTGTCCAAGTAAGACCTGCGGGCTGACAGGCTCTATTCACCGACAACAAGACGTGGTGGCGAGTTATCGCCATCACGTTGTGCCTTGTCGGGAAACTCGACCTGCTCGATCTTGGCGCCGCGCCTGGTGATCTTGTCGGATGAAATGACAATTTTTTCGATGTCTTTTCCTGCCTGGCCGAAATGGCGTTGCAAATCCAGCACCCGGTCATGCATGCGCCCGACATCTTCCATCAGCCGCACCACTTCGGTCTGAATAACCACGGCCTGTTCGCGCATGCGTGCGTCCTTGAACACGGCCTGCATGGTCTGCACCAGCAACATCAGCACATTGGGCGAGGCTATGATCACGTGCTGGCGGTGGGCGCGCTGGATGATGTCTTCAAAGTTTTCATGCAAATCGGCATAGATCGACTCCGACGGCACGAACATGATGGCGGTCTCGTGGGTTTCGCCCTTGATGAGGTATTTTTCCGAAATGTCCTTGATATGCTTCAGCACATCGGCCCTGAAGCGCTGCTGGTACGGCTTGAGATCTTCGTCCGATCCGGCCTGTTTCAGGGCATTGAAGCCCTCCAGCGGAAATTTTGCGTCCACCACCACCGAGATGTCGTTTTCTGGCAGGCGGATAAGGCAGTCAGGCCGGGTGCCGTTCGACAGTGTGGTCTGGAACGAATAGGCAGTTGCGTGCAGGCCGTCACGGATGATGGCTTCCATCCTGGCCTGACCGTAGGCACCACGTGATTGCTTGTTGGCCAGGATGTCGCGCAGTGTCAGCATTTCCGAAGACAGATTGGTCAGGTTGGCCTGTGCCGTGTCTATTACCGCCAGCCGTTCATTGAGTTTCTGCAGTGACTGGGTGGTGCGCTGGCTGCTCTCGGTCAAGCCGGCGCCAAGCCGCTGCGACACCTGGTCAAGCCGGGTGTCCAGCGTTTGTGTCAGATGCGCCTGTGTCGAGGCGGAATGTTCCGCCAGGCCACGCAGTTGCCCCGACATTTCAGCCAGTTTCGTTTCAAGCTCGGCCGCCCGGCGCATGGCGTCTATCGATTGCTGCCCGCCGCCACTGGCAGCACGCCAGGCCAAAATCACCGCGGCGGCCAGTAAAACCAGCGCCAGGATGACCGCGCACAGGGCCAGATGACCCCATGTTACGGCTGTCTGTCCGACCAGAATAGCTGTTTGTGAAAAGTCCATTTGACCAGCATACCGCGATTCTGTGATTTAAAAAGATCAAAACATGAACATTTGCAATCAAAAAAACCGGCTCGTCAGGATGTCCCGACGAACCGGCTCAAACTCACTTTAAGCTTTGGACTTAAACAGCTTTGAGGTTGTCAGCAGACATTTTGCCGGACTTGCGGTCGGTAACCAGTTCGAACTCGACCTTCTGGCCTTCGTTCAGCGTGGACATGCCGGCGCGCTCTACCGCGGAAATGTGGACGAAGGCGTCCTTGGACCCATCTTCAGGCTCGATAAAGCCAAACCCCTTGGTGGTGTTGAAGAATTTTACGGTACCGATAGTCATTGATCGTATTTCCTTGTTCAATGCTCATGTGGCCCCCGCACCGCGTTGTGCAGGCGGACAGGCCGGTCGTTTCGCTTTGATATTGTCGGCGCATCACTGGGCTAGTCGGGAGTACCGGGGTCGTTCAGAAAACGTCTGACAATTGGCGAGCGCGGGGCGTAGCATATTCGAGACCGGTTGGTAAGTGGATTTATTGTGACGTTTTTGTATCACCTTGCCCGATTTGCCAACTGTGCCGAATGCCCGGTTCGACATGCCGCTTGCTAACCCGGAACCTCACCGTGCCGGCAACAACATGTACATAAGGCCGGTTTCAACGGGTTGTTTCCTCGCTGAACCGCTGAACCGCTGAACCGCTGAACCGCTGACAGTGTCCAGGGTCGCTGAGGCCATTGGCGTATCGCCGCGCAGTTTGCAATTGGCGTTCCGGCAGGTGCGCTCTGCCGCGCCACGCGAAATCCTCGCCCTGATGCGGACCTGGCATTTTACCGGGGTCCGCGCGGTGCGCTGGTGTTGCCATTCAACAGTCATGTCGTGTGGCAACCCCCGCCCGTTCAAGACGTAAAAAAACCGCGGGCCTTGCGGTCCGCGGTTTCGCATTTCCTGGTTATGGCAGCGAACTTAGAAGTCCATGCCACCCATTCCGCCCATGCCGCCGCCACCCGGCATTGGAGGCATGGCGCCGGCGCCATTGTCTTTCTTCGGTGCTTCGGCAACCATGGCTTCGGTGGTGATCAGCAGGGCAGCAACGGAAGCTGCGTCCTGCAGGGCGATGCGAACCACCTTGGTCGGGTCCATGATGCCTTCGGCAACCATGTCGCAATAGTTTTCAGTCTGCGCGTTGAAACCGAAGTTGCCGGACTTTTCCAGCACCTTGCCGACAACGATGGAGCCTTCGACACCTGCGTTGGTTGCAATCTGGCGGATCGGGGACTCGAGCGCCTTTGACACAATCTTGATGCCGGCCATGATGTCCGGGTTGTCGTCGGTGACCTTCTCGGCAGCCTTTTTGGCACGCAGCAGCGCCACGCCACCACCGGGAACAATGCCTTCTTCCACCGCAGCGCGGGTGGCGTTCAGGGCATCATCAACGCGATCCTTGCGTTCTTTCACTTCAATCTCGGTCACGCCGCCGACCTTGAGCACGGCAACACCACCGGCCAGTTTCGCCAGGCGTTCCTGCAGCTTCTCGCGGTCGTAGTCGGACGTGGTGTCTTCAACCTGGCGGCGGATCTGGTTACAGCGGGCTTCGATGTCGCCCTTCTTGCCGGAACCGTCGACGATGGTTGTGTTTTCCTTGTCGATGGAAACGCGCTTGGCGCGGCCCAGCATGTCGAGGGTGACGTTTTCCAGCTTGATGCCGAGGTCTTCGGAGATGACCTGGCCGCCGGTGAGAACTGCGATATCTTCCAGCATTGCCTTGCGGCGGTCGCCGAAGCCGGGTGCCTTGACGGCAGCGACCTTGAGGCCGCCACGCAGCTTGTTGACCACCAGCGTTGCCAGTGCTTCGCCTTCAACGTCTTCTGCAATGATCAGCAGCGGACGGGAAGACTGAACAGTGGCTTCCAGCAGCGGCAGGATGGCCTGCAGGTTGGCCAGCTTCTTTTCGTGCAGCAGGATGTAGGGATCTTCCATTTCGGTGACCATCTTGTCTGCATTGGTGATGAAGTAGGGAGACAGGTAGCCGCGATCGAATTGCATCCCTTCAACCACTTCCAGCTCGCTCTCAGCGGTTTTTGCTTCTTCAACCGTTATAACGCCTTCGTTGCCGACTTTCTGCATGGCCTTGGCGATCATGTCGCCAATTTCGCTCTCGCCATTGGCAGAGATTGTGCCGACCTGGGCAACTTCTTCAGATGTCTTGATCTTCTTGGAGCGCTTGGTAAGGTCTGCAATGGCAGCAGCAACAGCCATGTCAACGCCGCGCTTCAGGTCCATTGGGTTCATGCCAGCTGCAACCGACTTGGCACCGCCATGCACAATTGCTTGCGCGAGGACAGTCGCAGTCGTTGTACCGTCTCCGGCCAGGTCAGCTGTCTTGGAGGCCACTTCACGCACCATCTGTGCGCCCATGTTCTCGAAATGGTCCTCCAGTTCGATTTCCTTGGCGACGGTCACGCCATCCTTGGTGATGCGCGGTGCGCCAAACGATTTGTCAAGCACCACATTGCGGCCCTTAGGACCGAGCGTTACCCGCACGGCATTGGCGAGAGTGTCGATGCCATGCATCATCCGTTCGCGAGCGTCGGTGCCAAACTTTACTGTTTTAGCAGCCATAGTAATATTCCTTTATATTGTTGTTTGAGTAGCTACCTTACTGATGCCAAATGTGATGAAGTTCAGGCGGCCTTTTTGACGGTCGTCTTGCTGTCTAGTACGCCCATGATGTCGCTTTCCTTCATGATCAGCAGATCGTTGCCGTCAATCTTGACTTCAGTACCCGACCATTTGCCGAACAACACCTGGTCACCAGCCTTGACGTCTGGAGCGATCAGCTTGCCGGTGTCGTCACGCGCGCCTGCGCCTACGGCGACAACTTCACCCTGCATGGGTTTTTCCTGTGCGGTTTCAGGAATGATGATACCACCTGCAGTTTTGGTATCTTCCTCAATCCGGCGAACGACCACACGGTCGTGCAGAGGACGGAAATTCATTTACGCTTCTCCTTGGAGTTTCTCGTTGTCCCGACAAAGTGCAGATGCCTGCCCTTTATCGTTTTGCTCGTTCTTGAGAACATCTCAACTAAGGATTTGCCTGTTGAGACCTACAAATTGTGTTTACTTAATTGGTAGCGCCATGGTCCAGATACAAGCGTCTCGCAAGTCTGTCACTGCATTAATCTTTACGCACGTGGGATGCTCTGGGTGCATAGATCCTTTTCTGAGTTCACCGATGTCCGTTTCGGGTCATAAGCGGACTCATTGCAGCCGATCGCAAAGAGTCTGCTTAGTGTCAACAACAAACAAAGGACCGCTGTTGTGGCACAGTTATTTACCTGCATATCCCAAATGGATTGAATGGTCCATTGTTGGGGTGGACGGAGACAGTGGAGGTGATGATGTCTGAGATCGGCGACTGCTCAAATCAGAAATTATGGCCCTGGAGGGTCTTCTTGCGTGTGATCTTATTACTTTGCGCGCTTGGTGCCGCTGGGGCAGGACTGACGGCTGAATCGGGGCTTAACCCGTTGTCACCACCGGATACATCCAGTCCTGCTGCCACGTTGAAGACTTTTCGAGACAACATGGAAGCGGCCTACCGCGCGTTTTACGAATCCCCGACGGTTCCTGTTCCAAAAGTAAGTCATTCAGAATCCCGGGCACTTCGCTGCCTTGACACCAGCCAGTTGCCTGCCGCAACAGCCGCAAGACGTTCAATAGCGAGCGCAATCCAGCTGAATGAAGTTCTGGATCACGTCGTGCTGCCTCAATACGACCAGATCCCCGACGTTGAGACACTAAGATCCGCAGCGCGCGGTGGATCAATCGTCTACCGAATTCCGAACACGGAAATTACTATCGTCGAAATCGAAACGGGACCAAGAAAGGGCGAATTCCTGTTTTCTGCAGCGACGCTGGACCGAAGTCAGGATCTCTATGCACTTTCGGTCCCGATGACGCCCCGACCTGGAGCAATGAAGGGTTTGTACGAGCTTTTCTTCGTGGCCCCGGGCGCCATGATTCCGCGTGCTGCAATTGAGAGCCTGCCGGACTGGCTGAAAAAGCCGGTTTTTGATCAGGCAGTCTGGAAGTGGCTCGCCACCTTTGTCATTATCGGCTTTTGGTCCCTGGCACTGGTAGTTGCGCACCGCTACTCACGCAGCCGTGACGGGGATCATCGATATTGGCGACGCAGCGCATTGGCGCTCGGCGCGATTGGCCTCACTCACGTTGTCCGATACCTGCTGACCCACCAGATCATTCTTGTTAGTATCGCGTTTGAAGTTCTCGACATCAGCCTCTTCGCTATCTCTTACCTATTCGGCGCCATGCTGATCGTGAACCTCGGCAAGGCGATCGCCACTGCGATCATCAAGTCCAGAAGTATCGACCCGAAGAAGATCAACGCGCAACTGATCTCCATATTCTGCGACGTTACAGCCTGGGTCCTTGCCATCATTTTTTTAGCAACCGGCGCCCACAAACTTGGCGTGCCAATTGAAGCTGTCCTTGGCAGTTTGGGCGTGGGTGGCCTGGCCGGCGCATTGGCCGCTCGCCCGACACTTGAGAACCTGATTGCCGGGGTCACGCTGTATCTGGACAAACCGGTCCGGGTCGGCGACTTCTGCCAGTTTGGCGACGTGTCTGGCAGCGTCGAGGAGATCGGCCTGAGGTCCACCCGCCTTCGCCAGTGGGATGGAAATCTCATTTCGGTACCGAATTCCCAATTTGCTGATTACCAGCTCATCAACTACTCCGACATGAAATATATACTGCTCCGCACCAAGTTTGGTCTCCCGCTGGATACGGGCACAGATCAGCTTCGTTTCGTGCTGGCGAAACTGAACGAGATGCTGTTCGCCCATCCAAAGGTCGACTGGCCACGCCTGCGCCTGGTCGGTTTTGGCGAACACTCGCTTGACATTCAGCTGACTGCCTATGTGGATACTATTAACTGGGGGGAGTACCATGCGGTTCGCGAGGACATTTACTTCCGAACACTCGAAATCATTGAACAAGCCGGAGCACGTCTCGCGGTGCCAACTCAGGTCATCTATCAGCCAAAGGAGAATGAAAAAAAAGTAGAACTGGCGAGCGCCGCCGAAGAGCAGGTCAAAGCTTGGCGAGAGGCGGGAGAGCTTCCGTTTCCCGATATGCCTGAGCCACACCGTGAGGCGCTGAAAAACACTCTCAACTATCCACCGGAGGGGTCTGTAGACTTCAAGCCGAAAGAAGCTAGCGGCCAGGAACCCTGAGCATGCCACCTTCTGAACCGTCCACCAAATACGGGGAATATCAATAAGCGGACATCGCAACCATGCCCAGCGCACGTCCGCACTACCCTCGAAAACGGACATTGCTGGTTGTTGAAAAACACCCTCCCACAGCGGGATTTCAGAAATAACCCGCCTATCAGGTACCTGACCACCTGAGAAACGTGTTCCAGGCGAAATCATGTGTGTAGGCGTGAGGTTTTGAGGCTGGCGGCACCATTTGGGCAGATGGCAGGCAGATTACGCCTGCAAGCCCCAGAGTGGGTCACTGACGCGGATTCTGCCAATTCAGATGCCTAGGACTCAGGCAGGCGTCTCGTGCGCTACCTGTCAGCCATTCGTCATGGTCTGCCGGATCCAGTATCACTCGGCATACGGTTAGACTCCGGAACCATTAACGCTTGACCGGCCGGAATTTCGCCAGCCTGTCAATTATGGGGAGTACGGCAGTAGATTGTCAGGCAGCCCGGGAGCCACTTTTGTTTGTAGCATTGACTGTGTTGTTGTTAACTGACTTGAGTGCTTTTCCAGTGGCGTTGAACAACTCTTCGGTCTCAGTTCCCGCCTCGCGGACAAACTCTTCCGCCGCTTGCGTGCCGACCTCGGTCACATGGCGAGCATGATCGAAATAGTGGCTCGTTGCAGTGGAATAGAAGTCCGCCCATACATCCATAATCTCCATCGGTGTCATACAGTCTGCCAGCCGTTGCGGCATTGCAAAATCTTCCGACAGGCGCTTGTTGATAAATGCAGCATACTTGCCCTGGCACTCGCTCAGAGTCCGCATGGCCTCTGTGCCATAACGTCCTGCAAACTCCATCGCAGTAGTGGGTACATCCATTGTCTGTGTCTTGGTGGTATCTTGAGCCATCTGGGCCTCCCTGTTGGCTGTAAAAGTAAACGCAGCACCATTCTTCGGGTGCTATCAGAGAGACAATAACACCCTCTCCACTCACTTGAGTTGAAGAGTGTTCAACCGTTCAACGTTCACGTCAATCATGACATAAGGTCAACATACTGGTTGCACGTCAGATTTGTGCCGTGTGTACTTCCGCTCTTGGGCTTTGGGGCGGCATTTTGGAAGCAGCCGCTTTCGGTAAAGAACTGGGACAGGGATTTGGCGGCAATTACTTCGGTCTGGCGACAGTGCCAAGGGCGGACAGTAGGCAGATAGCTACCGAATGAAAAAGCCCGTCCGCGGTGATAACGGACGGGCTATGGCAACATAAGGGGTGAGCAGTTTCCGCAATGAAGGCCGTGGGCGGTGACTGCTCAGTTGCAGATTGATATTAACTCACCTCGTGCCTCGGACAAATGACAATCCAGATCCATGGCTAGCAGTTGGTTCTGAGAATTGATTGGATTCTATTGGCTCAGTAAACAAACACGAGCAATCCCGAAGAAACTCCCGCTAGATCTGTTCCAGTTGGCTGCTGGCCTTAGGCTGCTGCCATCCGTTTTTTGCGCCAGCCGAGAAGGCCAAAGAAGCCAAGGG